>NZ_JALIDZ010000012.1 GCF_025397915.1 Microbaculum marinisediminis
CGCGACGTCAGACCAGCATCGACATGGGCTTCTCGATGAAGCCCTTGAATGCGCTGATCAGCTCCGAGCCGAGCGCGCCGTCGACGGCACGGTGGTCGGTCGACAGCGTGCAGGTCATCACCGTGGCGATGGCCAGCGCATGGTCCTTGACGACGGCCCTCTCCTCGCCCGCGCCGACCGCCAGGATCGTCGCGTGCGGCGGGTTGATGACGGCGGAGAAGTCCTTGATGCCGTACATGCCGAGATTGGAGATCGCCGTCGAGCCGCCCTGGTATTCCTCGGGCATCAGCTTGCGCGCCCTGGCGCGGGCGGCGAAATCCTTCATCTCGTTGGAAATCGCCGACAGCGTCTTCTTGTCGGCATCGCGCACCACCGGCGTGATCAGGCCGCCGGGAATGGCGACGGCGACGCCGACATCGGCGACGGAGTGCTTCAAGAGGCCGCTTTCGGTCCAGGTGACATTCGCCTCCGGCACCGCCTTCAGCGCCAGCGCCTGCGCCTTGATGACGAAGTCGTTGACCGACAGCTTGTAGGCCGGGCTGCCGTCCACCACGGTCGCCTGCGCGTTGATCTCGCTTCTGAGCTTCAGCAGCGCGTCGAGCGCCACGTCGACGCTCAGGTAGAAATGCGGGATCGTCGACTTCGCCTCGGTCAGTCGCCGCGCGATGACCTTGCGCATGTTGTCGTGCGGAACGACCTCGTAGGTCCCGTCCCGGAACAGCGCCCGGATCTTGTCGTCGGACGGTGCCTGGATCGGCGCAGGCCCGGCAGCCGGGGCACCGGCGGCAGCGGCTGCTTTGGGCGCCGCCTTGGCGGCGCCGGATGCGGCGGCCGCTTCGATATCGCGCTTCACCACCCGTCCGTGCGGGCCTGAGCCCGAGATCGCGGAGAGATCGAGCCCCTGCTCCTTCGCCAGCCGTCGCGCCAAGGGCGAGGCGAAGACGCGCGCGCCGCCGGCATCGTGCCCGTTGGCGGCCGGAGCACTCCCGCCCTTAGAGGCGGGCGCCGAGGCGCCCTCTTCGGGCCGCGGGCTTGGCGGTGTTGCGGCGGCCTCCTCCCGAGGCGCCGGCGCGGCCGGTGTCTCGGCGGCTGGCGTGGCTTGTGCCGGCGCGCTCGGCTTCGGCGCCGCGGCCTCCGCGTCCTTCAGCGCGCCCGCGTCCTCGCCCTCTTCGAGCAGGATCGCGATCTTCTGGTTGACCGGCACGTCGGCGGTTCCGGCGGCCACGAGGAGCTTGCCGACGGTTCCCTCGTCGACCGCCTCCACTTCCATCGTCGCCTTGTCGGTCTCGATCTCGGCGATGATATCGCCCGGCGCGACCGCGTCGCCTTCGTTTACGAGCCACTTGGACAGCGTCCCGACCTCCATGGTCGGCGACAGCGCGGGCATCAGGATGTCGATGGGCATGGTCGTTTCCTAGCGATACCTGGGACGGCCTTGGTTCGGTGTCCGACCGTCAATCCTTGTACGTCACGGCCTTCACCGCCTCGATGACCTCCTTCACCGAGGGCAGCGCCAGCTTCTCGAGATTGGCGGCATAGGGCATCGGCACGTCCTTGCCGGTGACGCGCAGCACGGGCGCGTCGAGCCAGTCGAAGGCCTTGTCCATCAGCTGCGCGGCGATCTCCGAAGACACCGACGCCTGCGGCCAGCCTTCCTCGACCGTGACGCAGCGCCCGGTCTTCTTGACCGACTGAACGATCGTGTCGACATCCATCGGCCGGATCGTCCGCAGGTCGATCACCTCGGCGTCGATCCCCTCGGCGCGTAGCTCCTGGGCCGCCTTCAGCGCATAGGTCATGCCGATGCCCCAGGAGACGATCGTCGCGTCCGACCCTTCCTTGGCCACCTTCGCCTTGCCGATCGGCAGCACGAAATCGTCCATCATCGGCACCGGGAAGGTGTGGCCGTAGAGGATCTCGTTTTCCAGGAACACGACCGGATTGGGGTCGCGGATGGCCGCCTTCAGCAGCCCCTTGGCGTCGGCCGCCGAATGCGGCTGCACCACCTTGAGCCCCGGTACGTGGCTGTACCAGCTCGCGTAGTCCTGGCTGTGCTGGGCGGCGACGCGGGAGGCCGCGCCGTTGGGCCCGCGGAACACGATCGAGCAGGTCACCTGGCCGCCGGACATGTAGTGGGTCTTGGCGGCCGAGTTGATGATCTGGTCCATCGCCTGCATGGCGAAATTGAAGGTCATGAACTCGACGATCGGCTTCAGCCCCGCCATCGCGGCGCCGACGCCCAGGCCGGTGAAGCCGTGCTCGGTGATCGGCGTGTCGACCACGCGGCGCGGACCGAACTCGTCCAGCAGCCCCTGCGAGACCTTGTAGGCGCCCTGGTATTCGGCGACTTCCTCACCCATCAGGAACACCGCCTCGTCGCGGCGCATTTCCTCCGCCATGGCGTCGCGCAGCGCCTCGCGCACCGTCATCTCGACCATCTCGGTGCCTTCCGGCACCTCGGGCAGAGCCTCGGCCTGCTCGGCCGGGCGGGTCTGGGTGGACAGCGCCGGCTGTGCGGCCGGTGCTTCAGCGGGCGCTTCGGCCGCGGATGCTTCGGCGGGGGGTGCCGTCGGGGCGGCCTCGGGTTCGGGCTCCGCCGGCTTCGGCGCAGGCGCGGCCGCGGCGCCCTCGAGCGCGCTGGCGTCCTCGCCCTCGGACAGGATCAACGCGATCGGCGTGTTGACCTTCACCGCCTCGGTGCCCTCTGCAACCAGGATCTTGCCCAGCGTGCCCTCGTCGACCGCCTCGACCTCCATGGTCGCCTTGTCGGTCTCGATCTCGGCGATGACGTCGCCGGCGGTGATCGCATCCCCCTCCTGCTTGACCCATTTCGACAGCGTGCCCTCTTCCATCGTCGGGGAAAGGGCGGGCATCAGTACTTGTACCGGCATGTATCGTCCCTCCCCGGCTCAGCGCAGCACGTCGGTCCAGAGCTCCGACGCGTCGGGCTCCGGATCGGTCTGGGCGAATTCGGCCGCCTCGTTGACGATACCGCGCACGTCGCGGTCGATATCCTTCAGCTCGCCCTCTGCGACCTTGTGCTCCTCGGTCAGGCGCGCCTTCACCTGCTCGATCGGATCGTGCTCCTGGCGCATCTTCTGGACCTCTTCCTTGGACCGGTACTTGGCCGGATCCGACATGGAATGGCCGCGATAGCGATAGGTCAGCATCTCCAGGATGAAGGGTCCATTCCCCGCACGGCACCATTCGGCTGCTTCCTCGCCGGCCGCGTGCACGGCGCGCACGTCCATGCCGTCGACCTGCTTGCCCGGAATGTCGAAGGAGGCGCCGCGATGCGACAGATCCGTGGTGGCCGAGGCGCGGCTGATGCTCGTGCCCATGCCGTACTTGTTGTTCTCGATGACGTAGACGACCGGCAGCTTCCACAACTTCGCCATGTTGAAGCTTTCGTAGACCTGGCCCTGGTTGGCCGCGCCGTCGCCGAAATAGGTATAGCTGACGTTGTCGTTGCCGCGATACTTGTTCGCGAAGGCCAGGCCGGTGCCCAGCGACACCTGGCCGCCGACGATGCCGTGTCCGCCGAAGAAGCCCTTCTCGACGGAGAACATGTGCATCGAGCCGCCCTTGCCCTTGGAGTAGCCGCCCCGCCGGCCGGTCAGCTCGGCCATGACGCCCTTCGGGTCCATGCCGCAGGCCAGCATGTGGCCGTGGTCGCGATAGCCGGTGATGACCTGATCGCCGCCCTTGGCCATCATCTGCATGCCGACGACGACGGCTTCCTGGCCGATGTAGAGATGGCAGAAACCGCCGATAAGCCCCATCCCGTACATCTGCCCGGCCTTCTCCTCGAAGCGCCGGATCAGCAGCATCTCGCGATAGGCTTCGAGCTCCTGTTCCCTGGTGAAATCGGAAGCAGGACTGCCACGAAGCGACGTCTTCGTCCCAGCGCGAGATTTCGCCTTCGCGGCCGGCTTCGATCGAGACCGGGGTTTCGCCGCCGCCGTGCGACGGGAGTCGGATTTGGCGCGAGCCGCCATGCGGGTCCTCCCTGGATGCCCAGTTGTTGCGCAAGAGGTATCGTACCCGCGATCGAAAAACCAGTGACAGAGAAAAATTATCTAATAATACAACCTATTGATAAATATAGAAAAACAGGTTTTTAACCGAAAAACGGTTAAACTAGGGGTGACCGCTGCGGAACCCCGCTTAGCGTTGCCCGCGCATGATCACAATATCGTTGGGATGGGCGACGTTGAGCAGGACGCGCGCCCGCTCTTCCAGCATATCCGGATCGAGGCTTTCGGGCCGCAGCAGCGCCACATGCTGCTCCAGGGACTCCCGTTCCCGGCGCAGATCGGCAAGCTCCTGTTCCAGCTCCGCGACCTCGGCGCGAAGCTGCTGCGAGGCATAGAAGCCGCGCGCGCCGGTAAGGCCGTGATAGACGAAATAGCCGATCACGGCGGCGCCGATTACGGGAATGAGAATTCCGGCCGTCGAGGAACGGACGGTACGCCTCGCCATGGCAAAAGCCTCCACAGGGATTACGGACGGTATCGTCGGCCAATCCCGTTAAGGCTCGATTAACTCTGCCGGCGCGCCATGGCGATTGCAGTGGACGGGCGCCGACGGCCGCAGGCCGCGCCGGTTCCGGTGTCCCGGACATCGCCGGGGGCGTCCCGGACATGGTCGGGGAACTCCAGGCCCCCTTACGGGATTGCCGGGCCTGCGGCCCGGCAATCAAGTCGTGTCGGAGGAGCGGCGCTCCTAGAACGCCTTCAACGCGGCCCGGCCGGCATAGAGCGCGGTCACGCCGAGCTCTTCCTCGATCCGCAGGAGCTGGTTGTACTTCGCCAGCCGGTCGGACCGGGCGAGCGAGCCGGTCTTGATCTGTCCGCAATTGGTGGCGACGGCGAGATCGGCGATGGTCGAATCCTCGGTCTCGCCGGAGCGGTGCGACATCACCGCGCGATAGCCGGCCCGATGCGCCATGTCGACGGCTTCCAGCGTCTCGGTCAGCGAGCCGATCTGGTTGACCTTCACCAGGATCGCGTTGGCGACGCCTTCCTCGATGCCGCGCGACAGACGCTCGGTGTTGGTGACGAACAGGTCGTCGCCGACGAGCTGGCAGCGATCGCCGATCGTCTCGGTCAGCATCTTCCAGCCGCGCCAGTCGTCCTCGTCCATGCCGTCCTCGATCGAGACGATCGGATAGGCGTCCACCAGCTCCGCCAGGTAGGCGACCATGTGCTCGGGATCGAGCACCTTGCCCTCGCCCTTCAGCTGATAGCGGCCGTTCTCGAAGAACTCGGTGGAGGCAACGTCGAGCGCCAGAACCACATCCTCGCCCGGCTTGTAGCCCGCCGTCTCGACCGACTTCATGATGAAGTCGAGCGCCTCTCGGGCAGAGCTCAGGTTCGGGGCGAAGCCGCCCTCGTCGCCGACATTGGTATTGTGGCCCGCGGCCTTCAGGCCGCTCTTGAGCGTGTGGAACACCTCCGCGCCCATGCGCAGGCCCTCGGCGAACGTCTCCGCGCCGACCGGCATGATCATGAATTCCTGGATGTCGATCGGGTTGTCGGCATGCGCGCCGCCATTGACGATGTTCATCATCGGAACCGGCAGTACACGCGCGTTGACGCCGCCGACATAGCGATACAGCGGCAGCCCCACCGCGTCGGCCGCGGCCCGCGCGACAGCCAGGGAGACGCCGAGGATGGCGTTGGCGCCGAGCCGCTTCTTGTTGGGGGTGCCGTCGAGTTCATTCAGAACGGCGTCGATCTGGACCTGTTCTTCCGCGTCCATCCCCGCCAGCGTGTCGAAGATCTCGCCGTTGACCGCGTCCACGGCCTGGGTCACGCCCTTGCCGAGATAGCGCTCGCCGCCGTCGCGCAGCTCGACCGCCTCGTGCGCGCCGGTCGAGGCGCCGGAAGGCACCGCGGCGCGGCCGATCGTCCCGTCCTCCAGAACCACGTCGACTTCCACGGTCGGATTGCCGCGGCTGTCGAGGATCTCGCGGCCGACGATGTCGATAATGGCGGTCATTTTCGTCCTTTCCGGTGCTTACAGCATGCGTTCAGGGGCTAATAGCCGAGCCGCCTGCCACAGGAAAGGGCCATTGGCGCGAAAACCGCCACGTGCGCCCGTGTCCCGCGTGCCGCGGCCCTTCTTCGAAGTGCGCGCCCGAAGGCTTTGCCGCCATGACCGACACCGACCCGCAGCTCGGTCGCGACGGTCCCGCTCCCGACCTCCCCCCGAAGCGGCGGTGCTCGACCGCGTGCCCGCCCCGCACCCCGACTACGTGCTCCGGCAGACGGGAGCGGCTCCGACAGGCCTGCGGGGCCCGGATCGGGGCGTGGCGCCGTACAGGGGGCGCGGCTAGAGCCGGACCGGCCGCCCCTTCGCCACCGTATCGAACGCCATCAGCGTCTCAACCAGCGCCGGCAGATCCTTCATCGCGATCATGTTCGGGCCATCCGACGGCGCCTTGTCGGGATCCGGATGGGTCTCGATGAAGACGCCGGCGACCCCGACGGCGACCGCGGCGCGCGCCAGCACCGGCACGAACTCCCGCTGGCCGCCCGAAGACGTCCCCTGCCCGCCCGGCTGCTGCACCGAATGGGTGGCATCGAAAATCACCGGCGCGCCGAGGCCCGCCAGGATCGGGAGCGACCGCATGTCGGAGACCAGCGTGTTGTAGCCGAAGCTCGCGCCACGCTCGGTGACCAGCACGTTCGGGTTGCCGAAGCCCGCGACCTTGTCGACCACGTTCTTCATGTCCCAGGGCGCCAGGAACTGGCCCTTCTTGACGTTGACGACGCAGCCGGTCTCGGCCGCGGCCTTCAACAGGTCGGTCTGCCGGCACAGGAAGGCAGGGATCTGCAGCACGTCGACCGCTTCGGCGACCATCGCGCACTGCCAGGTCTCGTGCACGTCGGTGAGCACGGGAAGCCCGGTCGTCTCGCGGATTTCGGCGAACACCGGCAGCGAGGCGTCGAGGCCGATGCCCCGCGCGCCCGACGCGCTGGTGCGGTTCGCCTTGTCGTAAGAGCTCTTGTAGACGAGCCCGATGCCGAGCGTTTCGGCCATTTCCTTCAGCGCCCGCGCCGTCTCCAGCGCGTGTGCCCGGCTTTCCATCTGGCACGGCCCCGCGATCAGGCAGAGCGGCCTGTCGTTGCCGAAGCTGGCCGGTCCGATGCTGACGGTAGCGTTTACGCCTGACATGTCGTCTCCCGCGAAGTGAGCCGTCGGGCCCGATGGTGCTCGACCGGTGATTCCGCCAAGGTGTTTACATCGAGGTGTTTACGTCAAATGGCCTGAAGCCGCGAGAGCAGACGCGCGACGGCGTCGTCCAGATCGCAATCCGCAGTATCGATAACCACGTCCGCTGTGTCCCACGGCTCGTAGTGCCGCGCCACCACCGCGTCCCAGGTCGGCAGCGCGAACCCCGGAATATCCGGCGCCCGCGTCTCGACCCGGCGGCGATTCTCGTCCTCGTCCGAGCACAGGATTTCCACCTCGACGGCCCGGACGCCGGCCCGCTCCGCCACCGCCTGCCAGGCCTCCCGCGTGATCGCGATCGGATTGACGGAATCCGCGATCACCGTCCGGCCGAGCCTTAGGTTGTCCTCCGCGACGACATAGGCGACCTGGTAGCCCGCGTCCTCCATCGACTGGACGACCTTGCCGGTCTCCCGCAGCGCCTGCTCGATCGTATCGATGCGGAGGTGCACCGCGCCTAGCCGGCGCGCCAGGTCCCGCGCGATCGAAGTCTTCCCGCTCCCGGGCAGTCCGCCGAGAATGATCAGCACGTCAGGTCCGCACCGCCTCGAAGGCAATCGCCGCGCCCAGCGTCTCGCTTGCCGGCACGATCAGCCTGTCGCCGCGTCGCTCGAAGGGAATTCCGGCGCGTTCCAGGCAGTCCGCCGCCGCCTCCAGACGCTCCACCCCGATGACATAGGCAGCAAAGCGCGGGCTGCGGTAGTCCGCGACCGGGACCGCGTCGCCCCACGTCGCCGCCACCGCCGCCGGCGTTTCGATGCGGATCCGGCCCCGCGCCGTCTCGACCGTCAGGCCCATGCTGGTGGCCCGCACCTCGCGCGTCCCCACGAAGGCCTCGTAGAACATGTGGTGGTCCGCCGGTGTGTCGGCGACCATCACCACCTCCAGGACCGTCTTCGCGGTGTTGGCGTGGCGCTGGTAGTCCGGTTTCCAGAAGTGCTCCGGCGCGCGCTGCTGGCAGGTGAAGAAAGCCGCCTCCGGAGCCGACGGATCCGACGCGAAAGCCAACGTGAAGCCGACCCGCGCGAGCGACCCGTCGGGCAGCTTGGCGTCGCGGCCGAACGCGAACGGCACATAGGCCTGGATGCCCGCCTCGGCGAAGGCTTTCGCGTCACCAGCAGCATCGCTTGAGTCGAGCACGAGCATGCTCATGCCCTCGAATTGCTCGAGAAAGCGGAAATTGAAGCGCGGAAAACTGAATTGTCCGGGCTCGGGTACCGGAAACAGGTCGGGATCGATGATTCCCAGCAGTTCCAGGAAACAACCGTCGAGCTGGACCAGATGGTTCTCGGTGCCGAAGGGATGCTGCGCCTTCGGTGTCACCGTGAAGCCAAGACGTTCGTAGACGGCGCGCGCCCGGTCGAGACCGTGCACGGCAAGAACGAGATGATCGATACCACGAGCCATGATCGAAGCGGCTTAACGCGTCACGCCGCCGCTGGCAATCACGCCGACGGTCACACCAGGCGGCTCTGCTCGACCGCGGCCGCGATGAACGAGCTGAACAGCGGGTGCGGGTCGAACGGCCGCGACTTCAGTTCCGGGTGGTACTGCACGCCGATGAACCACGGGTGCTCGGCGAATTCCACCGTCTCCGGCAATATCCCGTCCGGCGACATGCCGGCAAAGCGCATCCCGTGCTGCTCCAGCCGGTCGCGGTAGGCGACATTGACCTCGTAGCGGTGCCGGTGGCGCTCGGAAATCTCGGTTGCGCCGTAGATCCCGGCGATCTTGCTGCCGGACTGCAGAGCGGCCGGATAGGCACCGAGCCGCATCGTGCCGCCTAGATCGCCTTGCGCGGCGCGTTTCTCCAGATCGTTGCCCTTCAGCCACTCGGTCATCAGGCCGACGACCGGCTCGGCGGCAGGGCCGAATTCCGTGGAACTGGCGTTCTCGATGCCGACCAGGTTACGGGCCGACTCGATGACGGCCATCTGCATGCCGAAGCAGATGCCGAAATAGGGCACGTTGCGCTCCCGCGCGAAGCCCGCGGCCGCGATCTTGCCTTCCGCCCCGCGCTCGCCGAACCCGCCGGGAACCAGGATGCCGTTGACCTGCTCCAGGAACGGGGCGGGATCCTCGCGCTCGAATACTTCGGACTCGATCCAGTCGATATTGACGCGCACCCGGTTGGCGATACCGCCGTGCATCAGCGCTTCGTTGAGCGACTTGTAGGCGTCCTTCAGGCCCGTGTACTTGCCGACGATGGCGATCGTCACCTCGCCTTCGGGATTGCGGACCCGCTCCGCGATCTCCACCCATTTCGACAGGTCCGGCTCGGCGCCGGGCTCCATGCCGAAGGCACGCAGGAGTTCGTCGTCGAGCCCCTCGTCATGATAGGCCAGCGGCACGGCATAGATCGTGTCGACGTCCCGGGCCTCGATCACCGCGGATTCGCGCACGTTGCAGAACAGCGCCAGCTTGCGCCGCTCGTCGTGCGGGATCGGCCGGTCGCAACGGCACAACAGGATGTCGGGCTGGATGCCGATGGAGCGCAGCTCCTTCACCGAGTGCTGCGTCGGCTTGGTCTTCATCTCGCCGGCGCTCGGAATGTACGGCAGCAGGGTGAGATGGATGAACACCGCATCGCCGCGCGGCAGCTCCTGGCCGAGCTGGCGGATCGCCTCGAAGAACGGCAGCCCCTCGATGTCACCGACGGTGCCGCCGATCTCGACGAGCACGAAATCGACGCCCTCGTTTCCGCGCCGCACGAAGTCCTTGATGGCGTCGGTGACGTGCGGGATCACCTGGATGGTGGCGCCGAGATAGTCGCCGCGCCGCTCCTTGGTGATGATGTCCTGGTATATCCGGCCCGTGGTGATGTTGTCGTCCTGCGAACAGGGCACCCCGGTGAATCGCTCGTAATGGCCGAGATCGAGGTCGGTTTCGGCACCGTCATCGGTGACGAAGACCTCGCCGTGCTGATAGGGGCTCATGGTCCCCGGATCGACATTGAGATAGGGATCCAGCTTCTTCAGCCGCACGGTAAACCCGCGCGCCTGTAGCAGCGCGCCGAGCGCCGCTGAAGCGAGACCCTTGCCGAGGGAGGAGACCACGCCGCCGGTTATGAATACGTACCGCGCCATGGGCCCCGAAATTAACTCCGTCGCGAACGATTCGGGGAGTCGTTTTACGCCTCCCCACCCGATTTTCGACATGCAAACCGACCTGCCGCTACGGACAGGTCGGATTTCGTGAAGTCACCGAGCCAGCGACCGTGCCGGCTCCTGTGCCAGTTACTGTGCCGACTACTGTGATTGCGGCGCCTGCGGAGACGCGGGCTGCTGCTCTTGTTCCTCGAGCCGCTTGATCTGATCGAGGACGTTGGCGCCGCCCGTGCCGTCTGCCGGAGCCTCGCCCGCCACCGGCGCACCCGCCGGCGCCCCCATCGGCGCGCTGTCGAAGATCGACGGCGCCTCGCCGCCGCTTCGCGCAAGCAGCGTCAGCACTATCGAGGTCGCGAAAAACGCCGCAGCGAGAATCGTGGTGGTGCGGGTCAGGACGTTCGCGGTGCCGCGACCGGTCATGAAGCCGCCGCCACCGCCGCCGCCGATGCCAAGGGCACCGCCTTCGGACTTCTGCAGCATTACTACGGCAACGAGCGCCACGACCACCATGAGGTGGATGACGATGATGACGGTTTCCATCTTCGATACAAATCCAGATGTCGGGAATTCGCAGGCCTTTTACACCGGGGAAGCCCGACGCGCTACCCCGGCACAATCATTTCGATCAGCTCGTGATCTGGCGATAGGCTTCGGCGATTGCAAGGAAATCGGAAGCTTTCAGGCTTGCGCCGCCGACGAGCGCCCCGTCCACGTTGGCGACCGCCATCAGTTCGACGGCATTCGACGGCTTGACCGAACCGCCGTACAGCACGCGGGTTCTCGCCCCTTCCTCGCCGAAACGATCCTTCAGCCGCTCGCGGATGAACCCGTGCACCTCCGCGACGTCCTTGGCCGTCGGCGTCATGCCCGTGCCGATCGCCCATACCGGCTCATAGGCAACGATCATGCGCGCGGCCATCGCGCCGTCCGGAATCGAGCCGGCGAGCTGCGCCCCGATCCTCTCGAGGGTCTTGTCGTCCTTGCGCTCGGCCTCCGTCTCGCCGACGCAGACGATCGCGGTGAGGCCCGCCCGCCAGGCCGCTTCGGCTTTGGCGCGCACCATCTCGTCGGTTTCCCCGTGATCCTGCCGCCGCTCCGAATGGCCGACGATCACCGCCGCCGCGCCGGAGTCGGCCATCATCCCGGCGGAGATATCGCCGGTATGGGCGCCCGAATCCTTCGCGTGGCAATCCTGCCCCCCGACCGAAAGCGACGACTGGAGCGCGATCTGGGAGAACGCCATGACCAGCGTAGACGGCGGACAGATCATTAGATCGACCCGCTCCTTCAAATCGTCGTCATACCCTTCGATCATCGCGCCGAATTCGGCGGCCGATGCTCTAAGGCCATTCATTTTCCAGTTTCCGGCGACAAGCGGCCGAATGTCGGGTGTCATGTTCTCTACTTTCTTGATGAAGCTGGCGCTGCATAGCAGATCGGCGGAATAAGTCGAACCCAATCGAAAATCGGAAGCTCAGGACCGCTGAGCGACGCCGAAAAGACCGGATCGCGACAGCTTCGGCGTCATAGCGCGACTTTCCATGAGGACGACCGGCAGCGGGGCATCACCGAAGACGTCGAAAAGCGCCGATTGCTCCTCCAGCCCCCAAACCGTTCTGTCCGTACCGGCCTTGTAGTCGTAGCCGGGACCGAGACGGAACGTGAGCCGGAGACCTTCCAGCGCAAGCTCCTCCTGAATCGTCGCGGCGAGCATCCGCGTCGCCTTCTCGACGCACAGCCAGCCGGCGGTTTCGATGAACAGCGCGTCCACCGGTTCGGCCGCCTCAAATCGGCGTGCCGCGGCGGCGTCCATCCCCGCCCCAAGCGTCAGGACGAAGACGATGACCTCCGTCGCTTCGCCCAGCAGCCGATCGAAGGCCCCGCAATTGAACCGGTGCCCCCCGGCAAGCGTCAGAACGCCGTCCGCGACGGAAACGATCGGCAAGCGGACATAGCGGGCCTCGGGCGATGCGATCCCGGCAATCTCGCCGCTCACCCGCTCGGCGATGGTCCGCACGCGTGGTCGGATACGGGCAGGATCCCGATACCCATGAACGCGAAGAAGCCGATCCGGGTCGGCGGCGAAGCCCGCGCTCCGCCAGGACATCACTCCGGGGCTGTTTCCGGCGCCACCCACGGAAGCCCCGCTCAGCCGTCCGTGCCGGCGATAGCGGCCGCGCGAATCGCGTCGTATTGAGCCTCGATTTCCTCGGCCAACGCCTGCGCCGCGCTGATGGCGTCGCCGTCGCGCTCCACCGGTCTGCCGCGACGCCACGCCTCCAGGTATTGGTCGGTGCCCGCCAGGCCGCGGCGTATGGCGACAAGGTCGATCAGCTCCTGGAAACGGGCACTTAATTGTATCTTGTGGCTACCGCTCACATCGCGGGCCTCGATCATCGAGGGGATTTCCTGCCACGTCAGGATGCTGCATTTCGCCATCGCAATCGCCTCCGGCAGCAAGTTCGCTTATATACCCTACCCGGCGGCTTGAAGACGACACGCCGCAATCGCGAATTCGACTGGCGTATCTGCGACCCAGAAGGACCGCTTGCCGCTTGGGCACGAGATTCCTAATATGCGCGCCCTTAGCCGGCCGGAGTCGTGCCGGGTAACGAAGACAAATCAAACGGATACCGTATCGCTATGTTGGAAGCCTTGCGTCGTAGTACGTCCGGATGGATTGCGAAGATCTTGTTGGGGCTGTTGGTGCTCAGCTTCGCGGTCTGGGGCGTCGCCGACATTTTTTCCGGCTATCGCGGTACCGACGTAGCCGAAGTCGGAAATACGCCGATCACGATCGACGAGTTCCGCTCCTCCCTGCAGCAGGAAATCCAGCAGGTATCGCGCCAGGTCGGCACCTACCTGACCATGGATCAGGCCCGTTCGATCGGTCTCGACAACCGTGTCCTCGGACGTCTGATGGCAGAGGCAGCGCTCAACGACGAGGCCAAGACCATGGGCCTCGGCGTGACCGACGCGGTGATCGCCGAAAGCATCCGCAAGGATCCGGCGTTCCAGACTCCCGGCGGACAGTTCGACCGCACCTACTTCGAACAGGTGCTGCGGTCCAACGGCTTCTCGGAAGCCGGTTTCGTCTACCAGCAGCGAAACGTCCTGATGCGCCAGATGATCGCTGAGGCGGTCGGCGGCGACGTTCGCGCCCCGGAAGTTCTCGAAAAGGCCATCGACCGCTTTCGCAAAGAGACGCGGTCGGCTGAGTTTATCGTCATCACCCCGGCAATGGTCGATACCGTTCCCGATCCGACCGAGGAACAGCTCCGCAGCTACTACGACGAGAACAAGGTCGACTTCCGGGCCCCGGAATACCGGAAGGTCGCCATACTCGCGATCGCACCGGCGGAACTGGCGAACGAGATCGAGGTGAGCGAGGAGGAACTGAAAGCCTCCTATGACGCCGATCCGGGCCGGTTCGGCGCTCCGGAGCGCCGCACCATCGAACGGATCGTCTTCAGTGACGCCGCCGCCGCCGAAACGGCGCGCGCGGAAATCGCCGACGGCAAGAGCTTCGAGGACGTGGCGGCCGAGCTCGGCCTCACCGAGGACGACCGCAAGCTCGGCACCCTGACCAAAGACGGCATCCTCGACCCGGCAATCGGCGAAGCCGCGTTTAATCTCGAGATCGGCGAGATCAGCCAGCCGGTGCAGGGCACCTTCGGCCCGGTGCTGGTGCGCGTGACCGAGATCGTGTCCGGCGTGAACAAGACCTTCGAGGACGTTCGCGACGAAATCCGTATCGATCTGGCCACGCAGAAGGCCAAGGATCAGATCCTCGACGTCTACGACGCGATCGAGGACGACCGCGCCGCGGGCATGACGCTCGCCGAAATCGGCCAGAAGCAGGGCCTGCCCTACCGCGAGGTCGAGGCGATCGACAGCAACGGGCTGAATCCGGAGGAAAGCCGCGTTTCCGGCCTTCCGGAGTCGCCGCAGTTCCTTTCGGAAGCCTTCGCGACCGACATCGGCGTCGAGGCCGATCCCCTCCAGACCCGCGGCGACGGCTGGGCCTGGTTGGAGGTGCTCGATATCACCCCGTCCCGCGACCTGGCGTTCGAGGAAGCCCGCGACAAGGTCGCCGAGGCGTGGCGCGCCGACGAGACCCGCAAGGCCGTCGAGGCGAAAGCCAAGGACGTCGCCGAGCAGATTCGCGGCGGCGCCGGCTTCTTCGCCGTGGCCGAGGAACTGGGAACCACGTCGGGCCTCGTCGGCCCGATCGCGCGCGGCGCGACCGATGGTCCGTTCGCCGCACCGGCGGTGCAGCTCCTGTTCACGACGCCGGAGGGCGAGATCAACGCGACCGCCGCCGCGCAGGCGCCGCAGCGGGTCGTCTTCCGCGTCACCGACATCGATATTCCGCCGTTCAAGCCCGGCGAAGCCGAGGAATACACGGCGGAAATCGAGGACGGCATCTCCAACGATCTGCTCAGCCAGTACCTGCAGGAACTGGAGAAGCGCATCGGCACCTTGATCAATCAGGAAGCCCTGCGGGTCGCTCTCGGCGAGAGCAGCCTGTGACACCGCCCTCTACGCCAAGGGCCGCGTCATGGCTTTGATCGAGCCGGCCTACGACGGTTTCGAGGAACGCTATCGCGTCGGCGCCCCGCAGGTGGTCTGGACCCGCCTCGTCGCCGATCTCGAAACCCCCGTCTCGGCTATGCTGAAGATCGCCGGTGACAGGCCGAACAGCTTCCTGCTCGAATCCGTCGAGGGCGGCGCCGTGCGCGGCCGCTACTCGATCATCGGCATCGCGCCCGACGTCGTCTTCCGGGCGTTTGGAAACAAGGCCGAGATCAATACCAGCCCGGACGCCCAGCCCGATGGCTTCCGGCCCTGCCCGGAACCGACGCTGGCCGCCCTGCGGCGCCTGATCAACGAGGCCCGCGTCGACCTGCCCGAGGACCTGCCGGCGATGTCGGCCGGCGTGTTCGGCTACATGGCCTACGACACGGTGCGGCTGATGGAGGATCTGGGCGATCCCAACCCCGATCCCTTCGGGTTGCCGGACGCCATATTCGCCCGGCCGACCATCATGGTAATCTTCGATTCCGTGAAGGACGAGGTCACGGTGGTGACCCCGGTGCGCCCCTCCGCGGACCTGTCGGCGAGCGCCGCCTATACCCGTGCCGTCGACCGGATCAACGAGGTCATCGACGCGCTCGACCGTCCGATCGAGAAATCGGCGAGCGCCGATACCGACGACGTCATCGGCCGCGCCCCGGTATCGAACACCACACCCGCCGAATACCGCGCCATGGTGGAGCGCGCCAAGGACTACATCGCCGCCGGCGACATCTTCCAGGTCGTCCTCAGCCAGCGCTTCGAGGCCCCGTTCACGCTGCCGCCCTTCGCCCTCTACCGGGCGCTGCGGCGGGTCAATCCGGCACCGTTCCTGTATTTCCTGAACTTCGCCGACTTCGCCGTCGTCGGGTCGAGCCCGGAGATCCTGGTGCGGCTGCGCGAGGACAAGGTGACGGTCCGTCCGATCGCCGGCACCCGCCCGCGCGGCGCGACGCCGACCGAGGACCGCGCCAACGCCGAGGACCTGCTGGCCGACCCGAAGGAACGCGCCGAGCACCTGATGCTGCTCGATCTCGGCCGCAACGACGCCGGCCGCGTCTCCAAGGTCGGCTCGGTGAAGGTCACCGACCAGTTCTTCCTGGAATACTACAGCCAGGTGATGCACATCGTCTCCAACGTGGAAGGCGAGATCGATCCCTCGCGCGACTCCATCGACGCGCTGATCGCCGGCTTCCCGGCGGGCACCGTCTCTGGCGCGCCGAAGGTCCGGGCGATGCAGATCATCGACGAGCTGGAAAAGGAAAAGCGCGGCATCTACGCCGGCTGCGTCGGCTATTTCTCCGCCGACGGCGACATGGATACGTGCATCGTGCTAAGAACCGCGGTGGTGAAGGACGGCAAGATGTACGTTCAGGCCGGCGCCGGAATCGTCGCCGACTCCGTGCCGGAAAACGAGCAGCGCGAGTGCATCAACAAGGCGCGCGCGCTGTTCAGGGCCGCCGACGAGGCTGTGCGCTTCGCCTCGGCGGCGAACCGCGGGCAATGATGTAGGGTGCAACGGGAAGCGCTGAGCTGGCGATGATCGTCCTGATCGACAACTACGACAGCTTCACCTGGAACCTCGTCCATTTCCTGGGCGAGCTCGGCGCGCGCGTGCGCGTCCACCGCAACGACAAGATCGCGGTCGAGGACGTGCTCGCCGGCGATCCGACCGGCATCGTGCTCTCGCCTGGCCCCTGCACGCCGAACGAAGCCGGCATCTGCCTCGACCTGATCACGCGCGCCGGCGGGTCGGTGCCGATCCTGGGCGTCTGCCTCGGCCACCAGGCGATCGGCCAGGCCTATGGCGGCACCGTGGGGCGCGCGCCGACGCTGATGCACGGCAAGCTGAGCGAGATCAGCCATACCGGCGCCGGCGTGTTCCGCGGCATCGACGGGCCGTTCCACGCCACCCGCTATCACTCGCTGATCGTCGAACGCGACAGCCTGCCGGAAGACCTCATTGTCGACGCGGAGACCGAAGACGGCATCGTCATGGGTATGCATCATGCCACCCATCCCGTCTTCGGCGTCCAGTTCCATCCCGAAAGCATCGCCTCCGAGCACGGGCATCTGATCCTGCGCAACTTCCTCGAGGCATCCGCCGAGTGGCACAGGCGCGCCGCCTGATACGCGCCAAGCGCTTGCACCAGCGGGCGTTTTGCGGCACGACAAGATCGCACAGGACGAAGAGATGCAACCGACGAGCCTCAAGGACTTCATCGCCAAGGTCGCCGCGGGCGAACCACTGAGCCGCAAGGAGGCGACGCACGCCTTCGACATCATCATGTCTGGCGAGGCGACGCCGACGCAGATCGGCGGCTTCCTGATGGCGCTCAGGGTGCGCGGCGAGACCGTCGACGAGATCGCCGGCGCGGTCACCACCATGCGCGCCAAGATGCTGCCGGTGAAGGCCCCCGCGAACGCCATCGACATCGTCGGCACCGGCGGCGACGCGGCCGGCACCTACAACATCTCGACCTGCGCGGCGATCGTCACGGCGGCCTGCGGCGTGCCCGTCGCCAAACACGGCAACCGCGCGCTGTCGTCGAAGTCCGGTGCCGCCGACGCGCTTGCAGCGCTCGGCGTCGATATCGAGCTTTCCCCGGGCCGGATCGCCGACTGCATCGCGCAGGCCGGTGTCGGCTTCATGTTCGCGCCGGCCCATCACGCGGCGATGAAGCATGTCGGCCCGAGCCGGGTCGAGCTCGGCACCCGGACGATCTTCAACATCCTCGGCCCCCTCTCCAATCCGGCCGGCGTCAAGCGCCAGATGATCGGCGTCTTCGACCGGCAGTGGATCGTGCCGATGGCCGAAGTGCTGTCGTCGCTCGGCTCCGAGCATGTCTGGGTCGTGCACGGCAGCGACGGCCTCGACGAGATCACCACCACCGGGCCGACCTATGTCGCCGAACTGGTCGACGGCGACGTCCGTACCTTCGAGATCGCGCCGGCCGATATCGGCCTGCAGACCGCCAGCCCCGACGACCTGAAGGGTGGCGACGCGGCAACCAACGCCGCGGCGATCCGCGCCCTGCTCGGTGGCGAGCACAGCCCCTTCCGCGACATCGTCGTCTTCAACGCCGCCGCCGCGCTGGTGGTCGCCGGGCAGGCGGCGACGCTTACCGAGGGCGCCGAGATAGCGGCCAGGGCCATCGATGCCGGCGACGCGCTCGCCGTTCTGCAGAAACTCGTCACCGTATCGACCGCGTGAAGCCATGGCCGACATCCTGAAGAAAATCGAGGCCTACAAGCGCGAGGAGATCGCCGCCGCCAAGGCCGCCCGGCCGCTGGTCGATGTCTGCGCGGCCGCGCGCAGCGCGCCTCCGGTCCGCCCGTTCAAGGAGGCGCTCGACGCCCGTATCGCCAGGGGCGAGACGGCGCTGATTGCGGAGATCAAGAAGGCAAGCCCGTCGAAGGGCCTGATCCGCCCGGATTTCGATCCGCCGAAACTCGCCGGCGCCTATGAGGCCGGAGGCGCCGCCTGCCTGTCCGTCCTGACCGATGGCCCCTCGTTCATGGGCAGCCCCGACTATCTGACCGCCGCGCGCGACTCCGTTTCCCTGCCCGTCCTGCGCAAGGATTTCCTGTTCGATCCCTATCAGGTCGACGAGGCCCGCGCCTGGGGCGCCGACTGCATCCTGATCATCATGGCCGCCGTCACCGACGACGAGGCCGCCGCCCTCGAGAACGCCGCCGAGATCTACGGCATGTCCGTCCTGATCGAGATCCACGACACGGCCGAGCTCGACCGGGCGCTGCAACTCAGGTCGAGGCTGATCGGCATAAACAATAGAAATCTCAGAACCTTCGATACATCCCTTCAGACATCAATCGAATTGGCGAGGGCTGTACCGGACGGCTATACCCTGGTCGGCGAGAGCGGCATCTTCACGCCCGCCGACGTGGCGCTGCTTGCCGATGCCGGCATCCATGCGATCCTCGTGGGCGAAAGCCTGATGCGCCAGGACGACGTCACCGCGGCGACCCGCGCGCTGTTGTCGCGAACCGCCGCCGACGCGGCCGTATAGGCTGGAGCGAGCCCCGCCCATGTGCGCCGACAAAGCCCTCACCCACCTCGACGAGACCGGCACGGCGCGCATGGTGGACGTCTCCGGCAAGGCGGTCACCGCCCGTTCGGCGACGGCGGAGGGCTGGGTCCGGATGGCGCCCGAGACAATGGACCTGATCGTCCGTGGCGAGGCCAAGAAGGGCGACGTGCTCGGCACCGCCCGCATCGCCGGCATCATGGGCGCCAAGCGCACCCACGAGCTGATACCACTCTGCCATCCGCTCGGCCTGTCGAAGGTGTCCGTCGATCTCGAGCCTGTTGCCGCCGACAGCGCCGTGCGCGTGACGGCGACGGCCAAGGTGACCGGCCAGACTGGCGTGGAGATGGAGGCGCTGACCGCCGTCGGCGTCGCCTGCCTCACCGTCTACGACATGGTCAAGGCGGTCGATCGCGGCATCGAGATCACCGGCATTCGCCTGCTGGAGAAATCCGGCGGTCGCTCCGGCAGCTGGCACGCCGACGACAGCGGACAGGATGGCTGAGACCATGGCCCTCCTCCCGGTCGAAGAAGCCCTGCGGCGCATCGTCGACGGCGTTCCCCCCAGGCCCGCCGAGCGGGTGCCCCTTGACGACGCGCTGGACCGTGTCCTCGCCGAGGACATCGCCGCCAGGCGCACGCAGCCGCCATGGGACACCTCGGCGATGGACGGCTATGCGGTGCGCGCCGCCGACGTCGCGACCGTGCCCACAACACTGCGCGTAATCGGTGCGGCCCCTGCCGGCCATCCCTTCGAGGGAACAGTCGGGGCGGGCGAGGCCGTGCGGATCTTTACGGGAGCCCCCCTGCCCGATGGCGCCAACGCGATCGTCATCCAGGAAGATACCGAGCGCGCCGGCGACGAGGTCACCGTTCTTGAATCCTCCGGCATCGGCCGGTTCGTGCGCAAGCGCGGGCTCGACTTTGCCGAAGGCGACGTACTGCTCAGCGCCGGCCGCCGCGCCGACCCGCGCGCCATCGCCCTCGCCGCCGCGATGAACCATGCCGACCTGTCCGTTCATGGCCGGCCGAAAGTCGCAATCCTGTCGACCGGCGACGAGCTCGCCCTACCCGGCTCCGATCCCGGACCGGAAAAGATCATCGCGTCCAACGGCTTCGGGCTTGCGGCCATCGTCCGGCGGGCCGGCGGCATTCCCGTCGATCTCGGCATCGCCGCGGACGACCGTGAATCCCTCGCCGGTGCCGTCGCTAAGGCACGGAAGTCCGGGGCCGATGTTCTGGTGACCCTCGGCGGCGCATCCGTCGGCGAGCATGACATCGTCCAGGACGTTCTGGTCGCCGAAGGCCTGTCGCTCGATTTCTGGAAGATCGCCATGCGGCCCGGCAAGCCGCTGATGTTCGGCATGTTCGGCGCGAGCCGCTTCCTCGGACTGCCCGGCAATCCGGTCTCGGCGATGATCACCGCACGGCTGTTCCTCGTGCCGCTGATCCACGCGCTGTGCGGTCTCAGGGAAACCCAGTCCGGCGAGACCAACGCGCGCCTCGGGGCCGATCTCGGCGAAAACGATCAGCGCCAGGACTATCTGCGCGCGATGTCCAGCATCGATCCCGACGGCACCCTCGTCGTCACCCCCTTCGGCCGGCAGGACAGCTCCATGCTGGCCACGCTGGCCAGGGCCGATGCGCTGATCATCCGCCCGCCTTTCGCCCCGGCCGCGACGGCGGGCGAGACCTGCCGCGCGCTCCTGATGGATTTCTGAGGGCGGCCCTCGCGCGGCGCATCAGCGCCGGACGAGATGCTTCCGGCAATAGTCGTAAATCCGGTATTCCTGGCGCCAGAACGTCTTCAGGTTGTCGATGGCCTTTTCCGAAAGGGCCGGTCCTTTCGAAGGCGCCTGATGCTCGGTCTGAAAGGCCTCGGCGATCTGCTCGCGCGACAAGCCGGCGGGCTCAAGCAGACGGAAGACGTCGTCGTTCAGGTGCTCCAGCTCGGCGACGCAGTAGATCCTGTCGGCTGCCTCCTTCAACGGGGCAACGCCGCCGAGATGGAACGCATAGCCGCGCCGCAGATGCCCGATAGCCTGCATGGCGAATTCCGCGGCCGAACGCATCCGTTCGTCGTCGGTGACGAGCGCCTCGGCGAGATCGTTGGCGGTGGGGAAGTAGGAGAAGGCGACGGCCTCGTCCGTGCTCCAGGTGTGGTGATGCGCCGGCCGGCCGCTGCGAAGGCGACTGTTGAAACCGGACACGAAACGGGTCGACGGCTCGCGAATGACGAATCCGACCTTGCAGGACGGCGATTCTTCGAGAACCCGCTGCAGCGTGATCCGATGGCCGACTTTCTTGATCTTGATGTCCTGCCCGTCCTTCCGGAACTTCCTCAGGAACCGGCCGATCGACGTTCCACCCGTCTTGCCGATATGGAGGAGAACATAGTCCTCGAGAATGAGCGACTTCTTGCTCTTATTCGGTTTCCGTTTGGACTTTGATCCGAATGCACGCGGGATGACCATCCCCAATGCCCTTTCATGATATTTCTTTGCGACTGCCCGCGGCGACATAAGCTCGACCGACGTGATCTGGCGGCTGGTGGGTATGGTCATCCGACCGGTTCGCCGGTATCCCTAGCCGGATCGGTCGAGGCTTACAATCGCGATGAACGACCGCGTGCCGCGACCCGCCAGGCCGGATGGTGGCCCCTCGCCGACCCGCACGATCCCGGAGCAGCGCGCCCCCGTGCCCACACTGCGTCCATGCGATATTTGCCATTGCCGAACACAACAAGAACATGTATGTTTGTTCTTGATTTGTACACAATCCGGCGCCCAAAGACGGGCGGAAGCGGCAACGGGAGCGCGCAATGCTCACGCGGAAACAGCATGAATTGCTGATGTTCATCCATGAACGTCTCAAGGAATCGGGCGTGCCCCCGTCCTTCGATGAGATGAAGGAAGCGCTGGACTTGCGCTCGAAGTCGGGCATCCATCGACTGATCACGGCGCTCGAGGAGCGCGGCTTCATCCGACGCCTGCCGCATCGCGCCCGCGCGCTCGAAATCGTCCGGCTGCCCGAGTCGGTGGCGCCGGGGCTAGCCGCGCGCGGCCGCGGATTCGCGCCGAGCGTCATCGAGGGAAGTCTCGGCAAGACACCGCCGCCACCCCCGCCGGAGCCGGTAGAGACCGAGGCCGCCAACTCGAACGCGGTGGCCGTCCCGGTCATGGGCCGCATCGCCGCGGGCACGCCGATCTCGGCGATCCAGAACCACAGCCATTCGATCCAGGTGCCGGTCGAGCTTCTGTCGAAGGGCGAACATTTCGCCCTGGAGGTGCGCGGCGACTCGATGGTCGACGCTGGCATCCTCGACGGCGACACGGTCCTGATCCGCAAGACGGATGCCGCCGACACCGGCGACATCGTGGTGGCGCTGATCGACGACGAGGAAGCGACGTTGAAGCGCCTGCGCCGCAAGGGCGCGTCGATCGCCCTGGAAGCGGCCAACCCGGCCTACGAGACACGGATCTTCGGTCCGGATCGGGTTGCCATTCAGGGCCGGCTGGTCGGCCTCATCCGCCAGTACTGACGACGCCTGCCGGGCTCAGCAGCTCGGGGGCTTAGGGTCCCCGGCGCGTCCAGGGACGATCGCCGGACCGGTCCGCCGCCGTCTCGATGGCAATGCCGTTGGCCGTCTTCGTGAGCGTGATCGCGCCGGACCGCGCGGCATCCTGCGGACCGATCACGATGGCGTCGTCCCTGCACCACTGAGGCGGCGAGATCGGTGTGACGACGACGTCCGCCCAGGCGCAATCCTCCGCGAACGCCACCGGATCGCTCACGTAGGAAACACGCAGACGACCATTGTCGGCGACGCAGGCCCACGTATCGCAGGCCGCCCGTCGTCGCGGGGTCCCCTCGGGCACGAGTCCGGCGCTGCGCAGCCAAACCTCCACCTCGTAGTCCGATCCGGGCTTTGGCAGGAACGCCAGCGCGCCGTCCTGCATTCTCAGCGCCGCCATCCGTAGGTCCCGCGCGACGAAGAGGTCCGGCGGGTCGGAGACCGCACTCAAGACGACGCCGGCCGCAATGAACGGCACCCCCAGGAGGCGCACGCCCGTGCGCCAAAGCAACAGCCAGAGCCCGCCGGAAATCGTCAGGAGCAACGCGGCCACGGGCACCTGCGAGACCATGCGCACCGCCCCCTCCCAGCCGGCGACCGCCCTCGCCACGGCGAGAACGCCCTCGATCCCCAGCCCCATCGGGACAAGCGCGAGGCCTTCCAGGCCGAAGGGCATGAGCAGCACCGCGGCAAGCGCGGACGGCATGACCAGCACGCTGACGAGCGGCATCGCGGCGACATTGGCGATCAACCCGTAGACCGCCACGCGGTTGAAGTGATAGGCGGCGAACGGCCCCGTCGCCAGCCCGGCTATCAGCGCGGTGAACACGAGCCCGAGCACCGCCCGGACGAGAAAGCGGACCGGCGGCGCCATCGCGCTTTCACTCCGCGAAAGCGACCACCACCGCAACGCCTCGTAGGCCGAGACCAGGGCGACGGTCGCGGCGAACGACATCTGGAAGCTCGCCGTCACCAAGGCTTCGGGCGTCAGCACGAGCACGATCGATGCGGCGATCGCGACGTTGCGCAGGGTGATCGCCGGCCGGTCGAGCAGCACGGCAACCAGCATGATCGCCGCCATGATGAAGGCGCGCTGCGTCGCGATCGAGGCGCCCGAGAGCACCAGGTAGCCGAGCCCGCCGATCAGGGCGATCGCCGCCGCCCACTTCTTGATCGGCCGGGTCAACGCGAGACTAGGCGATAGCGCCAGACAGGCACGGGTGAACCAGAACAGCGTGCCGACGACGAGCATCATGTGCAGGCCCGAGATCGCCAGGATGTGCGCCAGGCCGGAGGCGCGCAGCGCGTCCTCGTCGGCGTCCGGTATAGCGCCACGCTCGCCCGTCACGAGCGCGGCCGCGATCGCGCCGACGGAGCCGGGCAGCGACTGCCGGATTCGCGCCGCGATGTAAAGGCGCGTCCGCTCGATCGCGGTCCCGAGCCGCACTGGCAGTCCGACATCCCGCGCGGTCTGGACCGGTTTCGGCGCGCTGGTCAGGAACCCGACGCCGCCGATGCCGGCGAACCAGGCCCGCCGGGCGTAATCGAAGCCGCCCGGCACCGCGGCGTCCGGCGGCGGCAACAGCATCGCGTCAAATCGCACCGCCTGTCCTGGCGTCGGCACCGACCAGCTGCCGCGCATCCACAGCGACAGCAGGGTCGGCAGCTCCGCAGCGGCATCGCGGCCGATCCGCTCCGGCGCCACCGTGAGCCGTGCCGCGCCGTCCTCCCTGAGGTCGACCCCGATGATCCGCCCGGTCACCGGAACCGGATATCCGGTCTCGGACACGACCGGCGCGGCGACCCAGCGGCTGCGAAGCCCCGCGTCCAACATGCCCAGCGACGCCAGGAACAGGCCGATGAACGCGATGCCCCCGAGCCGGCCCGGGCCGCAGCGGACAGCGACGATCCCGGTGACGACGCACAGGACCAGCACCGCCGCGAGCACAGGTTCCCGCGGCAGCGCGAAATAGGCCGCGATGCCGGCGCCGAAAGCGACGGGACCCCAGAGGAACAATCGCTCGCGCTCGCTGTCGGCGATCCTTCGGACCGAAACGCGGCGCGACAGGCGGCTCGACAGGCCGAGCAGCGGCGCCGGCAACGCCGGCCATCGCCGCGCCGCCGCGGAGCGCGATCTGCCGATCAAGGACGCGTCGTCGGACACCGCAGTCCCCCTGGGGCCGCGCCGAAGGTTTGGGCGCGACCGTTGCCCACACCGCTTCTATCTGCGCCGGCCGCCGTGCTACACAACGCCCAGCCTACACCGCACCATCCATACTAGACCGCACGAGAAACCGGCCGCCACCTGTCATGTCCAAACCTGAGATCGTCACCCGCTTCGCCCCCTCGCCGACCGGCTTCCTGCATATCGGCGGCGCACGCACCGCCCTGTTCAACTGGCTCTATGCCCGCGGACGCGGCGGCAAGATGCTGCTGAGGATCGAGGATACCGATCGCGCGCGCTCGACCGACGAGGCGATCGCCGCGATCGTCGACGGCCTGAAGTGGCTGGGCCTGGATTGGGATGGCGAGGCGATCTCGCAATACGCCCGCGCCGAGCGGCATCGCGAGGTGGTCGAGGACCTGTTGGCCCGGGGCAAGGCCTACCGGTGCTACGCGACACCCGAGGAACTCGCCGAGATGCGCGAGACGGCGCGCGCAGAGGGCCGCCCGCCACGCTACGACGGCCGCTGGCGCGACCGCGATCCCTCGGAGGCGCCCCAGGGCGTCAAGCCGGCGATCCGCCTCAAGGCGCCGACGGAGGGCGAGACCGTGGTCGACGACCACGTCCAGGGGCGCGTCGTGTGGCAGAACAAGGATCTGGACGACCTGATTCTGCTGCGGTCCGACGGCAACCCAACCTATATGCTCGCCGTCGTCGTCGACGACCACGACACGGGCGTCACCCACGTCATCCGCGGCGACGATCACCTGACCAACGCCGCCCGCCAGACACAGATCTATCAGGCACTCGGTTGGGCCGTGCCGGAGATGGCGCATATCCCTCTGATTCACGGGCCGGACGGCGCGAAGCTGTCGAAGCGCCACGGTGCGCTCGGCGTCGATGCCTACCGCGCCATGGGCTATCTGCCGCAGGCGATGCGCAACTATCTGGTTCGCCTGGGCTGGAGCCATGGCGACGACGAGGTGATGTCGAGCGAACAGATGCTCGAATGGTTCGATCTCGACGCCATCGGCAAGTCTGCCGCCCGCTTCGATTTCGCCAAGCTGGAGAATCTGAACGGCATCTACATGCGGCAGACGCCCGATGCGGAGCTGTATGACGCGCTGATGGAGAACCTGCCCTATCTGCCCGAGGGGCCGGCGTACGAATCCCGGCTCGACGCGGTAAAGTCGGACCGAATCCGACAGGCGATGCCGGGCCTGAAGGAACGCGCGAAGAATCTCGCAGAACTCCTTGAAAGCACGAAATTTCTTGTCGAGGACCGCCCATTGTCTCTGGACCAGAAGGCCGCCAAGATACTCGACGACGGCGCACGAGAGACCCTGAGCGCAGTCCTGCCTGTCCTTGAAGCCGCCCCACAGTGGGACGCGGCGAGCCTCGAAGCGGCGGTGAAGGCTTTTGCGGAGACCTCCGGCCGCAAGCTCGGCACGGTCGCCCAGCCGCTCCGTGCCGCGTTGACGGGCCGGGCGACATCGCCCGGTATATTTGACGTTCTGGCGGTGCTCGGCCGCGAGGAAAGCCTTGCCCGCATTGCCGATCAGACCGCTTGACCGTACCGGTCCCGCCCTATGTATCGACGATCCTGCCAACGCCCGGAGCTTGCCGATCCCGCTCAAATCGGGTACCGAGACAGTCATATTCCTACCGAACCGCACTCCAGCCGACCGTGGGAGCGAATCCGTATCCCGACGAGCCGAACCTGGGCTGTGCGGGTGCCCGCCACCAGGACAGGAGCCACCTGCCCATGAATGACAAGAACGTCACCGCCGCCAACACTGCGACGCTCAAGCTCGGCGACGCCGAGCATCAGTTTCCGGTCTATCCGGGCACGATCGGACCGGATGTCGTGGATATCTCGCGACTCTACGCCGACGCCCACGCTTTCACCTACGACCCGGGCTTCACGTCGACGGCGAGCTGTGAGTCGAAGATCACCTATATCGATGGTGACGAAGGCGTGCTGCTCTATCGCGGCTACCCGATCGACCAGTTGGCCGAGCACGGCGACTTCCTCGAGACCTGCTATCTGCTGCTCTACGGCGAACTGCCGACACAGGGCCAAAAGGCCGATTTCGATTTCCGCGTGACGCGGCACACCATGCTGCATGAGCAGATGATGCGCTTCTTCTCCGGCTTCCGCCGCGACGCCCATCCGATGGCGGTGATGGTTGGCGTGGTCGGCGCCCTGTCGGCGTTCTATCACGACTCCACCGACATCTCGGACCCGTATCAGCGCATGGTCGCCAGCGTCCGAATGATCGCGAAGATGCCCACGATCGCGGCGATGGCCTTCAAGTATCATGTCGGCCAGCCGTTCATGTATCCGCGCAACGAGCTCGATTACTCCTCGAACTTCATGCACATGTGCTTCTCGGTGCCGTGCGAGGAATACAAGGTCAATCCGGTGCTCGCCCGCGCCATGGACCGCATCTTCATCCTGCACGCCGACCATGAGCAGAACGCCTCGACCTCGACGGTCCGGCTCGCCGGCTCCTCGGGTGCAAACCCGTTCGCCTGCATCGCCGCCGGCATCGCCTGCCTGTGGGGCCCCGCGCACGGCGGCGCCAACGAGGCGGCCCTGAACATGCTTTCGGAGATCGGGTCGGTCGACCGCATTCCGGAATTCGTCGCCCGCGCCAAGGACAAGAACGACCCGTTCCGCCTGATGGGCTTCGGGCACCGGGTCTACAAGAACTATGACCCGCGCGCCAAGATCATGCAGAAGACCTGCCACGAAGTGCTGGCCGAGGTCGGCATCAAGGACGATCCGCTACTCGACGTGGCCCTGGAACTCGAGCGCATCGCCCTGCAGGACGAGTACTTCGTCGAGAAGAAGCTGTATCCCAACATCGACTTCTATTCCGGCATCACGCTGAAGGCGCTGGGCTTCCCGACCTCCATGTTCACGGTGCTGTTCTCGGTCGCCCGCACGGTCGGCTGGATCGCCCAGTGGAAGGAGATGATCGAGGATCCGAAGCAGAAGATCGGCCGTCCGCGCCAGCTCTACACCGGCGCCACGCGGCGCGACTACGTTCCGGTATCGATGCGCAAATAGCGCATCATCTCCGAATTCAGATTTCTATGGCCGGGGCGCCAGTGCGCCCCGGCCATTTTTTTCAAGGACATCCAGGACGACGGCGGCCGCCTTCCGGCTCGGGTTGTCGCCGTCGATCAGCGTCGCGTCCCGGACCTTGTCGATTGCGGCCAGTTGCCTACGCCGCTCCGGACCGTCGTCGAACAGTGGATCGACCGCGTCCGACAGCGTCTGCGGATCGCATCCCTTATGGATGTACTCCGGAAACGCGTTCTCGCCGATCACCAGGTTGGCCATCACCACCGAATGGGTGCGCACCATCCAGCGCAGCGCCGCGGTCAGCGGATCGAGCCGGTAGGTGACGACCATCGGCACGCCGGCAAGCGCCAGCTCGAGCGTGACCGTCCCGGACGCCGCCAGCGCGACCCGGCCGGCGGAGAATGCGTTCCATTTCTCGAATTCGCCCGAAACGACACGCGGTCTGACCGGCCAGTCCGCAACCTCCTGGCTGAGCCGATCGGCCAGATGCGCGACCGCGGGGAGGACCGGATCGAAGTCCCTGCCCTTGTCGCGCAACGCCTTTAGCGTGTCGCGGAAGACCGGCATGAGCCGCTCGACTTCAGTGATGCGGCTGCCGGGCAGCACCAGTAAGGTCGGCTTGCCACCCGCCTGTGCCGCCCTGCCCGGCATCAGCGCCAGCCGCTCGACCGCCGGATGCCCGACATAGACGCAGTCGGGACCCCCGAGACGCCGGTGTACGGCCGGTTCGAACGGGAAGACCGCGAGAACCCGGTCGATATAGGCGCGCATCTTCCGCGCCCGCCAGGGCCGCCAGGCCCAGACGGTCGGGGAGACGTAGTCGACGATCGGAAGCCTTGGCAACCGCCGGCGCACGCGTTTGGCGACCTGATGGGTGAATTCCGGACTGTCGACGATGATCAGGATGTCCGGCTCGAAGGCAACGACGTGATCGACGGCTTCATGTACGCGTCGAATGAGGCCCGGCAGCCGAGCAAGGATCGCGAACGGCCCCATGACGGCGATCTCGGACAGTGGAAATACGCTCGTCAGGCCCGCGCGTTCCATCTCCGGGCCGCCGACTCCGGCGAAGGATATCGTCCGATCCGCATCGGCCTGCATGGCTTCCATGAGGCCGGCACCGAGATGATCGCCCGAGGATTCCCCCGCGATCATCGCGATGCGAAGCGGACGCGACTGCGATCGCTCCGGAACCTGATCGCTCATGGCCGGCGGCTTGATCCGCTACCGGTGTCGATCCCGACGAAGAACAGACCGGCTTCGTCGGCCGCGCGGCGCACGTCGTCGATGCGCGGCACCAGCACCCTTCCCGCCTCGACGGCGATCCCCTCGAGGCCCGCATCCTTGGCCACGCGTATCGTTTCCACACCGGCGACCGGCATGTCGAGCCGAAGTTCCTGGCCGGGCTTCGCCGACTTGATCAGGACGCCCGACGGCGGCGGCACCGATATCCGCCCCTCTCGGCGCAGGTCGGAGCAGCGGGCCACCATCGCATTGGTGCCCTCCGCAGCCTCCACCGCGATCACGCGCCCGTCGAGCACGATGACCGCCTGACCGATATCGAGTGGCCCCATCTGGCGAATTGCCTGGAAGCCGTAATCGATGTCGGCGCGGGCCTTTCGCCCGGGCTTGACGCGTCCCAGCGTTCCGGTCGGCGCGACCAGACGCGGCACGACGTCGGCCGGGCCGACGATCCGGAAGCCCTCGCTTTCGAATATCTGGACGACACCGTTGACCACCTTGTCGTCGCCGCCGCGCTTGAGGCGCATGATGGCCGGCAGCAGCGCCGCCTTGACGGCGCTCATGTCCCATTCGATGTCGGAAAAGCGGGGCCTTCGGAAACTGCCCGCCATCAGGACGTCGCGGCAATTGCGCTCGACAAGCAGCGCCTTGAGGCGCCCGGCGGCGCCGATCGGAAGCCGCGCCGTCGGAAAGGCGGAGAAATCCGCGTCCGCCTCACCGTCCACTGCGATGACGAACAGGGAGCGCCCGGTGTTCCGGACCTCTTCCGCGACGAGGCGCGGCAAATCCCCGGCGCCAGCGATTATGGCCAGCGGTCCCAGGCTTGCCTCCTCCCGGCTCGCCGGATCCGCAGACATCCCGTCACCCTCCGCGTCCGCTACGCGGGGTGCACAAGGCCCGATCGGAATCGGCCCGGATGAAATCGACCACCTTTGTGACCAACGGATGTTCGGGGAACAGCTGGGCGACGTCTTCCACCCGTTCCATCAGCGTGCCTTCGTTCGAAAACAGCAACCGATAGGCCTGGCGCATCGTGTGGATCTGTTCGCGATCGAAGCCATGCCGCTTGAGGCCCACGATATTGAGCCCTCCCAGATGGGCCCGGTTTCCGAGAACCGATCCGTACGGGATGACGTCGTTCTCGACGCCGCTCAAGCCGCCGACGAAGGCATACTCACCGATCCGCACCCATTGATGGACGGCCGCGAGACCGCCGAGGATGGCGTGATCCTGCACCTGGCAATGGCCGGCCAAAGTCGCGTTGTTGATGAAGAGCACATTGTTGCCGACCTTGCAGTCGTGCGCGACATGCGATCCCACCATGAAATAGCAGTTGTCGCCGACCGAGGTCTCCATGCCACCGAACGCGGTGCCCGGGTTCATGGTCACCTGCTCGCGAATGACGCAATCGGTGCCGATGAGCAGACGGCTCGGCTCCCCCGCATATTTCAGGTGCTGGGGCGGTTGGCCGAGGGACGAATATGGATAAATGCTGGTGCGCGCGCCGATGTTCGTATGCCCGTCGAGCACCACGTGCCCGACCAGCTCCACGTCATCTCCGAGTTCCACATCGTCGCCGACGATGCAGTATGGACCAATCTTGACCCTTTCGCCGAGGCGGGCCCCTTTGCCGACGATAGCCGTCGCGTGAACATCTGCCATGGAATATGCTTTATTTATCCGCGATCATCGCACTGATTTCAGCTTCCGCGACCAACGCACCATCGACGCGGGCTTCGGCCGCATACTTCCAGATCGTGCGGCGATTGCGGATCTTGCGAACATGGTAATGGACGACATCACCGGGAACGACGGGCTTTCGGAACTTGCACTTGTCGATGGTCATGAAATAGACGAGCTTCGGCTGCCCCGACGCGTACCGTAAAATACACACAGCACCGGCCGTCTGCGCCATTCCCTCGACGAGCAAGATTCCCGGCATCACCGGCCGATCCGGGAAATGACCGGTGAAATGCGGCTCATTGATGGTCACGTTCTTGATGCCGACACAGGATTCGTCACTGTCGATGTCGACGATCCGGTCTACCATCAAGAAAGGATAGCGATGCGGCAATAGCTCCAGAAGCCGCAAGATATCAAGCGACTCGAGCGTTTGCTGGTCAGTCATGCTCGCGCTCATGTCCATTTCCGTCTGCCTTCTCCTGCGGCCGTCGCTCCGCGATATAGTCGTGAGCGAGCTTTTGAAGCGCCGCAACCTCTTTCAGCCATACGCGCGCCGGTCTGGCGGGAACCCCGCCGTAACGGCCCCCCGGCGCCAGATCCTCCTTTACGGCGCTGAGCGTCGCTACCTGCGCGCCATCGCCGATCGTGACGTGATTCATGACTCCGGCCTGCCCGCCAATCGCAACGAAATCACCCAAGGTGGCGCTTCCGGCGATTCCGACCTGGGAAACGATGACGCAGTGCCGACCGATGACAACGTTATGGCCTATCTGGACCATGTTGTCGATCTTGGTCCCCTCGCCGATCACGGTGTCGCGCAGGGCGCCCCGGTCGATCGTCGTATTGGCTCCGACCTCCACATCGTCCTGAATGATGACGCGGCCGATCTGGGGAATTTTCGCGTGCCCCTTGGCGCTCATCGCGAATCCGAAACCGTCCTGACCGATCCGCACGCCCGGGTGAAAGATGACCCGGTCCCCAACCAGCGCATGAAGCACGGTCGCGGCCGGTCCGATCGAGCAATCCCGCCCGATCTGCACCCGTCTGCCGATGACGCTACCCGCGAGCACGCGCGTCCCGCGGCCGATCCGCGCCTCTGCACCGACGATCGCGCCGGGTTCTACGACGGCCCCCACGTCCACGATCGCGGTCGGATGGACACTGTCGCCCGCCGGTGCATCGTCCCAGACCCGCGCCGGGCGCGCCGCATCCGGATAGAAGCGCCGAACGATCTCGTTGAATGCCACCGAAGGGTTCGTGACCACCAAGGCAGCGCAGCCCGCAGGCACCTGCTCGGCGCTGCGCCGGGCCACGACACAGGCGCGCGCGCCGGTCGCCGCCAGATCGGCCGCGTATTTCGGGTTGTCGAAAAAGGAGATCTGCGTCGGCCCGGCGAGTTGCAGTGTCGCGACGTCCTCGACGACACGGTCCCCGTCGCCGGCCTCGATCTGACCATCGATCCAGCCTGCGATCTCACTCAGCGAAAACGGGCCGGCCCGCTCGAAGAAACGAACATCATCCATTTCGGGAAACTACCCCAACCCGGGCATACTTTATACAGACCAGAAAGCAGGGGCTTTCCAGCCGGATCGCAAAGACATGTCTGGCCCCGCGGCCCGTTGCCGGATCAGACCGGTCACCGGAGATTGCAGCAAATCCATCGGACCGGGTGAAAATGGAGAGGCCGGCATGACGCCGGCCCCAACCGTCAGAACTGCTTGCCCGCGCCGAAGCGGAAGATCTGCGTGTTGTCGTAGTCTTCCTTCAACACGGCGTAGCCCAGATCCGCGCGCAGCGGACCGAACGGCGAGTCCCACAGCAGGCTGAAGCCAACCGAAGCGCGCGGCTCCGTGTCGTCGACATAGCAGCCATTGGCCCCACCCGGCACCACGCCCGTCCAGCCGCCCGGGTTCACCGAGGAACATTCCGCTAGCGTCAGGGTCAGCTGCCGGCCACCCGGCTGGGTGATCATCAGCGGCCCGGTGTCGCCGACATCGAACAGGATGCCCGCATCGGCGAAGAACGCGCCACGGAAACCGAACTCGTCCGGAACGAACGGAATCGGGAACTGAACCTCGGCCGTCGCCGCGGCGTACACCTTGCCGCCGAGCGCGTCGCGCTGGCCGCCCGGGGTCAGGTCGCGCGGACCGTAACCCGAGGTATCGAAGCCGCGGATCGTCTCACCGCCCTTGAAATAGGTGTCGGTGACGGGGATGTCGTACCCACCCCAGCCGTTCATGACACCGCCCGTCAACTTGACGAGGCCCACGACCTCCGGCGCCATCTCCTTGTAGTAGCGCGCCTCGGCGTCCGAACGCAGGTACTTCGCATCGCCGCCTGCGCCAGCCAGATCCTGCGAGAACCGCAGGTACAGGCCGTCATGCGGACGTGTGAAGCTGTCGAGCGTCGAATAGACCAGGTCGTAACCGAAGACGGAGTAGAGCCGCTTGCCCTGCGCCGCGTTGATCGCGATCGAGGCTTCCGGCGCGAAGACATCCGCGATGCCGTCGCCGTTCGTGTCGCCGCCGTTCGGGAACCGGTAGATCGGGCCGCCCGGAGTGGCACGCGCGGGAACGCCGCAGGTCTGCATGGCGAGCGAGGCGGCCGTATTCGGCCCGCAGCCGTCCATCAGATAGGAGTTCGTCTGGATATCCGACTGATAGATCCGGTAACGGCCCTGGAACGACGTCTCCTGGTTCAGCTGGAAGCCGAGACGGGCGCCGCCACCGGCTGCCATGGCCTTATAGGACGACGTGTCGGTGTAATCGAGGTCGCGATAGAAGACGTCGATACCTGCCGCCAGACGCCGCCCCAGGAAGAACGGCTCGGTAAAGCTGAAATCGAAGGCCTGCTTGCGCTCGCCAATCGAGCCACCGATCGTCAGGATCTGACCGCGGCCGAGCAGGTTGCGCTCGGTGATGGACAGGTCCGCAACGAAACCGTCGCGCGTGGAGTAGCCGCCACCGACAGAGATCTCACCCGTCGGCTGCTCGACCACGTCGACATTGACCACGATGCGATCCGGCGCGGAGCCCTGGGCCCGGCTGATGTTGACCGACTTGAAGTACCGCAGATCCTCAAGCCGACGCTTGGCCCGATCGATCATCACGGCATTGAAGGCATCGCCCTCGGCGAAATCGAACTCGCGACGGATCACCCGGTCGAGAGTCCGCGTATTGCCGCGGATGTTGATGCGCTCGATGTAGACGCGCGGCCCTTCCTCGACGACATAGGTGAGGTTGATCGTCTTGTTCTCGTAATCCCGGTCGCCGCGCGGACGCACCTGGGCGAACGCATAGCCGGAGTTGGCGAGCTCAAGCGTCATGTCCTCGAGCGTGCTCTCGACGAGATCGGCGTTGTAGGTGTCCCCGGCGCGCGTCTTGATGATGCCGCGCAGCGATTCCGGATCGACGTCACGCACATAGGCCTGAACGTCTACGACGCCGAAATCGTACTTGTCCCCCTCGTCGACCGTGACGGTGATGTAAAAGGCGTTGCGCTCGCGATCGAGCTCGGCGACCGCCGAAATGACGCGGAAATCGGCATACCCGTGCTTGAGATAGAAGCGGCGAAGCAGCTCCTGATCCGCCTGCAGACGCTCCGGATCGTAAACGTCCGTCGCCTTCAGCCAGCTAAGCCAGTTGCGCTGCGTCGTTGTCATAACGTCGCGCAGCGTGTCGTCGCCGTAGGCGCGATTGCCGATGAAATTGATCCCGACGACACTGGTCTTGTCGCCTTCATCGATCTCGAAAACCAGATTCGCGCGGTTGTCCGGCAAATCAATCACTTTCGGCACGACCTGCGCACCGAAACGGCCGGAGCGACGATAGATCTCCAGGATCCGCTGCGTGTCGCCCTCGATCTTCGCGCGGGTCAGAACGGACCGCGGCTGCGACTCGATCTCCGAGAGCAGAACCTCGTCCTTGACCTTCTTGTTGCCCTCGAACGACACGATATTGACGATCGGGTTCTCGACAACCTTCACCACGAGCGTGCTGCCGCGCATGGTCAGGCTCACGTCGGCGAACAGCCCCGTGGCGAACAGGGTCTTCAGCGAGTCGTCCGCGCCATAGGCGCTGTAGGACTGCCCCGGCTGTATCGAAACATAGGACTTGATCGTCTCGGCATCGACGCGGCGATTGCCTTCGACCTCGATCGTCCGGACAGTCTGCGCCTGAGCCGACGCGACACCGAACCATTCACCCCCTTGCGGGGCCGACATCAGGGCCACCGACACGACAACCAGGCCAGCACCACGCTTTAGAAACCGCACAATTGAATTCATCGGGTTGTCGATCCTTAGATCCCTCTGACCTTCTTGTTCTGCGCGCTTTCCACGCACACTACCAGCGGGGCGCTGAGCGAATCCGCCCATCCCGTCGCGTTTGTAACGGCTTTTAACTGATATGAAAACAGGCATTCAGCCGCCCCACCGACTCCTGTTCAAAGCGTTGCACGGGGGCAACGACTGCCTACAAACGACCGGCGATATTGACGATATCGTTCCACGTCGCGAACAGCATTAGCATTAGCACCATAGCCAATCCGAGCCGGAACCCGATATCGATCGCCCGCTCCGACAAAGGACGCCCACGCACGGCCTCTATGCCGTAAAAAAGCAGATGTCCCCCGTCGAGCATTGGTATCGGTATCAGATTCAGGAAGCCGATTGAAATGGATAAAACCGCCGTGAGGTTCATAAGTGCAAGAAAGCCAAGTTTGGCGACCTCGCCGGACATTTCCGCGATCCGGATCGGACCGCTAAGCTGGTCCGCGGACTCGCGGCCCACTATGATGCCGACCAAATAGTTTACGGTCCGTTCAATGACGAACCAGGTCTCCTTGGTGCCTTCCCAGATGGCGCCCGGCACGGAATACCGCACCTGCATAATCTCGTCGGGTTGAGCGCTGCGCTGAATTCCAAGCAGCCCGATCCGGTGCTTGTTGCCGAACCGGTCCTCGACCTCACGCAAATCGGGCGTTGCCGTCAGGGTCACCCTCTCGCCGCCGCGATCCACCTCGAATTCGAGCGGAACATCTGCGCTGACGCTGACGATGCGCTGCATGTCCGAGAAGCTCTCGATCGGCTCGCCCGATATCGAGATAATCGTATCGCCAGGTTCGAAACCCGCCGTTGCGGCCGCGGAATCCGGGGCAATGGCATCGACCTGCGGCGGCGTCACGAACTTGCCGACGGTCGCAAAGACCGTGGCAAAGATAACGATTGCGAGGATGAAGTTGGCGAACGGCCCCGCCGCGACGATCGCCGCCCGCTGTCCGATCGACTTGAAGTGGAAGCTGCCGCGCCGCTCCTCTTCTGTCATAGCGGCAAGCGCCTCGGGATCGGCGGAGCTCGCGACGGAATCGTCGCCGTAGAACTTCACATATCCACCGAGCGGGATCCATGACAGCCGCCAGCGCGTTCCGTGCTTGTCGTAGAATCCGCCGATTTCGAGTCCGAATCCGATCGAGAACGTCTCGATCTTTACGCCACACCAGCGCGCCACGAGAAAATGGCCGAGTTCGTGGAAGAACACGACGATCGTAAGAACGAACAGGAACGGCAGCACATAGGAAATGGCGCCGCCGCCGAACGCTCCCAAAGTATCGAGAAAACCCATCAGAATTCCTTCCGCCGGCTTCGTCAAACCGCCCGGTCGAGCCGCTCGGGGATTACGGCATGCGCGACATCGCGCGCCCAGCGATCAATTTCAAGCGCATCCTCGAGCGAGGCCGGTTCGCCCGCGCCTTCAAGTATCTGCTTCTCCAGAACATCCTCGACGATCTGGGATATATCGGGAAAGCGAATTCTATTTTGAAGAAATAAATTAACCGCGATTTCGTTGGCAGCGTTAAGAACGGTCGCCGCCCCGCCACCGGATTCCATGGCCCCGATCGCAAGCCTCAGAGCCGGAAACCGCTCGAGATCGGGCTTTTCAAAGGTCAGTTTGCCCAACGCCGCAAGATCGAGGCGCGGCGTCGGCGCTTCGATCCGGTCCGGCCAGGCCAGACTATAGGCGATCGGCGTACGCATGTCCGGTTCCGAAAGCTGCGCGACCACCGATCCATCCCGATAGGCGACGAAACCGTGCACGATGCTCTCCGGGTGGACGAGGACGTCCAGGCATTCCGGCGCGATATCGAACAGATGGTGGGCCTCGATCAGCTCCAGCCCCTTGTTCATCATCGTCGCGGAATCGACCGAAATCTTCGCCCCCATGGACCAGTTCGGATGGCGTACCGCTTCCTCCGGGCGGGCGTCCGTCAGGCGATCGACCGGCCATGTCCGGAAGGGACCGCCGGAGGCCGTCAGCGTCACCCGTTCGATATTCTTCGTTTGCGCGGGATCGAGCGCCTGGAAGATCGCGCTGTGCTCGGAGTCTACGGGAAGAATACACGCGCCGGATTGGCGCGCGGCGTTCATGAAAAGCGCCCCCGCCGACACGAGGCATTCTTTGTTGGCGAGCAGAATCGTGGCGCCGCGCCGCACCGCGGCAAGCGTCGGCGCCAGCCCCGCGGCACCAACGATCGCGGCCATAACCCGGTCCGCGGGGCGCGTCGCCGCCTCGACCAGCGCCTCCGGCCCTGCTCCGGCTTCGATTCCGCTTCCCGCCAATGCGGCCTTCAGATCCGCGTAGGCGTCCGGGTCGGCGACCACGGCGAACGTCGCGCCATGCTTCCTGGCCAGATCCGCGAGCGCGACCGCGTTGCGGTTAGCCGTCACCGCCTCGACGGAATACCGATCGGGCACGCGGCCGATCAGATCGAGCGTATTGAGCCCGATCGAGCCGGTGGCGCCGAGTATGCTGATCCGTTGTGGGGCGTTCGAAGTTGTCATCGCTCTTCCGGCGCACCCTACCATACCAACACTCCCGCACCAGCCGCATCGGGGCCGGACCGCAGGATTCCGAGCGCCGCCGCGAGGACGGCCACCACGACGAGGCCGTCGATCCGGTCCATCAATCCGCCATGCCCGGGAATGAGGCGACTGGAATCCTTGACGTCGTATCGCCTCTTGAAGGCCGATTCCCCGAGATCGCCAAGCTGGGACGCAATCGACAGGAGGGCTGCAAGCCAGATCGGCGCGGCAATGCCATATGCCGCAACCTGAAAGAACAGCCAGCTCGCGCCAATCGCCGCCGCAAGCCCGCCGATGAACCCGGCCCAGGTCTTCTTCGGCGACAGGCGCGGGGCGAGCTTTGGACCACCAATCAGGCGGCCGAACACATAGCCGCCGATATCCGTCGCCCAAACCAGCACCAAGAGCCAGATGACGGCAACAAGGCCAAAATCGGGATCGGAGCGTAGCGCGACCAGCGCGATCCCGGGCAATCCGCCGTAAAGCACGCCGAGCCACAGAGCCGAAGCCGGACCGTCGCCCCTCGCCTTCGCCTGCGCGAGGCCAGCGCCCGCGCCAAGCACGAGGAAGGCGGCGAGCACGAATCCACTCGCGAACCCGATCACCGCGACCGCGGCCGCAGCCCCGCCGATGACGGCAGCCGCGTCGACATAACGCGAGCGGCTGATGCCGCTCCATTCCGATACCAGGATCGCCGATGCCAGGGCGGCCAGCATCACGAACGCCCAGCCGCCGAACCAGACCGCCCCGAGGACGACGGGCGCAAGCACGGCCGCCGACAGGACGCGCATGCCGAGGTCGCCCGCACGGCCGCTCGGCGGGGGGCCCGACAAACCGGACGGCTGGGTCATGTTACGATCCCGTGTGCGCCACGAGCCCGCCGAACCGGCGTTCGCGCGTGCGGTACTCCTCGATGGCCGACATCAAGGCGTCCCGCCCGAAGTCGGGCCAGAACAGGGGCAGGAACACGAACTCGGTATAGGCACACTGCCACAGAAGGAAATTGCTGATCCTCTGTTCGCCGCTCGTCCGGATAAGCAGATCCGGATCGGGAACGCCGGCGGTATCGAGAAAGGCCTCGAACTGCGCTTCGTCGATCGCGGCCGCGTCGAGGGTCCCCGACGCCACGGCCTCGGCGATTCCGCGCGTCGCCCGCAGGATCTCGTCACGGGCGCCGTAGTTGAAGGCGACGACGAGCGTAAGGCCTTCGTTGTCCCGGGTCAGGTCCTCCGCCTCGATCAGCAGGGCATGGATATCGGATTCCAGATCGTCGCGCCGGCCGATCACCTTCACCCGGACCCCGTTGTGGTGGAGCTCGGCCAGGTCCTTGCGGATGAAGCGGCGCAGCAGCGCCATCAGGTCCAGGACCTCGGATTGCGGCCGCGACCAGTTCTCCGAACTGAAACTGTAGATTGTGAGGTATCGGATACCGATCTCACCCGCCGCCCGCACCGTGCGCCGGAGCGCTTCCACGCCGGCCCTGTGCCCCTGCGCGCGCGGCAACCCTCGCTGCGCCGCCCAGCGCCCGTTCCCGTCCATTATGATGGCGACATGTTCGGGCACGTCTGACGTCTGGCTGCCGCCGGGCTTTGCAGTGGCCTTCGCTTCCATTCCTTGCACCGCCCTGGACGATTGCGGAGTGACCTTAGACTTGCAGGACTTCCTGTTCCTTGGCAGCCAACGTCTCGTCAATCTCGGCGATCGTCGAATCGGTCAGCTTCTGAACGGAATCGGCATGCTGGCGATGCTCGTCCTGGCTCATCTCGTGGTCTTTCTCCAGACGCTTGAGATGTTCCATTCCGTCCCTACGCACGTGGCGAACGGCAATACGGGCGTTCTCCGCATATTTGTGCGCAACTTTGACAATCTCCTGGCGCCGCTCGGCGTTCAGCTCCGGAATGGGAATCCGCAGATTCTGCCCGTCCATGACCGGATTTAGCCCGAGATCGGCCTCTCGTATCGCCCTGTCGACGGCGCCAACCAGCGTCTTGTCCCACACGTTGACGGAAATCATGCGCGGTTCCGGAACGCTGACCGTGGCGACCTGGTTGATCGGCATCGGCGACCCATAGGCCTCGACCGTCACCGGCTCAAGGATAATGATCGAGGCACGGCCGGTCCGCAGCCCGGAGAACTCGGTCTTGAGAACGCTGACCGCGCCCTGCATTCGCCGTTTCAGGTCCGCAAGATCGAAACTGCCGTCCATGATGCGTCTCCCGCCCGTCAACCGGGCCGATTCGTTCGGATATATCGGGTTGCCCGATGATGAAATGATACGTCAGCCGCTGACAAGGGTCGCGCGCCCCGTACCCGCAAGCACCGCGTCCAGCGAGCCCGTTTCATTAATGTCGAATACGATTATCGGGATCGCGTTGTCGCGGGCAAGAGCGAATGCGGCGGTATCCATAACCTTCAGGTCGCGGTTCAGCGCCTCCGCGAATGTCAGCGTGTCAAAACGCCTCGCCCCCGGATTGGTTCGGGGATCCGCTTCATAAATGCCGTCGACCTGCGTCCCCTTGAGCAGGGCGTCGCAGTTCAGTTCCGCGGCACGTAACGCCGCGGCCGAATCCGTCGTGAAGAACGGGTTCCCGGTGCCGGCCGCACAGATGACGATCTCGCCCGCATCAAGGCATTCGAGCGCACGGGCCCGGGTGTAGGTCCCGCATAGCGCCTCCATCGGGATCGCAGACAGGGCCCGCCCCTTGCCGCCCGCCTCGTCGATCGCGCCGGCCAGTGCAATCGCATTCATCACCGTGGCGAGCATTCCGATGTGATCGGCACGTGCGCGGTCCATCCCGCGCGCCGCGCCTGCGACACCGCGAAAGAGGTTGCCACCGCCCACGACGATCGCGATCTGAGTGCCGCCCCGCGCTGCGGCGACGGCTTCGCCGGCGATCCGCCCAAGGACGCCCACGTCTATGCCGAAAGCCCCCTCGCCCATCAGGGCCTCGCCCGAGACCTTGAGCAGGACGCGTTTGAATTTGGGAGCTTCCGGCATGGGAGGCGAACCGCCTTAGAGCTGCGCTTTAGCCACGTGCTGCCGCGGCAACCTCGGCGGCGAAATCGGCTTCTTCCTTCTCGATGCCTTCGCCGAGAGCGAAGCGCTCGAAACCGACAACCTTGATCGGCGCGCCGACATCGGCTTCCGCGGTCTTCACCGCCTTCTCGACGGTGTTGTCCGGATCGATGACGAACGCTTGCTTCAGAAGCACGGATTCCTCGTAGAACTTGCGGATGCGCCCTTCGACCATCTTCTCGACGATCTCGTCCGGCTTGCCGGATTCCTTGGCCTGCTCGCGATAGACCGCACGCTCGCGCTCGACCACCGTGGCGTCGACACCATCGACGTCGACGGCGAGCGGATTGGTTGCCGCGACATGCATCGCGATCTGCTTGCCTAGCGTGGCGAGCTTGTCCTTGTCGCCGGCGGACTCGAGCGCGACCAGCACGCCGATACGGCCAACGCTCGGCCCGGTGGCCGAATGGATGTAGGAGGCAACGGCGCCCGGCGTCACTTCGAAACCGGCACTACGGCGCAGTGACATGTTCTCGCCGATCTGGCCGACCATCTCCTGGACGTGGTCTGCGACGGTCTTGTCGGTGCCCGGAAAGGTCGCCTGCGAGAGCGCCGCGAAATCGCCGCCGACCGACAGCGCGACATCGGCGATCTTGCGAACCATCTCCTGGAACAGATCGTTGCGCGCAACGAAGTCGGTCTCGGCGTTGACCTCGACGACAACGCCCTTGTTGCCGTCGCCGGCAACGGCGACCAGGCCTTCGGCGGCCACGCGGCCGGCCTTCTTGGCGGCCTTGGACAGCCCCTTGGCCCGCAGCCAATCGACAGCCGCTTCCATGTCGCCGTCGGTCTCGGCCAGAGCCGCCTTGCAATCCATCATGCCGGCGCCGGTCTGGTCGCGCAGCTCCTTCACCATGCTCGCGGTGATGTTAGCCATATTGGCCTCCTGAACTTTTTGACGTCAACGCGGCCGGCCGGGCCGACCGCGCGCGTGATTTCATGACTGCAACGCAGTCGTCTTACTCGGCTTCGCCTTCGGCAAGACGACGGGCCTGATCGATCCAGCCGTCACGCGTGATACGGCCGTGCAGCGTCAGCTCCTCGTCGATCTTCTGGATGTCGTCCTCTCCCAGCGCAACGATCTGCCAATAGTGGAAGACGCCCATGTCGTTGAGCTTCTGCTCGAGCACCGGACCAACACCGGAGATCTTCTTCAGATCGTCCGGGGCACCGCGCGGGGCGGCCAGCAGTTCGAAGGTCGGCGCAGCCACTTCCGGCACGACGATCGTTTCCTCGGTGGCCGGCTTCGCCTCTGCGACCACCTCTTCCGCCTTGGGCTGGTCCTTCGGCTTCGGCGCTTCTGCCAACGCGGGCTCGATCACGGGCTCTTCGGACGCTCCGACATCGACGCCCATGTCGCCCTGCCCACGCGAAATACCGTCGATCGCCGCACGTGCGACCATATCGCAGTAGAAATTGATGGCGCGGCCGGCGTCGTCGTTGCCCGGCACCGGATAAGAGATGCCGTCGGGATCACAGTTCGAATCGACAATCGCGGCGACCGGGATGCCGAGACGGCGCGCTTCCTTGATCGCGATCGATTCCTTGTTGGTATCGATCACGAACAGCATGTCGGGCTGGCCGCCCATGTCCTTGATACCGCCGAGAGACCGTTCCAGCTTCTCGCGCTCACGGGTCAGCTTGAGGCGCTCCTTCTTCGTCAGCGCCATGGCCTCGCCGGAATCGCCGAGCAACTCCTCGAGCTTGCGCAGCCGCTGGATCGAATGGGAAATGGTCTTCCAGTTGGTCAACGTGCCGCCGAGCCAGCGCGCATTGACGTAGTACTGGGCGCTGCGGCGCGCCGCATCCGCAACTGCCTCGGACGCCTGGCGCTTGGTGCCGACGAACAAGACACGACCGCCGCCGGCGACCGTGTCGCTCACCGCCTGCAGCATGTGGTGCAGCATCGGCACCGTCTGGGCGAGATCGAGGATGTGAATATTGTTGCGTTCGCCGAAGATGTACGACGCCATCTTCGGGTTCCAGCGGTGGCTCTGATGTCCGAAATGAACGCCCGCTTCCAGAAGCTGACGCATGGTAAAGGTGGGCAGAGTCATGGCCCTTTGGTCTCCATATCCGGTTGATCCTCCGCGGGCAGGAGCCGGAACCTTCGGTCCCGACACCGGACTGCGCGGCCACGACGAGGCGGCACGCGCGGAATTGCCCGCGTGTGTGATGGGCGCCTTATATGGGGTCTTCGGCCCGGATTCAAGCGCTTACGGGAAAGGAGCGAACGCGCGCGGCGTTCACGGCAGTCCTCAGAATTCGTGCACGTCGACGACGCCGGGAGCGGCCCGGATCGCCGCGGTAACCTGTGGTGCGACCCGGTAGCGATTGGGCAGGCGGATCTCCACCTCCGAGCGCGGTTCATCGACCATCACGACGATCGAGACCTCGCCGTCGCCGGCCTCGCCTAGGCGCTTGGCGACGCTGTCGACCGAGGCCTTGCCGCGCACGAAGATGCGGATGCCGCCGGTGACGGTCTCGGCGATATCGTCGAGCTTGCGCAGTGACTGCAACCGGACCCGCTGCATGTCGCCGAACTGGTCGACCTGGACCAGCGCCTCGATGCAGGTGCCCGGCTCCAGTATCGGCCGCGCCTCGGCGAGCAGCTCCGAAAAGGCGACCGCCTCCACCTGGCCGGTCGGGTCCGACAGGGTGATGATGCCCATACGGCTGCCGTTGCGCGTGCGGGTTTCCGATTTCGAGCCGATGAAACCGGCGAGCCGCCCCGCGGTCGCCCCGCGGCGCATCGCCTCCTCGAACTCGGCGATCGGCTGGACACGACGCCGCTCCAGCACCGCCTTGTAGCCGTCGAGCGGATGACCGGACAGAAACATGCCGATGGAATCGTATTCGCGGGTCAGCCGGTCTGCCGGCAGCCACGGATCGATATCGGGCAGAGGCAGCGGTTCGGGCTTGCCGCCCCCGAACAGCTCCGACTGGCCGTTGATTCGGGCATCCTCGCTGCGCGCCGCCGTCGACAGGATCATCTCGACGCCTTTGGCCACCCGCGCGCGGTTCTTGTCCAGCTCGTCGAAGGCACCGGCCGCCGTCAGACTTTCCAGCGCGCGCTTATTGACGAAACGCGGACTGATGCGGTGCGCGAAATCGGCAAGATCGCTGAACGGCCTGGAACCGCGCAACTCCACGATGTGCTCGACCGCCTGCCGGCCCACATTGCGCAGGGCGGCGAGCGAATAGCGGATTACCCCGTTCTCCACCGAGAAATCGGCCTGCGACTTGTTCACCGAGGGTGGCGCGATGTCGATCCCCATCCGGGCCGCCTCACGGCGGAACAAATTGAGCTTGTCGGCATTGCCCATGTCGAGCGTCATTGAGGCGGCGAGGAACTCGGTCGGATAGTTCGCCTTCAGATAGGCGGTCTGATAGGCGACGAGCGCATAGGCCGCCGCGTGCGACTTGTTGAAGCCGTAGTCGGCGAACTTCGCCAGGAGTTCGAAGATGTACTCGGCCTGATGGCTCTCGACGCCATGCTCAACCGCGCCGTCGACGAAGCGCTTGCGCTGCTTCTCCATCTCGGCACGGATCTTCTTGCCCATCGCCCGGCGTAGCAGGTCGGCTTCGCCGAGCGAGTAGCCGGCGAGCTCCTGGGCGATCTGCATCACCTGTTCCTGGTAGATGATGACGCCGAAGGTTTCCTTCAGGATCGGCTCGATCTTGGGATGAATGTAGTCCGGCGTTTCGCGACCGTGCTTGCGGTCGTTGTAGGTCGGGATATTGGCCATCGGTCCCGGCCGGTAGAGCGCGACCAGCGCCACGATGTCTTCGAAGCGGTCCGGCTTCATCCCGAGAATGGCCGAGCGCATGCCGCCCGATTCCAGCTGGAACACGCCGACCGTCTCGCCGCGCGACAGCATCTCGTAAGTTTTTTTGTCGTCTAGCGGCAATGCATCCAGATCAATCTCGATGCCGCGCTGCGCCGCCAGATGGATGGTGACATCCAAGATCGTCAGGGTCTTGAGGCCGAGGAAGTCGAACTTCACCAGACCCGCCGCTTCCGTCCACTTCATGTTGAACTGGGTCGCCGGCATCGCCGAGCGCGGGTCCTTGTAGAGAGGGACCAGCTGGTCGAGCGGACGGTCGCCGATGACGACGCCGGCGGCATGCGTCGAGGCATGCCGGAAGAGACCTTCGAGCTTCAGTGCGATATCGAGCAGCCGGCCGATCGCGGCATCCTCGTCCCGTGCCTGCTGCAGCCGCGGCTCGCCGGCGATGGCATCGGCCAGCTTCACCGGGTTGGCCGGGTTGGCCGGAATCATCTTCGACAGCTGATCGGCGCGGCCATAGGGGATTCCGAGCACGCGCGCGACGTCGCGCACCACGGCACGCGCCTGCAGCGTTCCGAAGGTGATGATCTGGGCGACCTGGTCGTGGCCGTACTTGTCCTGCACATAGCCGATCACCCGGTCGCGGCCGTTCGGACAGAAGTCGATGTCGAAGTCCGGCATCGACACGCGTTCGGGGTTGAGGAAGCGCTCGAACAGCAGGCCGAACCGGATCGGATCGAGATCGGTGATGGTCAGCGTCCAGGCGACCAGCGAACCGGCACCCGACCCACGGCCCGGCCCGACCGGGATGTCGTGCGCCTTCGCCCATTTGATGAAATCGGAAACGATCAGGAAGTAGCCGGCATAGGCCATGCGCTCGATGACGCCGAGCTCGAAGGCGAGCCTTTCGCGATACGTCTCCGCGTCCATGCCCGGCGCGGTGCCGTGCATATCGAGCCGCCGTTCCAGGCCCTCTTCGGCCTGCCGGCGAAGCTCGGCCGCCTCGTCGACCGCCGCCCCCTCCCCGTCACCGACGGTGAAGCGCGGCAGGATCGGGTTGCGCGTCGTCGGCCGGTAGCTGCACCGCTCGGCGATTTCGACCGACGACCGGAGCGCTTCGGGCAGATCGGCGAACAGCGCCATCATCTCGGCGCGCGACTTCATGTAGTGATCCGGCGTCAGCTGTCGCCGGTCTGGATCGGCGACCATGCGGCCTTCGGCGATACAGATCAGCGCGTCGTGCGCCTCGAAGTCCTCCCGCACGGCAAAGAACGGCTGGTTGGTGGCAACGAGCGGCAGATCGAGATCATAGGCGAGATCCACCAGCGTCGGCTCGACCGCCCGCTCCGAATCGATACCGTGCCGTTGCAGCTCGACATAAAGGGACTTCGGAAACAGCGCCGCCAGCCGCTCGAGTACCTCGCGCGCCACGTCGCCGTTGCGCTGAGCTATTTGCCGGTCGATGGGCCCCTCCGGGCCGCCGGTCAGCGCGATCAGGCCGTCCGTCCGCCCCGACAGGAGCGCCTCGGGAATGCTCACGTCCCCCGGTCCGTCGCCGTCGATCCAGGCGCGCGAGACCAGATGCATGAGATTGCCGTAGCCGGTCTCGTCGCGCGCGATCAGCACCAGCGACGGCAGCGGCGCCTTGCGCACGCCGCGATTGCCTTTCTCCTCGAGACCGAAATCAACGGCGAGCGTTACCCCGATGATGGGCTGGATTCCGGCTCCGGCCGCCTTCTCGGAAAATTCCAGGGCCCCGAACAGGCTGTTGCGATCGGCGATGCCGAGTGCCGGCATCGCGTCCTTGCCGGCAAGATCGATCAGTCGCGCAATGGGCAGCGCGCCTTCGAGCAACGAAAAGGCCGAATGGGATCTGAGATGAACGAAGCCCGGCATAGAGGTCTCCCCGGCCGATTGTACCGGCCGTTACCGCCACCATACAGACCCTCTCGATTCGCGCCGCCCGGCCTTTGATCAAATCCGCACACCACTGTGGACAATCCCCCGCCCACAGACCGTTCGGCGATCAGCCCGCGCCGACAGCGAGTCCCGCCCAGACGAAGACCGACTGCGCGAATGCAACAACTGCGAAAAACGCTGCGAGATCCTGGACCATCATCCCCTCCTAGAATTCAAGTTCAACTAAGATGTTCATGTTTTGTTCTTTTGTCAATATCCGATCTCAATCGGCAATTCATCGGCTTGAAGAGGCGCCGGGCGAACGCCCGGCAATCGCCTGCCCTGACCCGCGCGCAACACTGGCGAAAATTCCAGTCTCTCTCCGTGCCGCAGCGGAAATGCGACACTGAACTCGTGCTAGATTGCCTCCCAATCTGTCAGATCGTGGTGCACCCCAATGCGCACTTTTCCGAACGCCGCTGTTTCGCTCCTCCTTGCCCTGACGGCCTCCCCGGCCGCAGCGCAGGAGCGCGAGTGGGTCACCGGCACGTCCGAAACCGGCGTCGAGATGATGTACGGCACGCCGGACAGCGACGACATCCTGTTCGCCATTCGTTGCGACGCGAAGTCCAAGGAAATCTTCGTCGGCTTCGCCCATATGCCGATCGGCGTGCGAAACGGCGACGCGATCGATCTGACACTGGTCTCCGAAGCCGGCGAAACCGTGCTGCCGTCCCAGGTGACCTATCTCGAGCCGATGGATATCTGGCTTGTCGAGTCGACGGACGTTCCCGCCGCCGACCTGCGCCGCATCGTCACCGGAGGCTCGGCGCTCAATGTCATGGTCCAGGATGGCGGCGAGGAAATTCCCCTCGCCGGTGCCGCCGAAGGCTTCGAGGCGTTGTTCTCCGCCTGCGGCCCGCAATAGCGCGCGCTTCAAAGCTCGATCAGCTTGCCTTCGCGCAGGGTCACACGCCGGTCCATCCGTTCGGCGAATTCCAGATTGTGCGTGGCGATCAGCGCCGCCAGTCCGGTGCCGTGCACCAGGCGCAACAGGATATCGAACACATACTCGGCGGTATCGGGATCGAGATTGCCGGTGGGTTCGTCGGCGAGCAGGATATGCGGCGCATTGGCGACCGCACGGGCGATGGCGACGCGCTGCTGTTCACCGCCCGAGAGCTCGCCGGGCCTGTGGGTCTTGCGTTCGCCGAGACCGAGGAAGGTCAGCAACTCGCCCGCCCTCTCCTCCGCGACGTCCTGGCCGAGGCCGGCGATACGCTGCGGCAGCGACACGTTCTCGAGCGCGGTGAATTCCGGCAGCAGGTGATGGAACTGATAGACGAACCCGATCTGGCGCCGCCGCACAGCGGTGCGCTCGCCGTCGTCCATCCGCGTGGTATCGACACCGCTGATAAAGACGGTTCCCGTGTCCGGTCGTTCCAACAGCCCGGCGACATGCAGCAGCGTCGACTTGCCGGCACCCGATGGCCCGACCAGTCCGACGATCTCGCCGGGCTTCATCTCCAGCTCGATCCCGCGCAGGACATGCAGGGCGCTGTCGCCCTGCCGATAGGTGCGCTCCACGCCGCTCAGCGCCAACGCGGGCACGCTCTCCGACTCGCTGTAACCGCCCTCCGTCATCGCCATCACTCGTAGCGCAACGCGTCGACCGGATCGAGCCGCGCGGCCCGCCAGGACGGATAAAGGGTGGCGAGGAACGACAGGACCAGCGCCATCACGACGACGGAGATAACTTCTTGCACGTCCATCTCGGCCGGCAGGCGGCTCAGGTAATAGAGTTCCGGCGAGAACAGTTCCGTCCCGGTCAGCCGCGACAGGAACTGCCGGATCGACTCGACGTTCCAGCACACCAGAGTGCCCAGGATCAGGCCGGCAAAGGTGCCGACCACCCCGATCGCCGCGCCGGTGATGAAGAACACCCGCATCACCGTTCCGCGCGTCGCCCCCATCGTGCGCAGAATGGCGATGTCGTGGCCCTTGTCCTTCACCAGCATGATCAGGCCCGAAATGATGTTGAGCGCGGCGACCAGCACGATCATCGTCAGGATCAGGAACATGACGTTGCGCTCCACCTCGAGGGCGGAAAAGAAGGTCTGGTTGCGTTGTCGCCAGTCGCTGACGAAGATCGGCCGATCGATGGCCGTGTCGAGTGCCATTCGGAAATCGTCAACGGAATCCGGATCGTCCAGGAACACCTCGATCCCGCTGGCCAGCGTGTCGAGGTTGAAATAGGCCTGCGCCTCGTCGAACGGCATGAAGATGAAGGCGCCGTCGTATTCGGACATGCCGATCTGGAAGATCGCCGCGACCGGATAGGACTTGATCCGCGGCGTCGTGCCGAACGGCGTCACCGCTCCGCGCGGCGAGATGATCGAGATCCGATCCCCCACCCGCAGCCCCAGCTTTTCGGCGAGCCGGATGCCAACCGCCACGCCGCCGCCGTCGTCGAACCCGTCGAGCGTGCCCTGCAGGATGTTCTGGGAAATCGTTCCCAGCCGCTCCAGATCCGCCTGCCGCATGCCGCGCACCAGGGCGCCGAAGCCGCCCACGGCGGACGAGGCCATCGCCTGCCCTTCGACGAACGGAAAGGCCAGGGTCACGCCGTCCATCTGGTCGATTTTCGCGTCGACCTCGTCGAAGTCCGTGAAGGGCGTGTCGTAGACCTGAACGATCACGTGACCGTTGAGGCCGAGGATCTTGTCCATCAGCTCGGTGCGGAAGCCGTTCATCACCGCCATGACGATGATCAGCGTGGCGACGCCAAGCATGATGCCGAGGAAGGAGAAGCCGGCGATCACCGAGATGTAGCCCGCCTTGCGCTGCGCCCGCAGGTAGCGCATGGCGATCATCCACTCGAATGCCGCAAATGGCCGGGTTTCTTGCGCCGTGTCGCTCATCGTCCCGCCATTCGTACCAGATTCACCGGTATCGGGTGCGAAAAGCTCAACCGATCAATCTGGCGAGCGCGGAGTCCACCGACAGCGACTGTTTCTCGCCGGTCGCACGGTTCTTCAGCTCGACACTGCCTTCGGCCAGCCCTTTCGGTCCGACAACGAGCTGCCAGGGCAGCCCGATCAATTCGGCGGTGGCGAATTTCGACCCAGCCCGCTCGGCCGTGTCGTCGTAAAGCACGTCCAGCCCGGCCGCCGTCAGCTTCGCGTAGAGATCCTCGCATGTTCCGTCCGTCGCGGCGTCGCCGCTCTTCAGGTTGATCAGCCCCACATCGAACGGGGCGACGGACTGAGGCCAGATGATTCCGGCATCGTCGTGGCTTGCCTCGATGATTGCGGCGACGAGTCGCGACGGACCGATTCCGTACGATCCCATGTGTACCGGCTTCTCGGTTCCGTCGGGCCCGGCGACGACCGCCTTCATCGGCTCGGAGTACTTGGTGCCAAAGTAGAAGATGTGACCGACTTCGATGCCGCGCGCCGAGATGCGCCGGTCTTCGGGAATGTCGGCCTCGAACTTCGCGGGATCGTGCTTCTCGTCGGTCGCGGCATACGAGCCGAGCCATTCATTGACGATCGGCGACAGGTCGCCGTCGAAGTCGGTGTCCTCGCCCGGGATCGGCAGGTCGAGCAGCGCCCTGTCGCAGAACACCTCGCTCTCGCCGGTCTTCGCCAGGATGATGAACTCGTGGCTCATGTCGCCGCCGATCGGCCCCGAATCGGCCGCCATCGGGATTGCCTTCAGACCGAGCCGGGCGAAGGTGCGCAGGTAGGCCACAAACATCTTGTTGTAGGAGCGCCGCGCCGACTCCTGATCGAGGTCGAACGAATAGGCGTCCTTCATCAGGAACTCGCGCGAGCGCATGACGCCGAAGCGCGGGCGCACCTCGTCGCGGAACTTCCACTGGATGTGGTACAGGTTGAGCGGCAGGTCCTTGTAGGAGCGGACATAGGCCCGGAAGATCTCGGTGATCATCTCCTCGTTGGTCGGACCGAACAGCATGTCCCGTTCGTGCCGGTCCTGAATGCGCAGCATCTCCTTGCCGTAGTCGTCGTAACGCCCGCTTTCGCGCCACAGGTCGGCGGCCTGGATCGTCGGCATCAGCAGTTCGATCGCGCCGGCGCGATTCTGCTCCTCGCGGACAATCTGTTCGACTTTCTTCAGGACCCGGTGGCCGAGCGGAAGCCAGGCATAGATGCCGGCCGCCTCCTGGCGGACCATGCCCGCGCGCAGCATCAATCGATGCGAGACGATTTCGGCTTCCTTGGGGGTCTCTTTGAGGATCGGCAGGAAGTAGCGTGACAGGCGCATAGGGGCTGGGAATCCAATGTGTTGGGTGTCGCGGGCGACACAAGCGCATCGGCGACGAAAAGACAAGGCCGACGATAGCCTTCCCGGCAACGCTCGATCGGCGGCGACGTGACAATCCGGTCAGCCGGACCATCCAGCAGCGGAAATGGCATTGTTCACATTGCGAACAATCGCGCGGATTGCGGACGAAATGTTGCGATTGGCATTCACGACAAGAAACATATTGCAACGGTCGAATGGCTGCGTATTGTAGCAGCCACAAAAGGCCAAATGCCCAGGCGCACCTTCGAGAAGGTGACATCGGCCCAGGTCTCGGGAGGAAGCTGCTCTTATGCCGGCGCAGTTCGGCGCAGAGCCCTGTGGTTAGGTGGAGGCCGCCGGACCATAGCGAGAAGACTTTTAAGAGCAAGGCGAAAGCCTTGCTTTTTTATTTCCAGTCCTTCGGCGTGAAATCCGGCAGCAACGGGATGTCGTCCAGCGTCAGCCCGCCATAGCCGATGACGGCATAGAGGATCGCGAAGAGCACGGCCGACACCAGCGTCGTGGCGATCAGCTTGCGTACCAGAAGCGGCCGTTCGGGCGCGCTTTCCGTCGACCCCGGAACCACCTCGCCCGACTCCTCCTGGGAGCGCACGCCCCAGGGCAGCACCGCGAACAGGACGATCCACCAGAGAACGAAATAGACTGCAATGGCGCTTGTGATCGGCACGGTCAGAACCCCCGGCTCAAGCCTGTTCCAACTCGACGAGCGTACCGCAGAAGTCTTTCGGGTGCAGGAAGAGCACCGGCTTTCCGTGTGCGCCTATCTTCGGTTCGCCGCTGCCGAGCACCCGCGCCCCGTCGGCGATCAGCTTGTCGCGGGCGGCGATGATGTCGTCGACCTCGTAGCAGATATGGTGGATGCCCCCGTCCGGATTGCGCTCCAGGAAACGCGCGATCGGCGAATTCTCGCCATAGGGCTCCAGCAGCTCGATCTTGGTATTGGGCAGGTTGATGAACACGGTGGTGACACCGTGATCCGGCTGCGGGACGGCCTGCGACACCTCGGCGCCCAGCGTGTCGCGATAGGTGGCCGTGGCGGCCGCGATATCGGGCACCGCGATGGCCACGTGGTTCAGACGTCCGAGCATGTTGTCCCCTTTACCAGGCGCGAGTACGAGCTTCGCCGCGGCTCATACCGCGACGACGAAGACATGACAAACGGGCTTTTTGCCCCAGCCCGCCATCACCGCGTTGCGTACGGCCCGGCGCAGCGAATCCTCCAGCGCATCGGGATCGCGCCGCCGCGCCCGCGGCATCCCCGCCATCACCTTCTCGACCGCGTCGTGAACGATCTCGAGAAACGGCTCGTTGTTGCCGTCACGCTCTGGAACGCCGTCGAGTTCGACCTCCACATCGCCGACCAGGTCGCCCCGGGCGTCGACGGCGAGCGCCACGCCGACGAAGCCGACATAAGCGAGCTTGCGCCGCTCGCGGACGGAATCGCTGTCGGAGCGGACGATCAGCCGCCCGTCCTTGTAGAGCCGCCCCACCGGCACCTTGTCCACGATCTCGGCAGCCCCCGGACCAAGTCGCACCATGTCGCCATTGTAGGCGGTGACGACCTGCCCGACTTTCATCTCGCGGGCCAGCCGTGCGTGCGCGGCCAGATGCTGCGCCTCTCCGTGGACCGGAACGGCGATGTCGGGCCGCACCCAGGCATACATGTCGCGCAGCTCGTCCTGACGGGGATGCCCCGACGTATGAACGAGGGCGTCGCGGTCCGTGACTATCTCGATCCCTGCCCTGACCAGCGCATTGACGACCGTGCCGATCTCCCGCTCGTTTCCCGGGATGGTGCGGGCCGAATAGACGACGCGGTCGCCTGAGACCAGTTTCACGTTCGGGTGGCTGCCGGCCGCGATCCGCGTCAGCGCGGCGCGCGGCTCGCCCTGGCTGCCGGTGCACAACAGCACCACCTTGTCGCGCGGCAGCGAGTCGTACATCTCCTCGCCCAGAAACGCCGGCAATCCGTCGAGCAGGCCGTTTTCGCGGGCGACCGTGATCACGCGCTTCATCGCGCGCCCGACCACGACGACGCTGCGACCGGCCGCGGCGGCCGCCTCGCCGATCGATCGGATGCGTGCGACGTTGGAGGCGAACGCGGTGACCGCGACCCGATTCGGCGCGGTCGCGATCACCTCGGCCAGCCCCTTGCCGACGTCTCCCTCCCCCGGCGACCGCCCGTCGCGCAGGACGTTGGTCGAATCGCAGATCATCGCCCGGCAGCCTTCGTGCCCGAGCGCGATGAAAGGCGCGGGATCGAACGGCGCGCCGACCACCGGATCCTTGTCGATCTTCCAGTCCGCGGTGTGCAGCACGGTGCCCGCCGGCGTCCGGATGACCACGGAGTTCGGCTCCGGGATGGAGTGCGTCACGGGTATCAGCTCGATGTCGAACGGACCGACCGAGAAACGCCCTCCGACCGGAACCGTCTCGATCGGAATATCCGGCGCGCCCGGCTCCTCCTGGATCTTCGCCGCCAGGAGACTGCCGGTGAACGGCGTCGCGTACACCTTCGCCCCGAGCCGCGGCCACAGGTCCGGCAGCGCCCCGAAATGGTCCTCATGGGCGTGCGTCAGCAGGATGCCGACGAGTTCGCCGTGCTCCGCCTCGATGAACGAGATGTCGGGCAGGATGAGATCGATCCCCGGGAGGTGCTCCTCGGCGGCGAAGCTGACGCCGCAATCGACCATCAGCCAGGACCGCCGGCCCGGCGTGCCATAGCCGTAGAGGCCGAGGTTCATGCCGATTTCGCCGACACCGCCGAGCGGCAGGAACACGAGATCCGGTTGGCGCGCCATGGTCGGCTCCTCTAGTCTGTCCTGGGCATCGACGCGGCATCGCCGAAGTGAACGTCACCCGCCGACACCAGAACCCGCTCGCCGGCGGCGGTCCGCACGACCAGCCGGCCGTCGGCATCAAGCGTCTCGAATGTACCGCGAACCTCGCGCGGCCCCGATGTCACCGCGACCGGCCCGCCGACCCCCGACGCCCGTTCGAGCCAGGTCGACCGGATCGCGTCCATGCCCCGGCCGTCATCCCATTGTGCGCAACGCTCGACCCAGCAATCCGACAGCACGGCGAACAGGTCTTCCGCGGTAACGGTCGCGCCCAGATCGGCCAGGCACGTGGCCGGATACGGCACACCGTCCGGCGCGGAGACGACGTTGACGCCGATGCCGACGACGACCGCCGACGCATCGTCATTGCGCGATTCGCCTTCCAGCAGGATCCCGGAGAGCTTTGCTCCGCCGGCAAGCACGTCGTTGGGCCATTTCAGCGTGATCGACGCGTCTCCGATGGCCAAGCGCATCAGCGCATCCGACACAGACAGCCCCGCCACGAAGCCGAGCGTCGCGGCGACATTGACCGGGACCGATGTCGTAAGAAGCAGGCTCGCGGCGAGATTGCCGGGTGGCCCCTGCCAGGCCCGGCCCCGGCGCCCGTGGCCGCTGGTCTGCGACGCCGTGACGAACCACATCGGCCCGCCCTCGCCGGTGCGAACGCACTTCAGGGCCTCGTCGTTGGTCGAGCCGACGGCATCGAAGGCTTCGAGGCGATAGCCGGCGCGCGCGGCGGCGGGCCCGAGCGCGAATCCCATGGTCAGAAGAGCGACTTCGCCGCCGTCCCCGCGGCCTCGACCAACGGCGCCGGATAGACGAAGTAGAGCAGCACGACCACGCCGCTGATGCCGAGCACGGCCTTCAGCTCGCCACCCATGTGCTCGAACGGCGCCACGGGCTCGTCGAAATACATGATCTTGACGATGCGCAGGTAGTAGAAGGCGCCGATGACGCTGGTCAGCACGCCGATGACGGCAAGCGCGTAGAGTTCGGCCTCGATCGCGGCAAGGAACACGTAGAACTTGGCGAAGAAGCCGGCGAGCGGCGGAATGCCGGCGAGCGAGAAGAACAGCACCGCGAGGAAGAACGCCGCCGTTCCGCTGGTACGCGACAATCCGGCAAGATCGTCGATCGTCTCAACGGTCGTGTCGCCACGCCGCATGGAGAGGATGAAGGCGAAGGTGCCAAGCGTCATCGCCAGATAGATCGACATGTAGACGATGACGCCCTGCACGCCCGCCTCGCTGCCGGCGGCGAGCCCGACGAGCGCGTAGCCCATGTTGGCGATCGACGAGTAGGCCATCAGCCGCTTGATGTTGCGCTGACCGATCGCGGCGAACGCCCCGAGCGCCATCGACGCGATCGAGATGAAGACGATGATCTGCTGCCAGTCGGTGGTGACCGTCGGGAAGGCTTCCACGACTACACGGATCAGCATGCCGATCGCCGCGATCTTCGGCGCCGAGGCAAAGAAGGCGGTGACCGGCGTCGGCGAGCCCTCGTAGACGTCAGGCGTCCACATATGGAACGGCACGGCCGAGATCTTGAAGGCAAGACCGGAGAGGAGGAAAACGAGCCCGAACACGACCCCGACCGAGGAGCCGCCGGAGGCCACTGCGTCCGCGATCCCCTCATAGGAGACCGTGCCGCAGAAGCCATAGATCAACGAGGCGCCGTAGAGCAGCATGCCGGACGCGAGCGCGCCGAGCACGAAATACTTCATGCCCGCTTCCGTCGAGCGCACCGAATCCCGCTGGATCGCCGCGAGCACGTAGGCGGCCAGGCTCTGCAGTTCGAGCCCCATGTAGAGCGAGATCAGGTCGGTCGCCGAGACCATGACGAACATGCCCGCCGTCGCGAGCACGATCAGCACAGGATACTCGAACCGGGTCAGCCGGCCGAACCGCATGTAGTCGACCGACAGCAGGATCGCGACGGCCGAACCGATCGCAATCAGCGTCTTCATGAACTTCGCGAACGGATCGAGCTGGAAGCTGCCGCCGAAAATCGGCTCGGGATCGGCCGGGACCAGCCAGACCAGCACGCCGGCGGCGATCACCAGCGCCATCGACAGGCCCGCGGTTATGGAAACCGAGGCGCTGTCCTGGCGAAACGCGCCGAACATCAGCGCGGCCATGGCGCCGACGACCAGCAGGATCTCCGGAGCAATCGACATGAGGTTCAGGGTCATCGGATTACCTCGTCAATTGCCGATCGCGGCAAGCTGGGCGGCGTTCTGCAGGGCCGCTTGGTATTCGGTTACGAGATTTTCGACGGAGACAGCGGTCACGTCGAAGACCGGCATCGGATAGACGCCGAACAGGATCGTCAGGAAGACGAGCGGAGCCAGGATCACCACTTCGCGGGTGGTCAGGTCCTTGATGCCGCGCAGGTTCTCCTTCTCGATCGTGCCGAAGATCACCCGCCGGTAGAGCCACAGGGCATAAGCCGCAGACAGGATTATGCCGAAGGTGGCGAATACCGCGACCCAGGTGTTCACGGAGAACGCGGCCAGCAGCGACAGGAATTCCCCGACGAAACCGGACGTGCCCGGAAGCCCGACATTCGCCATGGTGAAGACCATGAACGCGGCGGCGTAGAGCGGCATCCGGTTGACCAGCCCGCCATAGGCGGCGATCTCGCGGGTGTGCAGGCGGTCGTAGACGACGCCGACGCACAGGAACAGCGCGCCCGAAACGATGCCGTGCGAGAGCATCTGGAAGATGCCACCCTGGATTCCCTGGACGGTGCCGGTGAACACGCCCATGGTCACGAAGCCCATATGGGCGACCGACGAATAGGCGATCAGCTTCTTGATATCTGTCTGCACCAGCGCGACCAGCGAGGTGTAGATGATCGCCACCACCGACAGCGTGAACACGAACGGCGCGAACATGTCGGAAGCTTCCGGGAACATCGGAATCGAGAACCGCAGGAAGCCGTAGCCGCCCATCTTCAAGAGAATGCCGGCCAGGATCACCGATCCCGCCGTCGGCGCCTCGACATGCGCGTCCGGCAGCCAGGTATGCACCGGCCACATCGGCATCTTGACGGCGAAGGAGGCGAAAAAGGCAATCCAGAGCCATGTCTGCATGTTCGCCGGGAAATCGTGGGCGAGCAGCGTCGGTATGTCGGTCGTGCCGGCGTCCCAGTACATCGCCATGATGGCGAGCAGCATCAGCAGCGAGCCTGCCAGCGTGTAGAGGAAGAACTTGAAGGCCGCGTAGACGCGCCGCTTGTGGCCCCAGATGCCGATGATCAGGAACATCGGGATCAGGCCGCCCTCGAAGAACAGGTAGAACAGCACGAGGTCGAGCGCGGTGAAGACGCCGATCATCAGCGTCTCGAGCACCAGGAACGCGATCATGTATTCCTTCACGCGCACGTCGATCGCGTACCAGCTCGCCAGGATGCAGGCCGGCATCAGGAAGGTCGTCAGGATCACGAACAGCATCGAGATGCCGTCGACGCCCATGTGATAGGAGATCGTCCCGCCCAGCCAGTCGCGCTTCTCGACGAACTGGAAGTCGGCCGTCGTGGGATCGAAGTAGATCCAGATCAGCAGCGACAGCAGGAAGGTGATCACCGTCGTCCACAACGCCACGAAACGGGCGTTGCGTACGGCGATCTCGTCGTCGCCGCGGATGGCGAAGATGAACAGCGCCCCGACAAGCGGCAGGAACGTGACGACGGAGAGGATCGGCCAACCGGTCATATCAGTGCGCCCCTCCGGCGAACATGTACCAGGTGATGAGCGCGGTGACGCCGATCAGCATGGCAAAGGCATAGTGGTAGAGATAGCCGGTCTGCAGCTGCACGACCCGGCGCGTCACGTCGATGACGCGCGCCGAGATACCGTCCGGACCGAAACCGTCGATTAGCCAGCCGTCGCCCTTCTTCCAGAGGAAACGGCCGAGCCACTTCGCGGGCCGGACGAACAGGAAGTCGTAGATCTCGTCGAAGTACCACTTGTTGAGCAGGAACTTGTAGAGAAGGTCGAACTGCCGGGCGAGCGCCGGGGCGGCAGCCGGATTGCGGATATACATGTACCAGGCCACGACGAAACCGGTCACCATCATCACCGTCGGCATCCACACGATGATGGCGGGAACCTCGTGCATGGCATGCAGGATGTGGTTCTCCTCGCCGAGGAAGATCGCCCCGCGCCAGAAGGCCTCATAGTCCGCACCGATGAAGAACGACTTGAACGCGAGGCCCGCGCCCAGGGCGCCGATCGCCAACACGAACAGCGGCACGAGCATGACCATCGGCGATTCGTGTACGTGCGCCTGCACTTCGGCCGAGGCCCGCGACTTGCCGTGGAAGGTCATGAAGATAAGCCGCCAGGAATAGAACGCGGTCAGCATTGCGGCGAACAGCGTCAGGCCGAAGGCGTAGCCGGCCATCGGGTTCTCGCCCACGAAAGTCGCCTCGATGATCGCGTCCTTCGACACCCAACCGGCCGTCAGCGGGAACCCGGTCAACGCCAGGGTGCCGATCACCATCATCCAGTAGGTCACCGGAATCTTGGTGCGCAGGCCGCCCATCTTGCGCATGTCCTGCTCATCCGACATCGCGTGGATCACCGCGCCGGACCCGAGGAACAGGAGCGCTTTGAAGAAGGCGTGGGTGAACAGGTGGAAGATGCCCGCCGAATAGGCGCCGACGCCGATCGCGGCGAACATGTAGCCGAGCTGCGAGCAGGTCGAATAGGCGATCACCCGCTTGATGTCGTTCTGGACGAGGCCGATCGTCGCCGCGAAGAACGCCGTCGTCGCGCCGATGAAGGTGACGACGGTCAGCGCCGTATAGGACAGCTCGAACAGCGGCGACAGGCGCGCGACCATGAATACGCCGGCGGTCACCATGGTGGCCGCATGGATCAGCGCGGAGACCGGCGTCGGGCCCTCCATCGCGTCCGGCAACCACGTGTGCAGCAGGAACTGCGCCGACTTGCCCATCGCGCCCATGAACAGCAGCAGGCAGACGATGGTCAGCGCATCGATGTCGCTGCCGAAGATGTACAGCGTCCGGCCGGTGGCGTCGGCGGCATTGGCGAACACGGCGTCGAAATTGACCGAGCCGAACAGCACGAACACGCCGAAGATGCCGAGCGAGAAGCCGAAGTCGCCGACCCGGTTGACCACGAAAGCCTTGATCGCGGCGGCGTTTGCCGACGGGCGCTGGTACCAGAAGCCGATCAGCAGGTACGAGGCCAGGCCGACCCCTTCCCAGCCGAAGAAGAGCTGCACGAAGTTGTCCGCCGTCACCAGCATCAGCATGGCGAAGGTGAACAGCGACAGATAGGCGAAGAACCGCGGCCGGTTCGGATCGTGCGACATGTAGCCGATCGAATAGACGTGCACGAGCGCCGACACCGTGGTGACGACGACGAGCATCACCGCGGTCAGCGTATCGATGCGGAAGGCCCAGTCGACCGACAGCGAGCCCGACGCGATCCACGGCAGCACGGAGACCTGAACGTCGCCGTCCTTGAGACCGACGTCGAAGAACGCGACCCACGATAGGATCGCGGCGATGATCAGGAAGCCGGTGGTGATCAGCTCGGCCGCGCGCGAACCCTGGGCCGCCGGGGCATGGCCGTGTCCGTCGCCGTTCGCCTCGTGGCCGCCGTTGTCGGCATGCATGTCGAGGCCGCTGGGATGCCGGTTGTGGGCCCCGACCAGAGAAATGATGCCGCCGAGAATGGCCCCGAGCAGCGGCAGAAAGACGATCGCCGAATACATTTGAGCGCTCAGCCCTTCATCATGTTGACGTCCTCGACCTCGATCGAGCCGCGATTGCGGAAGAAAACCACCAGGATGGCGAGACCGATGGCCGCCTCGGCGGCCGCGACGGTCAGCACCAGCATTGCGAACACCTGCCCGACGATGTCGCCGAGATGGGTGGAGAAGGCCACCAGATTGATGTTGACGGCGAGCAGCATCAGCTCGATCGACATCAGGATGACGATGACGTTCTTCCGGTTCAGGAAGATGCCGAAGATGCCGAGCGTGAACAGTATCGCGGCAACGGCGAGATAGTTGGAAAGGCCGATTGCCATGTTCAGATCCCCTTTCCGCTCTCGACCTTGCGAACCTCGATCGCGGTTTCCGGATTGCGCGCCACCTGGGCGGCGATCGACTGGCGCTTGACGTTCGGCTTGTGGCGCAGCGTCAGCACGATCGCGCCGATCATGGCGACGAGCAGGATCACGCCGGCCATCTGGAAGAAGAAGACGTAGCGCGTGTACAGCACCTCGCCGATCGCCTGGATGTTGCTGACGGACGGGTCGGCCGGGATCGGCGCGGCGATATTGGCGGCGACGTTCGGCGATATCACCCAGCCGCCAAGGACGAGCAGCAGTTCAACGAGCAGGATGAAGCCGATCAGCGCGCCGACCGGCAGGTAGTTGAGGACGCCCTCGCGCAGCTGCACGAAATCCACGTCGAGCATCATCACGACGAACAGGAACAGCACCGCGACCGCGCCGACATAGACGACGATCAGGATCAGGGCGAGGAACTCTGCCCCCAGCAGGATGAACAGGCCGGCGGCGTTGAAGAACGCGAGGATCAGAAACAGCACGGAATGGACCGGGTTTCGCGACGCGATCACCATCACCGCGGAGGCGATCATCACCGCGGAGAACAGATAGAAAAAGGCAGTCGCGACGATCATGGTCCGGCAGATCCCCCGGTGAGGCAGAGCGCCGGGAATCCGGCGGGCGCGGCCTCTATAGAACGGTTACGGATACGCGTCTACCAACCCTCGGAAGGGGTCAGCGGTAGGGCGCGTCGAGCTCGATACTCTTGGCGATCTCCCGCTCCCAGCGGTCCCCGTTCGCCAACAGTTTGTCCTTGTCGAAGTACAATTCCTCGCGTGTTTCCACAGCGAATTCGAAGTTCGGTCCCTCGACGATGGCGTCCACCGGACAGGCTTCCTGGCAGAAGCCGCAGTAGATGCACTTCACCATATCGATGTCGTACCGCGTGGTGCGGCGGGTCCCGTCGTTGCGCCGCGGCCCCGCCTCGATCGTGATCGCCTGGGCGGGACAGATCGCCTCGCACAGCTTGCAGGCGATGCAGCGCTCCTCGCCGTTGGGATAACGGCGCAACGCGTGCTCGCCCCTGAAGCGCGGCGAAATCGGCCCCTTCTCGAAGGGATAGTTCAGTGTCGCCTTCGGCTTGAAGAAGTACCGCATCGCCAGAAAGAAGGCGGATACGAACTCCTTCAGAAAAATCGAACGGGCGGCCTGATCCAGCATGGCCATGTTGAAACCTCTTGGTTCTACGGCGCCCAGCCGGTGAATTGCAGGACTCCTGCCACGGCAGCGACCATGAACAGGGAGATAGGCAGAAAGACTTTCCAGCCAAGCCGCATCAGCTGGTCGTAGCGGTAGCGCGGCACGAACGCCTTGACCATGGCGAACATGAAGAACACCGCGCAGACCTTGAGGACGAACCAGACGACGCCTGGGATCCAGGTGAACGGCGCGACCTCGAACGGCGGCAGCCATCCGCCAAGGAACAGGATCGTCGTCAACGCGCACATCAGCACGATGGCGACGTATTCGCCGAGCATGAACAGCAGATACGGCGTGGAGGAATACTCCACCATGTAGCCCGCCACGAGCTCCGATTCGGCTTCGGCCAGATCAAAGGGCGGGCGGTTGGTCTCGGCCAGCGCCGAGATGAAGAAGATGACGAACATCGGCAGCAGCGGCAGCCAGAACCAGCCGAACAGCCCCCACGACCCACGCTGGGCCTCGACGATGTCGGTGAGGTTCAGTGACCCGACGCACAGCAGCACCGTGACCAGCACGAACCCGATCGAGACCTCGTAGGAGACCATCTGCGCGGCGGCGCGCAACGCGCTCAGGAAGGGATACTTCGAGTTCGACGCCCAACCGCCCATGATGACGCCGTACACGCCGAGCGAGGAGATCGCGAAGATATAGAGGATGCCGAGATTGATGTCGGCGATCACCCAGCCCGAATCAAGCGGGATCACCGCCCAGGCCGAAAGCGCCAGGATACAGGTGACCAGCGGGGCGAGCAGGAACACGCCCTTGTTGGCACCGTCCGGGATCACCGGCTCCTTCAACACGAACTTGAACAGGTCCGCGAAGGACTGGAAAAGACCGAAAGCGCCGACGACGTTGGGACCGCGCCGAAGCTGCACCGCGGCCCAGATCTTCCGGTCGGCGAGCAGCAGGTAGGCGATAACCACCAGCAGGCAGACCAGCAGCAGAAGACTCTGCGCGGCAATGATGATCAGCGGCCAGAGCCAGGTCCAGAAAAACTCAGCCATGGGTACCGGTCGCCTCCCCTCGGCGCGCCCGCTCCAGCGCACTCATCTCCGCCATCACGGCCGAGGCGCGTGCGATCGGATTGGTCAGATAGAAGTCGCCGACCGCGCCGACGAACGCCGCCTTGTCGAGCTTGCCGCCCGCCTTCGCCAGCGTGGCGACTGCATCGGCCGGCGCCGCTTCGATCGAATCGCGCCGCAGGAAATGCGGATGCGCCTCGTACAGCGCGCCGCGCAATTGCGCCAGCGTGTCGAACGGCAGCTTGTTGCCGAGGACGTCGGACAGGGCGCGCAGGATCGCCCAGTCTTCCCGGGCGTCGCCGGGCGGGAAACCGGCACGGTTGGCGACCTGCACCCGCCCCTCGGTATTCACGTAGGTACCGGACTTCTCGGTATAGGCGGCGCCCGGCAGGATCACGTCGGCGCGATGAGCGCCGCGGTCGCCATGCGTACCGATATAGACGACGAACGGCCCGGCCGGCACCTCGATCTCGTCGGCGCCGAGCAGGAACAGCACGTCCGCCCCGCCGTCGAGCATGCCGGCAACGTCGTTGCCGCCCTCGCCCGGAACGAAACCGATGTCGAGCCCGCCGACACGCGCCGCCGCCGTATGCAGCACGCAGAAGCCGTTCCATTCGCCCTCGATCGCGCCGCTTCCGGCCGCGATCGTCGCGGCCGTCGCAAGAACCGCCGCGCCATCCGGACGGGCCAAGGCGCCCTGACCGACGATGACCATCGGCTGCTTGGCCTCCTTCAGCACCTTGGCGAAGGCGTTGCCGCCCGAGGCGATCTCCGAAAGCGTGTCGGGTCCGGCGCCGAGATAATCGTAGTCGTAGGTCAGGTCCGGCTGCTCGCCGTGCACCACGCCGACCTTCAGGTCCCCGAGCAGCCAGCGCGCGCGAAGGCGCGCGTTCAGCACCGGTGCCTCGTGGCGCGGGTTTGACCCGACGATCAGGATCGCGTCGGCCTCGTCGATGCCGGCGATGCCCGCGTTGAACAGATAGGACGCGCGTCCCGCCTTCGGATCGAGCTTCGCGCCGTCCTGACGGCAGTCGATCGAAGCCGCGCCGAGGTTGTCCATCAGGCCCTTCAGCGCGAACATGTCCTCAACGCTGACGAGGTCGCCGGCAACCGCGCCGATCTTGTCGGGGCTCGTCGCCTTCACCTTTTCCGCGATCGCGGCAAACGCATCGTGCCAGGACGCCGGCTTCAGCTTGCCGTTCTCCCGCACATAGGGCTTGTCGAGACGCTGCGTCCTCAGGCCGTCCCAGATGAAGCGGGTCTTGTCGGAGATCCACTCCTCGTTCACATCGTCGTTGTTGCGCGGCATCACGCGCATCACTTCACGACCGCGCGCATCGACCCGGATGTTCGAACCGAGCGCGTCCATGACGTCGATCGACTCGGTCTTGTTCAGTTCCCACGGTCGCGCCTGGAAGGCGTAGGGGCGCGAGGTCAGCGCACCGACCGGGCACAGGTCGATGACGTTGCCCTGCAGCTCCGACGACATCGCCGATTCCAGGTACGTCGTGATCTCCATGTCTTCGCCACGGCCGATGGCGCCGAGCTCGGGCGCGCCGGCGACCTCCGTGACGAAGCGGATGCAGCGCGTGCAATGGATGCAGCGCGTCATGATCGTCTTGACCAGCGGCCCGATATACTTGTCCTCGACGGCGCGCTTGTTCTCGTGGAACCGGCTGGAGTCGAGACCGTAGGCCATGGCCTGGTCCTGCAGGTCGCATTCGCCGCCCTGATCGCAGATCGGGCAGTCGAGCGGGTGGTTGATGAGCAGGAACTCCATCACCCCTTCGCGCGCCTTCTTGACCATCGGCGTTTTGGTGAACACCTCCGGCGGCTCGCCGTTCGGCCCCGGCCTGAGGTCGCGCACGGCCATGGCACAGGACGCGGCCGGCTTCGGCGGACCGCCCTTCACCTCGACCAGGCACATCCGGCAGTTGCCGGCGATCGAAAGTCGCTCGTGGAAGCAGAAACGCGGGATTTCGACGCCCGCAACCTCGCACGCCTGCAAAAGCGTGTACTCGGCCGGGACGTCGACCTCGGTACCGTCGATGAGGATCTTGGTCATCCGTCTCGCCTCTTACTCCGCCGCCACCAGAGCGGGTTCAGCCTTCGGATTGGCCGCATATTCGTCGATGCGCCGCTCGATCTCGCCGCGGAAATGGCGGATCAGGCCCTGGATCGGCCACGCCGCCGCGTCGCCCAGCGCGCAGATCGTGTGGCCCTCGATCTGATGGCTCACCTCGAGCAGCATGTCGATCTCGCGCTTCTGCGCCTCGCCGCGCGCCATGCGCTCGACGACGCGCCACATCCAGCCGGTACCTTCCCGGCACGGCGTGCACTGGCCGCAGCTCTCGTGCTTGTAGAAATAGGAGATGCGCGCGATCGCCCGGATGATGTCGGTGGACTTGTCCATGACGATCACGGCGGCCGTGCCCAGACCGGTCTTCAGATCGCGCAGCGTGTCGAAATCCATCGACAGGTTCTGGCAGGTGTCGGCCGGCAGGCACGGCACCGACGAGCCACCGGGGATGACGGCCAGCAGGTTGTCCCAGCCACCGCGCACGCCGCCGGCATGCTTGTCGATCAGCTCGCGCAGCGGGATGCCCATCTCTTCTTCCACGTTGCACGGCGTGTTCACGTGGCCGGAAATGCAGAACAGCTTGGTGCCGGTGTTGTTCGGCTTGCCGAGGCCCGCGAACCAGGCCGCGCCGCGGCGCAGCACTTCCGGAACGACGGCGATCGACTCGACGTTGTTGACCGTCGTCGGGCAACCGTAGAGGCCCGCGTTCGCCGGGAACGGCGGCTTCAGGCGCGGCATGCCCTTCTTGCCCTCGAGGCTTTCGAGCAGCGCGGTCTCCTCGCCGCAGATATAGGCGCCGGCGCCGTGATGGACGTAGATGTCGAAGTCCCAGCCGTTCTTGTTGTTCTTGCCTACCAGACCGGCCTCGTAGGCCTCATCGATGGCGGCTTCCAGGTGCTCGCGCTCCCGGATGAACTCACCGCGAACGTAGACGTAACAGGCATTGGCGCGCATTGCGAAGGACGCGATCATGCAGCCTTCGATGAGCTGGTGCGGCTCGAATCGCAGGATGTCCCGGTCCTTGCAGGTGCCGGGTTCGGATTCGTCGGCGTTGACCACCAGGTAGTGCGGCCGTTCGCCGACTTCCTTGGGCATGAACGACCACTTGAGCCCGGTCGGGAAGCCCGCGCCGCCGCGGCCGCGAAGCCCCGAGGCCTTGACCTGGTCGATGACCCAGTCCTGCCCCTTGGCCAGGATTTCCTTGGTGTTCGACCACGCCCCCCGGCTGCGCGCGCCCTTCAGGCGCCAGTCGTGGATGCCGTAGATGTTGGTGAAGATGCGGTCCTTGTCGGAAAGCATTGGCTATTTCCTCTTTCCGGTCCGCTTGGAGAATTCGGTCTCGCCGCCCTCCGCAAGGGTCTTGGCCTGGGAAATCCAGTCCTCGCGGCCGATGCGGCCCTTGAACTTCAGGTAGCCGTCGACCCACGCGACCTGATCCGGCGTCAACGCGGCGATCTGGTCAAAGTGGAAGATACCGAGCGAATGCAGCAGACCCTCGATCTTCGGGCCGACGCCCGAGATCTTCTTCAGGTTGTCCGCCTTGCCCTCGCGTGGCGCCTCCAGGCCTGTCGGCTTGTGTTCGTCGGACAGCGCGGCCGGCTCGGCCTTCGCCGGCTTCGCCGGTGCCTTCTTCGGCTCCTTGGCAGTCTTCTCGGCGGCTGCCTTGTTGGGGGCCGCCTTCTCGGTGGCTGCCTTGGCAGCGGTAGCCTTCGCGGCAGGCGCCTTGGCGGGCTTCGCCTCGCCGTTCAGAACGGTAGGCCCGCCCTGCGGGGCGGAATAGTGCCGGTCGACCTGCGGCCCCGGCTTCGGCGTCCGGCCCGCGGCGAAATCGTCCAGCAGTGCCTCGAAGCTCTCCGGTGTCAGATCCTCGTAAGTGTCCTTGAACACCTGCACCATCGGCGCGTTGACGCAGGCGCCCAGGCACTCGACCTCTTCCCAGGAGAAATCGCCGTCGGCGGACAGCTCGTGCGCGTGCCCGGCGATGCGCTTCTTGCAGATCGAAATCAGGTCGCCCGCCCCGCGCAGCATGCACGGCGTCGTGCCGCAGACCTGCACGTGTGCCTTCTTGCCGACCGGCTGGAGCTGGAACATCGTGTAGAAGGTCGCGACCTCCAGCACCCGGATGTTCGGCATGTCCAGCATCTCGGCGACACAGCGGATCGCGGGCTCGGAAACCCAGCCTTCCTGTTCCTGCACCTTCCACAGAAGCGGAATCACGGCCGAGGCCTGGCGCCCCTCGGGATAGCGTTTGATGGCTTTTTCGGCCCAGGCCGCGTTGTCCGCCGTGAAGGCGAACGAGGCGGGCTGTTCGTGCCAGAGACGACGCACAGACATCAGCGATCCACCTCGCCGAACACGATATCGATAGAGCCGAGGATGGCGGAGACGTCCGCCAGCATGTGCCCCCGGCACAGGAAGTCCATTGCCTGCAGATGCGCGAACCCGGGCGCGCGGATCTTGCAGCGATACGGACGGTTGGAACCGTCGGACACGAGATAGACGCCGAACTCGCCCTTGGGCGCCTCTACGGCGGCGTACACCTCGCCCTCGGGCACCTTGTAGCCTTCGGTGTAGAGCTTGAAGTGGTGGATGAGCGCTTCCATCGAGCGCTTCATCTCGCCGCGCTTCGGCGGCACGACCTTCTGGTCGGTCGAGCTGACCGGCCCCTGCCCGTTCGCCGATGAGAGCTTCTCGACGCACTGCTTCATGATGGCGGTCGACTGGCGCATCTCCTCCATCCGGATGAGATAGCGGTCGTAGCAATCGCCGTTCTTGCCGACGGGAATGTCGAATTCCATTTCCTCGTAGCACTCGTAGGGCTGCGCCTTGCGCAGGTCCCACGCCGCGCCCGAGCCACGCACCATCACCCCGGAAAAACCCCAGGCCCACGCGTCCTCGAGTTTGACGACGCCGATGTCGACGTTGCGCTGCTTGAAGATGCGGTTGTCGGTGAGCAGCCCCTCGATGTCGTCGCAGAGTTCGAGGAACGGATCACAGAACGCGCCGATGTCGTCGATCAGGTCCGGCGGCAGATCCTGGTGCACGCCACCCGGCCGGAAATAGGCCGCGTGCATGCGCGCGCCCGACGCCCGCTCGTAGAAGATCATCAGCTTCTCGCGCGCCTCGAAGCCCCACAGCGGCGGGGTCAGCGCGCCGACGTCCAAGGCCTGCGTCGTGACGTTGAGCAGATGCGACAGGAGCCGGCCGATTTCCGAGTAGAGCACGCGGATGAGCTGCGCGCGCCGCGGCACCTCGATGCCGAGCAACCGTTCGGTGGCGAGCGCGAAGGCATGCTCCTGGTTCATCGGCGCGACATAGTCGAGCCGGTCGAAATAGGGCACCGCCTGCAGATAGGTCTTGTACTCGATCAGCTTCTCGGTGCCGCGGTGCAGAAGGCCGATATGCGGATCCACCCGCTCGACCACCTCGCCGTCGATCTCCAGCACCAGGCGCAACACGCCGTGCGCGGCGGGATGCTGCGGCCCGAAGTTGATCGAGAAATTACGGACTTCCGCCTCAGCCATCACGCGACTCCGGCTTTCCAGTCATCATGGCGATCAGTTCCGGGCCGGTCATCCGTTGTGTCTCGTTGGCGAACGCATAATTGGACGGCTGCTCGTCGACGAAAATCTCGCTGACGAACCGGAACGCCGCCGGATCTTCGAAGGCTTGCGCCGAAACCGCGGTATGCGATCCGTCGCTCATGCGCCAGTACAGCGTCGATCCGCATGACGAGCAGAATGCGCGCTCGCCCCACTCCGACGACGCGTAGACGCCAAGGCTGCTGTCGTCGCCGACCTCGATGGCGTCGCACTCGACCGCCATGAAGACGCCGCCGGACCAGCGCCGGCACATGCTGCAATGGCAGACCGCCATCTCGTCGCTCTTGGGCGTCGCCGTAAAGCGCACCGCCCCGCACAAACAGTGGCCTTGCCGGTTCTCCCCGCTCACGAGCCAGCTCCCTTACCCGCCTTCTCGTCGCCCGGCAGCACGTAGTCCACGCCCTCCCACGGCGACAGGAAGTCGAAGTTGCGGAATTCCTGGTTGAGCCTGACCGGCTCGTAGACGACCCGCTTGGCCAGGTCGTCGTACCGCACCTCGACGAAGCCGGTGAGCGGAAAATCCTTGCGCAGCGGATGCCCCTCGAAACCGTAGTCGGTGAGCAGGCGCCGCAGGTCGGGATGGCCGGAGAACAGAATGCCGTACAGGTCGTAGGCTTCCCGCTCGAACCAGTCAGCGCCCGGCCAGAACTCGGTGAGACTGGGCACCGGCGTCGCCTCGTCGGCGGCGACCTTTACCCGAATTCGCTGATTCTGGCGCGGCGACAGGAAGTGATAGACGACATCGAAGCGCTGCTCGCGTTCCGGCCAGTCGACACCGCACACGTCTATAATGCAGACGAACTGGCAGCGCGCGTCGTCGTGCAGGAAACGCGCGGTCTCGAGCAGCTTGCCGGTGGACACCGTCAGCGTCAGATCGCCATGGGCGACGGCCCACGTGACATTGTCCTCCCCAAGGGCTTGGACAATGTACTCGGCAAGTTCGGTCAGGGCCTCGTCCATACCGCTCCTCTCGGAATTCCGCCGGTTCTGGAATCAGCGTTCGATCGTGCCGGTGCGCCGTATCTTCTTCTGAAGAAGCAGCACGCCGTAGAGCAACGCTTCGGCGGTCGGGGGACAGCCGGGAACGTAGACGTCGATCGGGACGATCCGGTCACACCCGCGAACGACGGAATAGGAATAGTGATAGTAGCCGCCGCCATTGGCGCAGCTGCCCATGGAGATGACATAGCGCGGCTCCGGCATCTGGTCGTAGACCTTGCGCAATGCCGGCGCCATCTTGTTGGTCAGCGTGCCGGCCACGATCATCACGTCGGATTGGCGCGGGCTCGCGCGCGGTGCAAAGCCGAATCGCTCCGCGTCGTATCGCGGCATCGACATCTGCATCATTTCGACCGCGCAGCAGGCGAGCCCGAACGTCATCCACATGAGCGAGCCGGTCCGCGCCCAGTTGATCAGCTCGTCGGTCGCCGTGACGATGAACCCCTTGTCGGCGAGCTGGGCGTTGATATCGGTAAAGAACGGATCGTTCGCTCCGACCGGGCGCCCTGTCGCAGGATCGATGACGCCCTGCGGCGCCGGCGCAACGAGCGGCTGGTCCTTATGGATCAATCCCATTCCAGTGCTCCCTTACGCCATTCGTATATGAAGCCGATCGTCAGCACGGCAAGGAAGACCATCATCGACCAGAAACCGAAGAGGCCGACTTCCTTGAAGGCGACCGCCCAGGGAAAGAGGAATGCCACTTCCAGGTCGAAAATAATGAAAAGGATCGAAACGAGATAGAATCGCACATCGAATTTCATGCGGGCATCGTCGAACGGATCAAATCCGCACTCGTACGCCGACAGCTTCTCCGGATCGGGATTCCGATAGGCAATAACGAAGGACGAGACCATCAAGGCCAGCCCGATCACCGCCGAAATTCCGATGAATACCGCGACGGGCAGATAGTCGTGTAGGATGTCCGGCATGTCGCCTCGGCACCGGTTCTGCGCCGACGCGGAAATGCCCGGCGCGGGTCGAATAACGGCGGTAGGCTTAGCCCACGCTCCGGATGAGGGCAAGCGTACGAAGGCCCAATTTTCCACGATTTTTTGACTGTTGCCGGCATTCTATTCCACCATGGATGGTACATATGCCAATATGCCGCCCGCGACGCAGCCTGCTGCAGCGCACAACTGCGGCATTTTGCCAGCCCCCGATGCGGGGGATTCTGTAGCGTGCTTATCTTGTTCCAGGAGTACCCGGTGTCGGTCGGACGGAAAGTTTTGCCACTTGCGCTGGCCGGCCTGGTGCTCGGCGGCTGTGCGAATTCGCAACAAAGCCCCCAGACCCAGTCCTTCGGCTTCGCCACCAACGGCGAGTCCGCACCGCCTCCGGCGTTCCGGCCCGCTTCGGCGCCGGCCCCGAACGCCTACGCGCCGCGGGTCGATATCCCCGTCGGCGCGCCGATCGTCGAATTCCGCTCCCGAACCGGCCCGGACATCATCGGACATACCTATCTGGTCTTCGGGTATCAGGGCGAGAACGGCACGATCGTGGAGCCGGACCAGATCGGCCTGTATCCCAAGGATTTGTCCGGATTCGCCGTCGGCATGGGCGGGATGGCGGAAGCCACCACCGAGCCGGTTTCCCTCGACATCTCGATTCCGCCCAGCAATGTCTACCGCCACCAGTTGACCGAGGACGAATACGCACGCCTGTCGGCGGCTGCTGCGGCCGCGCGCGCCAATCCGCCGAAGTGGAATTGGACACGGTACAACTGCAACACCTTCGTGGCCGACATGGCCGAGACCGCGGGCATGCAGACGCCCGCCGGCGGCACGCTGCTTGCCCCGGTTCTGTTCGTCGAGAAGCTGAAGTCGTTGAACACCTGACCGGCCGGATAGCCCCGGGAAGTTGAACGGTCGGGAACCGAACGGTCGGTGATGGAACAGGCGGGACCGGAACGGGCCCCGCCTTCGCCGGGAATCAGTCTTTGTCCCGTTGGTGTCCCTGGGATTTCACCGCGGAATGCCGCCGGTGGTCACCCGGTGGCGAGAACAGATGTTCCGGAACGGCGGCAGGCGATTGGTGCGGCCTGCGGCACCAAGCGCACAGATGAAACGAAAGATCACGGGGTCCCGAACAGGACGGACAGAACCTCGATCCAGACACAGCGATTCTCCATTTTAGGGCTGCATTAAAAGGGGGATATGAGTCGTTCGGCTTCTCCGAAGCCGTCGCATCGACAAACATTTGAATGGGTCTGTGAATTCGTCGGCGCCTACGCCGCGCTGCGGCGGTTAAACGGCCAAGACGGGATTTCCAGCGGCGCGAAGCTCTCGGCATCAGCGCGGCCCCAGCGGACATACCAATCGGCAAGCTCCGGGATTTCCTCGCCTGAAACGAGAAAGCCGTCCGGCAGATAGGGATGGGCCTCGTTGCCATCGAGGAAGCTGTTGTCTTCCTGACGGAACATGAGGTGATAGGGCAGGAAGTCGCTGGGGTGCTTGAGGCCGGCTGCACCGGCGATCTCGCCGAGTGCCTTCATGGTATTGCGATGGAATCGCGCGACCCGCTCACTCTTGTCGCCGACGTCGATCGCCCGCTGACGAACCGGGTCCTGCGTCGCGATTCCGACCGGACAGCAGTTTGTGTGGCAGGACTGCGCCTGGATGCAGCCGACCGCGAACATGAAACCGCGCGCGGCATTGCACCAGTCCGCGCCCAAAGCCAGCGTGCGGGCGATGTCGAACGCGGAGACGATCTTGCCGGCCGCGCCGATGCGGATTTGATCGCGAAGCCCTGCCCCGCGCAACGTGTTGTGAACGAAGGTCAGCCCTTCCAGCATCGGCATGCCGACCCGGTTTGCGAACTCCACCGGGGCCGCGCCCGTTCCGCCCTCCGCACCGTCCACCACGATGAAGTCGGGCACGATGCCGGTCTCAAGCATCGCCTTGACCATGCACATGAATTCGCGGCGATGGCCGATGCACAGCTTGAACCCGACCGGCTTGCCGCCGGAGAGGTCGCGCAACTGGCCGACGAACTGCATCAGGCCGATCGGGGTCGAAAAGGTGCTGTGCGCCGCCGGAGAGACGCAATCGATCCCCATAGGGATACCGCGCGCCTCGGCGATTTCAGGCGAGATCTTGGCTGCCGGCAACATTCCGCCATGGCCGGGCTTGGCCCCCTGGCTCAGCTTGATCTCGATCATCCTGATCTGGGGGTCGGCGGCGAGTTCGGCGAACTTCTCCTGTGAGAATCCGCCATCCTCTCTGCGGCAGCCGAAATAGCCCGACGCGACCTGGTAGATCAGGTCGCCGCCGCCCTCGCGGTGATAGCGGCTGATGCTGCCCTCGCCGGTATCGTGCGCGAAGCCGCCCTTGGCCGCACCGGAATTGAGCGCCAGAATCGCGTTCGCGGACATCGAGCCGAAACTCATCGCCGAGATATTGAAGAGGCTGGCGTCGTAGGGCTGCTTGCAGGCGGGCCCGCCGACACGCACCCGGAAATCGGTGTCGGCAATCGACGTCGGGGTCGCCGAATGCGTCAGCCACGCATAGCCCGAGCCATAGACGTCTTCCATGGTGCCGAAGGGCCGCTTGTCCTCCGCGCCCTTGGCGCGTTGATAGACAAGCCCCCGCTCCTCCCGGCTGAACGGCACCTCGTCGTGATCGCTCTCGATGATGTACTGGCGGATTTCCGGCCGGAAGCTTTCCAGCAGGAAGCGGATGTGCCCCGCGACCGGATAGTTGCGCAGGATCGCATGCTTGCGCTGGCGCAGATCATGGATGCCGAGCAGGAACAGCGCGCCCGCGAGGATCGCCGGGACAAGCAGCCACGCGCTGTAGAGGGCGGCGCCGACGAACGAGGCGAGCGATACGAGCGCCACGATGACGAAAACGGCGTAGCGTTGGTAGTTGTAGAGGATCTTCATCATCGCGGAGTGATCAGTCGTAACGTTCCGGAGGGACAGGGAATTGCGCGGATCGACATGGTAGTGTCGTGGTGGCGACCGACGCCAGCCACACGCGTCCCGAACCATGGCGGATATTCGTGAAGAATTGCTTCAGGTCCGGATCGCTGGACTGCCGCTTACCGTATGTCCTGTCGACCGTGGCACCGGACCGGGACGCCTTTGCACGTCCCGGTCCGATACGCGAACCAAAAGATGGGGCAACGTGCCGCATCCTTCCGGATTCGCAACGATCTAGAAATCCGCGCCTTCCAGCTTGGCGATCAGCGCGTTGCGGTCTTCTACCGATTTGATCCGCACCGTCAGTGCCGTGCTTTTCGACGGCACCTGCGGCGGCAACGAAAACGCGACATCAGGCAGGGCCTCGGCCGCCCACTGTTTGAAGCGGGGCAGCTTGTTCGGGCCGCGGAGAGGAAAGGTGTGGCTGTATCTGAAGCTCATTGCTGGCTCCTTTCTGCAAATGCAGGGAACCGCCCGCGCACACCCGTGCGCGGCGCCGGTTCTCCAGTTCTCGATTTCGGGGTGACGGTCTGTCCTGGTGCCGCTCTTGCCATCGCAGGTAGCGACACCAGGCTGTCAGCCGATTTTCGGGTTGCCTTTGAGAAGAGCAGATGTCGCGGCGCGGACGCGCAGCATGCCCGATGTTTCGACGTCACTGTCCATCGGGACACCGTTCCGTCTGCACCATTGTGTCCGGCCGCCCCTTGCCGCGGGACCGGACGAAATCGGCAAGCTCGGCATCGTCGAGCCGGTCGGCGGCCTCCTCCACGGAGAACCAGCGACGCTGCCTCTGCTCCTGCTCCCGCCAGGTGCTCAGCGTGCCGTGCACCCTCATGCCGAACACGGTGACGCGGCACGGCTCGACCGAGCCGTCGTCCAGGGTTTTCATATAGAGATAGTCGGTCAGCGGGCCGGGATGGATGTCGCCGATCACCCCGGCCTCCTCGAACGCCTCGCGCGAGGCGGCAATGACCGGCGGCTGATCCTCGATCGGCCATCCCTTGGGTATGATCCAGCGCCCTCGCCTGCGCGAGGTGATCAGCAGGATCCGCATCTTCCCGTCGCGCCGCGTGCGCCAGGGCAGCACACCGAACTGCTGCAACGCGGCGCCATCGGTATCGGAATCCGACGGACCGACCCATGTCTCGACAGTCATTGCAGGCCTCCCTCGCCAAGCGACGAACCGGACGCCGGCGGAGACTCCCGCTTGGTATCGGTGCGCGGAGTCGCGAGTTGCGTCGGAACGGCTTTGAGGGTCTTGCACCACGGGCAGCGGTTGGCCGCGAGTGGAAGCTGCCTGTTGCAGGCGGGACAGAATGGACGGGATCGGGAAAGGGCCATGAATTCGCTCCGACGCGACGACGCGTGAGCGTCGCAGAAATGAACCGCGGTTCTTGAAGATTGGTCCCCGGAGCGGAGGAAGTATTGCGGCGTTATGGGTTCACGGGACGCCCGCTCCGGGTTGCAGAGCGTGGTTGATCCGTGAGCCTCGATGTCCTGACGAGCGTTCTCATGCACATGCTGTCCATCTAGGCATCGATTGTGGCGAATTGAAGGGCCAGCTCTGTCCCGCCGCCTTATTTCCCACTTTATTTCAGTGCGTTACGCGGGTCGCCCGCTATTGCCCGGCGCCAGCGCACGAGAGCGAGGCCGGGCGCGCGGCCGCGTGTTTGCCTTCCCATCGCGGGTCGCGAAGTACGCGCCTGGCGCTGACCTGGAAAACGCTTTCGACAAGCGCGTCCGTGAGCACCGCACTTACCGGTCCGTCGGCGACAATGCGTCCTTCGGCGACGACGATGATCCGGTCCGCGTAATCCGCGGCCAGGTTGAGATCGTGCAGTATCGCCAGCCCGCCGCCACCGGCGCGGACATGCTCGCGCGCGATGTCGAGGATCCGGAACTGGTGACGGATGTCGAGGCTCGCCGTCGGCTCGTCGAGGAACAGCCAGTTGGCGACCTCGCCTTCTCCAGCCCGCTCCGCTGATGACCACTCCACCGCCGGCCCGAGCTGGCAGAGCACGCGGGCAAGCTGAACGCGCTGCTGTTCGCCGCCGGACAGCCGCTGATAGTACCGCGCCTCGTAGCCGACGAGATCGACCTGCCGCAGCATGTCGCTGATCGTCGCTTTCGCTGCCCGGCTTGCGTTCGCGCCGGCCCGCAAACCGAGCGCCACCACCTCGTGCACCGTGAACGGGAACGCCAGATGCTGGGACTGCGAGAGGACCGCGCGCCGCCGGGCCAGATTGCGTCCGTCCCAACGCGCGATCGGCGTGCCGTGGAAACGGACCTCGCCCGATGAGGGCTCGAGATCGCCGATCAGCGTGCGCAACAGCGTCGTCTTGCCGGCGCCGTTCGGACCGATGATGACGGTGAACTCCGCCGGCGACAGACGCAGGCTTGCTCCCTTCAGCACCTCCCGCCCCGCGAGGCGAACCGTTACCGAATCGGCTTCCAGCATCTCAGAGATCCACGATCGAGCGCTGCCGGAGCAGCAGCCAAAGGAAGAACGGCGCACCGAGGATCGCCGTGACGATGCCGATCGGCAGTTCCGCCGGCGCCACCACCGTGCGTGCGATCATGTCCGCCCCCACCAGCAGGACCGCACCGAGTAACGCGCAGGTCGGCAGCAGCCCCGCGTGACGCGGGCCGATGACCAGGCGCAGCAGATGAGGCACGACGATGCCGATGAAGCCAATGGGTCCGGCCACGGCGACCGAGGCGCCGACGGCCGCGGCGACCGCGAAGATCGCCAGCCTCTTGACCGACTGGACCGGCGTGCCGAGATGGCGCGCCTCCCCTTCCCCGAGCAGCATGGCGTCGAGCCCAGCGGCCAGTCCCGGCAAGACGGCCAGCACAAGAATCAGGAACATCGTGGCGACCCCGACCTTCTCCCACGTCGCACCGGTCAGGCTGCCGAGCGTCCAGAAGGTGAAGTCGCGAAGCTGCCGGTCGTCGGAAACGAAAATCAGCATGCCCGTCGCCGCCCCGGCGAGCGCGCCTATGGCGATTCCGGCGAGCAGCATGGTGGCGACCGACGTGCGCCCCTGCCGCGTCGCGATGGCGTAGAGCAGGGTCGTGGTGATCAGCCCGCCGATGAAGGCGGCGAGCGGCAGCATACAGAAGGCCAATCCGCCGAGAACCGCGCCGAGCGTCCCGGCACCCAGCACGATCACCGTCACCGCGGCGAGCGCGGACCCGGCGGTCACGCCGACGAGCCCCGGATCGGCCAGGGGATTGCGGAACAGCCCCTGCATGACGGCACCGGAGACCGCGAGCGCGGCGCCGACGACGAGGCCGAGTAGCGTCCGCGGCAGCCGGATGTCGAGAACGATCATCGTGTCGCCGGCGCGCTCGCCGATGTCGAAGAGCGCCCTGGCCGCGCCGGCTGGGGTGAACCCGCTCGGGCCGACGGCAAGCGAAAGGAACCCGGTGACGACGACGAGACAAGCCAGCACGCCGCCCAGCAGAACGGCATGGCCGGAGCGGTCTCCCGGGGAGCGCCGCAGCGAGATGGCCAGGCTCATTGCGCCGTCGCCCATGCGCGCGCAGGCAATTCGGGCAGGTCGTGCCCAGGATGGATCGCCGCAGCGAGATCGCGGACCGCATGGGCGACACGCGGACCGAAGCCGAGCAGGTAAAGCCCGTCCATCGCGACGATCCGGCCGTCCTGCGCCGCCGGCGTATGCGACAGCGCCGGATGCGACCGGACCTCTTCGAGGCTCGCCGCGTGATCACCCCGGGCCATCATGACGATGACCTCGGGCGCGGCTTCCAGCACCGCTTCGTCGTTGACCGGCTTGAAGCCGGAGAAGCCCGACAATGCGTTTTCCGCCCCGGCCAGTTCGATCATGGCGGCGGCCGACGTGCCCTCGCCTGCCGCCATCACGCGGCCATTGGCGAGCGACAGAATGAACAGGACTTTCGCGGGGCTTTCGATCCGGCCAACGGCCTCCCGAACGACGGCGAGATCGGCCGCCACCGCGCCTGCCAGCGCCTCACCGGCCTCCTCCGCGCCCATCGCCTTCGAAACGAATCGGATCTTGTCGGCGACGCCACCGGCGTCGGCCCGGCTCGGCACCAGCACGAACGGAACGGACGCGGTTTCCAGGAGCGCGATCGCCTCGGGCGGTCCGGCGCCGTCCTCGGCGAGGATCAGGCTCGGCTCCGTCGACAGCAGGCCTTCCGGCGACAGCGCCCGCATGTAGCCGACATCGGGCTTCTCGGCGAGCGCGCGCGGCGGATAGAGGCTCGTCGTGTCGATCGCCACGATTCGGTCATCAAGGCCGAGCGCGTAGAGGATCTCCGTGACCGCCCCGCCGACCGAGACGACTCGACCGCGATCTTCGACGACCACCGGGCGTCCCGAGGCATCGGTTATCTCCACCGGGTTCGAGTGGGCGATTTCGGAATGGGCAGTTTGGGACTGGGCCGGTCCGGCGGCGATGAATAGGGCCAGAGCGCCTGGCATCACCGATCGCAAACAACGGCCGGCCAAGGCATGCGAGGCAAACGATCGAGGCCCTTCGGGCACGGTCATGGGCGGTCTCCCGGTTCGAAAAAAGGGACTCACGAACGAGGCGCTGATACGCCTTCCATTAAACTTGACTGTAATAGTCGTATTAAACTAGAACGCAAGCTATTGGCAATCGACGCCTCCCGCCGGAGACCGTCGAACGCCGCTGTCAGCAAGCCAAAGACCCTCAGGTTGAGTAGCAAGCCGCGCTTTTTCCAGAAGGCGCTTTCGCTAGTCGCACTGGGGGCTCAGATGACGCTGCACCGCAACCGTTTCCGCACTTTCCGTTCCACCTTGCTTCTGTCGACGGCGCTTGCCGTCGCCGCCGGCGCGGCCGGCGCACAGGAAGCCGACGTCACTAACGTCCACCTCGACGAGATCACCATCGTTCCCTCCAAGACGGAGGAAGAAGCGGTCGATTCGCTGGCGTCGGTGAGCGTCGTCAATCAGTCGGAGCTGCAGATCCTGCAGCCGACCACAACCCAGGACATCTTCTTCGGGATGCCGAACGTCACCGTCGGCGTGTCGCAGGATGCAAGCCACGCCGGCTCGAGCTTCAACATCCGCGGCCTGCAGGATTTCGGCCGCGTACAGGTGATCCTCGATGGCGCCCGCAACAATTTCCAGCGCAACGACCACGGCGCGACCTCCACGGTCTGGATCGAGCCGGAGATGATCAACGCCGTGACCGTGGTGCGCGGACCCGTCTCGAACACCTACGGCTCCGGCGCCATCGGCGGCGTCATCGTCTTCGAGACCAAGTCGGCATCCGACTTCCTGAAGCCCGACGAGACGATCGCCGGTTCGATCAAGGGCCGCTACGAGACCAATGGCGACGGCAGGACGACCGCGGCAACCGGGGCGGCGCGCATCGGCGAGGCCTTCGACGTGATCGGCAATGTCGTCTACCGCGCGGCCGACGACTACGAGGACGGCAACGGCATGACCGTCCCCTATTCGCGCTACGACGTGCTGGGCGGTCTGGCCAAGGCCCGGTTCCGCCCCGCCGACGGCCACGAGATCACGCTGGGCTGGGTCGGCAACCACGACAACTGGTACGAATCCGGCACCGTTCAGGACGTCACGCTGGACGAGAATACCTTTACCGGCAAGTACACCTTCTCCACGCCCGACAATCCCTGGATCGACCTCACCGTCAGCGGATTCCACGTCGACGCGGATCAGTCGCAGACCTCGCAGGATCCCGCGTTCCGCTACAATCCGGCAACGGGCCTGCCGGTGTTCGTGCCCGCCGGCGCAACCCGCGAGTTCACCCTGCAGACGACCGGTTTCGACGGCTGGAACACGTCGCGCTTCGACACCGGGCCGCTACGTCACGCGGTGACCTACGGCGGCGACTGGTTCCGCGACACCGCGGAGACAATCGATCCGCTGAGCGGCGCGCAGGTCTACAATCCATCCGGCAAGCGCACCGCATACGGCGCCTACATCCAGGATCAGATCGAGTACTCGAACTGGCTGGAGGTGATCGGCGCCCTGCGCTGGGACGGCTATGAGCTCACCGGCAGCGGCGTCGACAATTCCGACGCCCGCGTTTCGCCGCGCCTCACCATCGGCGTGAAGCCGTTCGAGGAATCCTTCCTGCACGACGTCCAGATCTACGGCACCTACGCGGAGGGCTACCGCTCGCCGAGCATCATCGAGACGCTGATGACCGGCCTGCATCCCTCCGGCGTCGCATTCCCGTTCCTGCCCAATCCGAACCTGGTCCCGGAAACGGCGAAGACCTGGGAAATCGGCATCAACGTCAAGCGCGACGACGTGCTGGCGCCCGGTGACGGCTTCCGGATGAAGGCGGCATGGTTCCACAACGACGTCGACGACTATATCGGCCTCACCTACCTGTCGCCCTTCGATCCGACGGCCGGCTGCGCCTTCGTGCCGCTTCCCTGGTCGATCCCGATCTGCGCGCAATACCAGAACTTCGACCGGGTCGAGATCCAGGGCTTCGAACTGGAGGCGGTCTACGATACCGGCTGGATGTTCGCGAGCCTCCAGGGCTCGGCGATCACCGGGCGGGACTTTTCGACCTCGCCCGCCTCGCCGCTCCTGTCGGTGCCGCCCGACCAGGTCACCGGCCGCCTCGGCTTCCGCATGCTCGACGAAAAGCTGACCTTCGGGGGCGAGCTGCAGATGGTGCGACCCTATCGGGTCGGGAACTACGCGACCAACCCGGTGCTGCAGAGCTCGATCATCGACGGCTACGAGCTGGTGAACCTGTTCGCCTCCTACGCGCCGAACGACAACCTGCGCTTCGACGTCCGATTGGAGAACGTCTTCGACGTCGCCTACGGGAATTACCTCAACGTCGCCGCCGGATCGCCCATTCTCGAGCAGGGCTTCAACGCCAAGTTCGCCGCGACCCTGCGCTTCGGCGTGGACGGTGAGGAGCTGCCGGACGAGCCGGCCGCCTACAAGCCGTAATCTTCGGGAGCCCACACCATGAACGCCCGCGAGCCCGTAACCGGAAACGCCCCCCTGTCGCACGGCAGGGGGCCAATCCCCCGGTCCCGAAGCCGGTCTCGGCTTTCGTTCCTGGCCGCTATCGCCATGCTGGCGCTCCCGCTCCTGCCGGTCGGCGCCGGTTCGGCGAACGGCAAAGAGACAGCAATTCTGGTCGAGCTCAACCGGCTCGAAACGGTCGAGACCGCCTGCCGGCTGAGTTTCGTTCTGACCAATGGCCTGGACGTTTCCATCGAGACCCTCTCGGTCGAAGCGGTGTTGTTCGACACAGACGATCGTGTCGACCGGTTCCTCCTGCTGAAGACCCGCCCCTTGCCAAGCGGGCGTACGCGCGTCCAACAATTCGACGTGGCCAGCCTGTCCTGCGGACGAATCGCGCGCATCCTGCTCAATGATGTGACCGCATGCTCGGGCGACGGTCTGACGCCTTCGGCCTGTCTCGCCGCGCTCCGGCCGGCCAGTCGGGCGGACGTGCCCTTTACGACCGTGCTCGCCCCGATGGGTGACTAGTCAGGAGAAGACATGGACGAGACAACCGCACCTTCCGCGCCATTGCCCGGGCCCGGCCTCGCCGACGACGGCGTCGGCGGCGCAATCCTCTCGGGCCTGCATCAGATCCTGGACCTGGGAGGTCCGATCGTCGCGCTGTTGCTGGTCCTGTCCGTGATCGCCCTGACGATCGCGCTGGTGAAGGCCTGGCAATTCGTGCGTCTGCGGCCCGCGCGGATCCACCTGATCGCCGCCGTCGAGCGCTGGCGTCGCGGCGAGACCCGGCTGGCTGCCGAACAGGCCGCCCTCTGGAGCGGTCCCCTCGCCGCCGTCGTCAATAGCGCCATGACCGGACTTCTCTCCGGCGCGAGCGAGGATCACGTCCGCGAAGACGTCGAGCAGACCGCCGACGAGGCCGTCGGCGAGCTGCGCGCCTATCTGCGCGGGCTCGAGGCGATTGCCCAGGCCGCGCCGCTGCTCGGGCTCCTGGGCACCGTCATCGGCATGATCGACGCCTTCCGAGTGCTGGAATCGAGCGGCGGCGATGTCGACCCGGCCGGGCTGGCCGGCGGTATCTGGGTCGCACTTCTGACGACGGCCGTCGGCCTCGCCGTAGCGATTCCCGCGGCACTCCTGTTGCACTGGTTCGACGGGCGCGTGGACGGCGAACGGCGGACGATCGAGCGACTTGCGACCTTGGTCCTGACCAACCCGCCGCTGGCCGACGAGGCGGCGGATCCGGCGACAGCGGCTCCGGCGACGGTCGCGTTGCATCCGACAGCGGGCCGCGGCCATGCGCACTAGGTCCCTGCCCTCCATACGGCGAACGACCAGTCTGACGGCACTGGTCGACGTCGTCTTCCTTCTGCTCCTGTTCTTCATGCTGGCGTCGAGTTTCTCGCGCTTCTCCGAGATCGACGTGACCCTCGGCGGCAGCGGTGCCCCCGATATGCCGGTCGCGGAGCTGGCCAATGTCCTGCTCACGGTCGATGCGGATCGCCGTTTTGCCGTAAACGGTTTCGCCGTCGCCGCGGATACGCTTGCCGAGACCTTGCGCGACCTCGGCTCGGCCGAGACCCAGCGGATCCTGCTCAGGCCGACGACCCGGGCGACGGCGCAGGATATCATCACGGCGCTGGAAACCGCGCGCGGCGCGCGCGCCGGCGACGTCGTTCTGGTGCACTGAGGCGGATCGATGCGACTCTCCCCTCCCCCCAAACGCCGGTCCGACGACGGCATCGTGCCGCTCATCAACATCGTCTTCCTGCTGCTCATCTTCTTCCTGATCGCCGGCACCATCGCGCCGAAACCGGAGATAGACGTCGCCTATCCGGAGTCGGAGAGAAGCCCGGGCGCCAACGCGCCGGCGGACGCGGTCTACGTGTCGGCGGACCGTCGGATTTCCTATCGTGGCTTGCCGGTGGATCTCGGCGGGCTGGCGGCGATGGTCGGGGCGACCAATCCCGCATCACAGGATGCGCCGCTCGCCGTGGTCGTCGATCAAGCGCTGCCCGCGAAAGAGCTGTCTCCCGTGCTCGGCACCCTCGCCGCCGCCGGCGTCGTCAGGATCCGGCTGATCACCAGGCGCGGGGGCGGGTCGTGATCGGGGCCAGGCAGTGGGCCATCGCTGCCGCGATCGCGGTCGGATTGCACGGCATCGCGCTGGGCCTCGCCGGATACCCGTCCAAGGTGGCGATGGAAGGGGCGGCAGGCCGGCCCGGAACGGTGTGGGGTTTGCCGGTCGAGACGATCGCGGATGTCGTCGATCTCGCCGCCGAACCGACCGAGACCGGCGAGCCGCAGGCCACGGACACCCCGGAGAAGCCAGAGACGCTTGAGACGGCCGAGACGCCGGAAACATCCAAACCTGCCGGGACATCCGACGTTGCCGAAGCCGTGGCCGCCGATACCCCGGATGCACTCCAGCCGCCTGTCGGCCCCGAAACAGAACCGCTTGCGAAACCGACCGACGACGCCGCACAGGGTCTGGATACCCCGGCGCCCTCATCCTGGGACGGCGGCGAGGCGATCGCGGCACTGGAAACCGAATCGGCCGAATCAGCGGAGCCCGCCGCAACGTCCGGGGTCTCAGACCCGTCAGTCCCAGAACCGCAAATCTCCGCCCCCCGGGTCGCGGCCCTCGCCCCGGTCGATGAGGCCGAGCCCGTCACGGCCACCGACATCACCACACCGGTCCCCAGGGTCCGGCCGGCCGATGTCCCGCGCGTCGCGGCACCGCCAATAAAGCCCGAACCCGCAAAGAAGACGGCGCCGCAGCCGAAGGCCGCCGTCAAGCCATCCCCCTCGCAGTCCGCCGCGCGCACGCCTCCCGCGGCTGCGCCCGCCGGCGAACAGGTCGGCGGCGCCGGCAGGCAGCCATCGGACGGCGGACGGCACCTCGTCTCTTCCTATGCCGGCCGTGTGGCCTCGCATCTGCAACGGCACAAGCGCTACCCGAAGGAGGCCGCCACCAGGCGCCTGTCGGGCACAGCGACCATCACCTTCACCATCGCCGCCAACGGCCAGGTGCGGGCCGCGCGCCTGTCGCGCAGTTCCGGAACGAGCGCCTTCGATCGCGAGGTCGTCGCGATGGTCGGCCGCGCCGCGCCGTTTCCACCGATCCCGCAGGCGCTCGGCAGAAGCACCATGACCTTCACCGTCCCCATTCGTTTCAAGCCGCGTTGAGAAGACCGGCTCGAGCACCCATGTCTCAAGCAGAAGGGAGAATACCGATGTTCATCGCCATGAACCGTTTCAAGGTCGTCAAGGGCTCGGAAGCCGATTTCGAGAGCGTCTGGCGCAATCGCGACAGCCACCTCGACGACATGCCCGGCTTTGTCGAGTTTCATCTGCTGAAGGGGCCGGAACGGGACGATCACACGCTTTATTCTTCCCATACGGTCTGGAAGGACCGCGATGCCTTCGAGGCGTGGACCCGGTCCGAGGCCTTCCGCCAGGCGCACAAGAACGCCGGCAGCAACAAGCCGCTCTATCTCGGCCATCCCGAATTCGAAGGCTTCGAATCGGTGGTGGACCTGAAGAAGACAGCCGCGGCCGCCTGAATCGGCCGACGGCCGTCAGGAATGAGGTCCTCCCTCCTCCCGGCAGATCGGATCGTTTCGGATCACCGGGGCGCCGACGCGTCGGCGTGAAAAAGAACGGCACGGTCGCACCCAGGCGGCCGAAACACGACGCGGGCCCATGGCCCGCGTCGTCATGTGCTGGGATGGTTGCGACCCATAGTGTGTGCCAGCGCCGGGGCCGCGCATGGTGTCGAAGGTGTCCACGCGGCCGGCTTCAGCGCGGCTTGGCGAAGGGAATCCCGAGGGCCGCGGGCATCCGGCTGCTGCGCGAGCCGACCGCCAGCGAGACGATGGCCACGACGTATGGTGCGATCACGAAGAACTGGTAGGGCACCGCGGGAAAGATCGTCTGCAACCTGATCTGGGCCGCGTCGGCGATGCCGAAGACCAGCGCGACCAGCACGGCCGCCACCGGATTCCAGCGCGCGAAGACCACACAGGCGATGGCCAGGAAGCCACGTCCGGCGGTCATATTCTCCACGAACCCCCAAAGGTGCGCGGTCGACAGGAACGCTCCGCCCGCGCCCGCGAATCCGCCGGCGACCAGGACGCACAGGAACCTGACGCGGTCGACGTTGATTCCCGCCGAATCCGCGGCAACCGGCGTCTCCCCGACGGCCTTGATGATCACACCGAGCCGCGTGGCCCTGAACATGTAGGCCATGGCAATTGCGGACGCGACCGCGAGATAGACCAGCGCGTGCTGTCCGAACAGGATGGGCCCGATCACCGGGACGTCCGCGAGCCCGAGAATGTCCAGTTCGCGAAATCCGGGGATCTTGACCGCCGCCCCCGCCTCGCCGAGCGTCAGCCGATAGCCGTAGCCGGACAGGCCGAGGCCGAGGAACAGGAGGGCGATCCCCGACACGATCTGCTCGGTCTTGAGGCGCACCACGAAATAGGCATGCACGCCGGACATGGCGACACCGGCCACGATCGCCGCCAGAAGGCCCACCCATGGGCTTCCCGTATAGACGGCAAACAGGACGGCAACGAAGGCGCCGACCAGCATGATGCCCTCGATGCCCACGTTGATGACTCCGGCCCGCTCCGAGAGCGTCTCGCCGATAGCCGCGAGCGCGATCGGCGCGGCAAGCCGGATCCCGGCCGCGAGCAGCGAGCTCAGGAATACCACCTCATCCATTGGCCGATGCCCCCCGCATTCCGCCCGGGCCGCGGCGCAAGGCGATGCTGGCCGCAAGGAAGATCAGGATGATCGCCCCCTCCATGATGTTGATCAGCGGGAACGGCACAACACCGTTGCGCGCCAGCGCGCCAAGGCCTGAGTACAGCAACGAGAAACCGAACGCCGACACCGGAACAAGAAGCGGATTGAGGCGAGCGACCAGCGCCACGGCTATCGCGGCGATGCCGAAGCCCGGCGCGAACCCTTCCTGAAGACGGCCGTACAGTCCGGCCACCTCGACGGCGCCGGCCAGTCCGGCCAGCGCGCCGGATATCACCAGCACCGTCGCCGCCATGCGCGACGGGCTGATCCCGGCATACTGCGCGGCATGATCGTTCGACCCGACGACCGCGAGCCGGTATCCGAAGCGTCCGCGCATGACGACAAGCGCCACGACGACCACGGCCAGCACGGCGACGATCAGCCCCGCGTGTATCCGCGTTCCGTCGAATAGGACCGGCAGCCGCAGCGCCTGGTCGATCGCGTCGGTACGCGGAATGATCCTCATCTTCTCCTGAAGCGGACCGCGTACGAGCCACGACAGCATCTGCACGGCAACATAGTTCAGCATGATCGTCGCGATGATCTCGTTGCCGCCGAACCGCGCCTTGATGCCCCCGGCGATGCCGCCCCAGACGGCGCCCCCCAGGAATCCGAGGCCCAGGAAGAGCACGATCCCCGCGACGTTGGCGGGAAGAAGCGGCGCGGCGACAACGGCGACAACGCTGCCGGCGATCAGCTGGCCGTCCATGCCGATGTTGAAGATGCGCGCCTTGAACGCGATTGCGATGCCAAGCCCCATGATGGTGAGGGGAATCGTGCGCATCAGGGCTTCGAGCAGGCCGGCGCGCGTAAACAGCGCCCGCTCGACGATGCCGTAGACGATATCGGCCGGATTGGCGCCGGCGAGCAGGATCGCGATCACGACCATCGCGACGAGAAACGCCACGGCGACCAGCGCCGGTTTCCGCAGTTCGGTCCCCGTCATGCCGGCACGTCCTCGTGCCCGGCAATCCAGGCACCGATTGTTCGCCGGTCGACCTCGGCGCACCGCGCCGGTCCGAATGTCCGCCCGCCGGCAAAGACCAAGATCCGGTCGGCGATCTTGAGGATTTCGTCGATGTCGGAAGACAGGAGGAGGATCGACCGGCCCGCCTCCCGCGCCTCGTCGAGCACCTGATGGACGAAGGCGATGGTGTTCAAGTCGAGACCACGCGAGGGATGGGCGGCGAGGATCAGCCGGGGATCGCCATCGAGCTCGCGCGCCAGCACCACCTTCTGCTGATTGCCGCCGGACAGGTTCTTCATGCGCTCGCCGCTGCCCGGCGCACGCACCTTGAACCGGGAAATCCGTTCGTCGACCACCTGCGCCAGGTATCGGTTTCTCAGCAGGCCGAACCGCGTGAAGCCCGGATCGTCGAGATGGCTGAGCAGATAGTTCTTGGCCAGGCTCATGTCGCCCACGATTCCGGATCGCCGGCGGTCTTCGGGTATATGACTGACGCCGGCTCGCCGCAGCCGCGCCGGCGTCCAGTCGCTCATCCGGGAATTGAGGCCCAGGCAGTCGACTTCTCCATCGGCGGGGCGCTGCATGCCGGCGAGGCATCGGACGAGTTCGCTCTGGCCGTTGCCGTCGACACCGGCGGCGGCGACGATTTCGCCGGCGTGGAGTTCAAGCGACAGGCCGGCGACCGCAACCGATCCGTTCGGCCGGTGCAGGGTCACGTCACGGACGCGGCACACGACTTTTCCGGGCGGATGCGTATGTCCGACGCTGTCATCCGCGGTTGCGCCTTCGGACGGTATCTGAACCTCCGCGCGCGCCTCGGCGTCCGCCCCGACCATATGCGACACGATGGTATCCGCGGACAGACCGCGCACCGGAAGACTGGCGGCCACCGCCCCGTTGCGCAGGATCACCGCGCGGTCTGCGACCGCGAAAATATCCTCGAGTTTGTGGGTGATAAGCACCACGGAAACGCCCTGCCCCTTGAGCCCGCGGACCGTCTCGAACAGGCGTGCCTTGTCTTCCGCGCCCAGCACCGCGGTCGGCTCGTCGAGAATCAGCAGGCGGACCTCGTGCATCAGTGCCTTGATGATCTCGATGCGCTGCTGATGCGCGACGTCGAGGCTGTCGATGCGCTGGCGCTTGTCGAACTGGAAACCGAGTGTCTCGGCGACCTTGCCCGCCCGCGCTCCCAGAGCCGAGCGATCGATCTTTCCAAGCCCGATTTCCCGGGCCTGGAGGGCGATGTTGTCGAGCGCGGACAGGGTGGGCACGAGCATGTAGTGCTGATGCACCACCCCGATCCCCGCCTCGACGGAGTCCGCGGGCGTGGCGAAGACGGTCGGCACGCCATCGATCTCGATGGCGCCCTCGTCCGGCGGGAAGACGCCCGACAGCATGTTGACGATCGTCGACTTGCCGGCACCGTTTTCGCCGACCAGGGCGAGGACCTCGCCCTGGCCGATTTCCAGATCGACGGCCCTGTTTGCGACGACGTCTCCGAACCGCTTCGTCACGCCGCGCAGCGCGACGAGCGGCGTCGCGAGGTTCTCGGTCACGGCTGCCGCCGGCTCAGGGCAGATCTTGGATCTTGCCGGCACGGATATCCTCGACCAGCGTGTCGATCCGTGCCTTGTCCTCTGCCGGGATAGCCGCCTCGAAGTCGCGCAGAGGCGCCATGCCGATGCCGCCTTCCTCGAGCCCGAGGACATAAGTCTCCGGTTTGAGGGTACCGTCCATCAGCTTGCTTACCGCCAGGTCGATGTTGACGTCCATGTTGATAAGCGCCGTCGTGATGATTGTTTCCGGCGCCATGGCATGGCTGTCGAACGCGGTGCCGATCGCGAGAACCTCGGCCTTCTGCGCCGACTGGATCGTTCCGACGACGTTCTCGTTGCCCGTCGACGTGACGACGTCCGCCCCCTGCTCGATCAGCGAGGTCGTGATCTCCGCGCCGCGCGCGATGTCGGAGAACGAACCGACATAGGCCGAAAGCACCTCGGTATCCGGGCGCATCGCCTTGGCGCCCCGCTCGAAGCCGAGATTGTAGTCCTCGATGACCGGCACCGGGATCGCGCCGATATGGCCGATCTTGCCGCTCTTCGAGAACAGCGCGGCCACCGCGCCGGCCATGTAGCCGGCATCGCCCCAACGATTGTCGAACGAGGCCACATTGGGTTCGGCGGCCACCTGGGCCGTGTTCACCACGAACCAGGTGTCGGGATAGTCTGCATGGATCTCCATCACGGGCTCAGCGAACTGGAACCCGTGGCCGATGACCATGTCGTAGCCCTCTTCCGCGTAGGACCGGAGCACGTCCTGGATCTGCGCGAAATCGGTGTTCTCGCGAACAGCCACCTCGATATCGTACTTGGCCTTGGCGGCCTCGATCCCCTTGTTCGCGGCGGAATTGAACGTCCCGTCCGTAATCGGCCCGGGGAGCACCAGGGCTACTCGCTTCGTCTCGGCCTGGCCCGGTGCCGTCGCCATGACGACGGCAAGAACGGTTCCTGCAATTAGCTTCCACATGTCGGTTTCCTCTTTTTTGGCTAGGTGCCGCCTGATTTATTTTTTTCTGGAGATGGTCTGCCGGCTTCAGCGATTCAGCCTCTCCAGTATCTCGTCCACGGTCATCACATCTCCGAACTGCTGGATGATGTTCTCGAGCGTGCCGCGGTGCTCGGCCTCCGACAGAGCGGCGGTGCCGTCCGAAACCATCACCACCTTGAAATCCATCATCATCGCGTCGCGGGCGGTGGATTCGCAGCACACGTTGGTCTTCGTGCCGCAGATCAGCAGGGTGTCGATGTTCAGGCTCCGCAGGACGCGCTCAAGCTGGGAGGATCCCGGAACGAGCGCGCTGTAGCGGTTCTTGAAGAGCTTGATGTCCGGCTCCTCGACCGTGAGTTCATGCCAGATATCCTGGCCCGAGCCGCCGGGCGAAAGGCTTTCGATGGTCCGCGAGCGGACATCGTCGGAGACGAAGAAATCGAAGAAGTTGCGCCAGTCGCTGCTGTCGCCCGTGCCCACATTGGCATGCGTGCACCAGACCACGGTACCGCCGGCGCGGCGCAGGCCGTCGGCGAGCCGGTTGATCGATGGCACGATGTCGCGCGACGCCGGCACCTCCGCCGGTGCGCCCGGCTCGCAGAAAGTCTTCTGCATGTCGATCACGACCAGGGCCGTGCGCTTCGCCTCGAGATCATCGAACAGATGCAGACGTCCGCGCCGCGCCACCACCCGATCGATTATGTGCTGACTTATCATTTTAGAGTCCTTCATCAGAATGACAGACCGTCCGAGAAGACCCACAGAAGCTCCGCGGGCCCGTCGCTGTCGTTGTACCAGCGGTGAGGCGTATCCGATTGAAAGTGCAGGGAATCCCCCTGTGCGATTTCAACGATCGTCCCATCGATGTCGTAAGTGATCCGTCCGGACAGTACATGGGCCAGTTCCTCGCCGGGATGGGACATGAACTCCTCGCCGGAATGGGCGCCCGGCCCAATCGTGCCGATGCGCGATTCCAGCAGGCCGGGCACGAACCCGCTGCTCAGGTCTTCGAGCACGAGGGCCATTTCCGGGAAGGAACGCCTGCCCCTCTGGTTGCGCCGGACGACGGAATAGCGCGCATGCTGCGTGCGGGTCCGGTCGAGCAGAAAACCCAGATTGGCCTGCAGCGCCGTGGCCAGGTTGATCGCGTTGACGAGGCTCGGTTTGAGCAATCCGTTCTCGATCTTGCTGATCGTGCTGACCGGCACGCCGGAACGCTTGGCGAGTGCCGCAATGCTCAACCCCTGATCCTGGCGCAGTTGCCGGATCCGGAGGCCGAGCGTATCCGCGGCCTTGCTCATGTCCTTACCCCCTCACCCGATCGATCAGGAACGGCTCGTCCTTGAGGGCGGTTTCCGTGTCCAGGGCGACACCGCAGCCCGGGCAATAGAACCGGCGCAGCATCAGGTTCGGATCGGTCGCAGCGAAGACGGCGCCCGCGCTTTCGCAGAGCGGGCTCTCCTCGAGCCGGGCCGCCTCCTTCCAGATGGCGTCCGCGGAGCACAGCCGGTGGCCGCAGGAGCGGCAGACCAGCGCCTCGCCGGGACCATCCACCGAACGATCGATCGTCGCGGAGTAAGGTCGTTTCTCGCTCATCACACCAGCTCCCTGCCAAGCCGCGCCGCCATCCGGCCCTTGCGCAGGCGTTCCGTTTCCGCCTGGTCGACGGCGCCACCTTCGCCAAGCGCGACACCGTAGATTTCCTCGGCAGCCGACCGGCTGACGAGCCCCTCACGCACATCGCCGGCGACCCGATCGGGATCTCGCGCCAGCGGATCGCCATAGCCGCCGCCGCCGTTCCAGCGCACGTACAGCGCGTCCTTGCCCATCAGCGGAAACACGCCCCAGGACACCGGCTCGGCCCGGCCGTCCAGCCGGTCGTCCTGCACCCCGCCCTCGCCGGGAACCTCGTCATGCTTGATCCAGAGGTACCGGTTCGGCGCACCGGGATAGCCGCCGGCGAGGCCGTCGCTCATCGGATGGCGGGCGCCCTTGCCGGAAATCACGTAGTGGATTCCTCCGTCGGGCGCCTTGTGCGGGACGATCGCCAGTTCGCCGCCGGTGCCGCCGCGCCACTCTCCCGGCCCTCCGGAATCGGTCATCCGCTTGCGGAAGAGATAGCGGACCGGAAAGTTCGCCTCGACGGTTTCGACGTTCGCCATCCGCGAAATCGGGTTGGGAATTTCCCCGCCGATTTCCACGCCGTCGGCGAACGACCGCGCACCGCCGGCCCCGGCGAACGTCTCGGTCAGGATGCCGATCGACTCGCCGCCCTTCTGGTTGCGGCCGAATTTGAAAATGGCGAAATGATTGGCGTGCCAGACTGCGGTCGCCTGGCTGCGATACTTCTCGCTGGCCGCGAGCATCTTGCCGATCGTCGCGCAGGCCGCATTGTTGACGGACTGGATCGCGGCAACCGTCGCCACCGACACCGGCGCCGGCCGGGTGCAGTTCACGATGGAGCCGTCCGGCGCAATCATCTCGACCGGTTCGATGACGCCCTCGTTCCAGGTGATGTCGTAGCACAGCAGCGGAAACAGCGGGGCGAACAAGCCGCCGAGCGACGCCCATTTCGTGCAGTTGATCGCGTAGCGGCTTTGCGGGCTGGACCCGGTGAAGTCGAACACCAGCCGGTCGTCGGACTTGGTCATCGTCAGCCGGACCACCGCGGTCTCGCCGTCCACATCGAGATACTGCCGCGACTGCCAGGACCCGTCGGGAAGTTCGCGAAGCCGCGCCCGGAACAGGTCCTCCGACTGCCGGATCAGTTCCGAGCCCGCCGCATCCACGGTTTCGGGCCCGTATTTCTCGATCAGCGCCTGCATCCGTTCGCGCGCCACGTTGTTGCAGGCGATCATGGAGCGCAGATCCAGCGTCACCATCTCAGGCGAGCGCACCATGTTGAGCATCGTGTCGAGCACGTCGTCGACCATCTCGCCCTGATCGACGATCTTGATGCCCGGAGACGAGAAGCCCTCCGTGAAGATATCCGGCGACTGCGGGCTGAACCCCCCGGGATTCATTGCGCCGATGTCGTAGACATGCACGAAGCAGGCACTCCAGGCGACTAGCTTGCCGTCATAGTGGATGGGCGCCACCAGGTAGATGTCGGACGTATGCAGCGCCGCCGTGTAGGGGTCGTTGAGAAGGAAGACATCGCCTTCGCGGATGCGTCCCTCGAACCGCCGGATGATCGCCTTGCAGGCTTCGGCGGCACTGGTCAGATGGTGCAGGAAACCGACGCCGCCCATCAACAGCGATCCGTCCGCCCGGTACAGCGAGACCATCAGGTCGTGGCCTTCGTTCGTGATGGCGCTGCCGGAGACGTGCTTCAGGGTGATCACCGCCTCGTCGATGATGCGGAACAGACGGTGCCGGATAATCGAAAACGTCATCGGGTCCATGATGGTCACCCCTCCAGCTCGAGCACGATGTTGCGGTAGCCGTCCATCCGGGCCGTCTGGTCTGCCTGTACGGCGATCGTGGTAATCGGCGTGTGGATGACAGCGGGCCCGGCCAGGCGGTTGCCCGGTTCAAGTCGGGTAAAGTCGTAGATGTCGGCCTCCACCAGCGCGCCGTGCCTTTCGGAAAAGACGGGACGCCGGCCGATCTTCGCCGCGCCTGCATCCGCGGCCCCTTCGGCCACCTTCGGAAGGTTCGGACGCTCGATCTTCCCGCTCGCCGTCAGTCGGAACATCGTCATCTCGACACCGGCCTCGCGATAGGCCGAGCCCTTGCCGAACTTGCGCTCGTACAGGGCCTCGAAGTCCGCGATCAGCGTCTCGAGACCGGCCTGGTCGAGTGGCGTCGCCGCGCGGATCGGCGTCGTGACCTCGTGCACCTGCCGGCGATAGCGCAGGTCCACCGACCAGTTCAGGGCGATCCGGTCCTCTGGAAAGCCCTCGCTCAGGAGCTGCTCGCATGCCTGCTCGGCCAGCGGGGCGAAAATCGCGTTGACCTCTTCCGCGGAGGCCTCGGCCGGCAAGGTCGTGGTCGTCGAATACTCGTGGCGGACGTCGGCGGTGACCAGCCCGAAGGCGCAGTTGACCGACGCGGTATACGGAATGACGATCCGGCGCACTTGGAGTTCGCTGCCGAAGGCGGATGCCAGCATGCCGCACGAGCCGCCGAAGGAATGCAGAACGAATTCGCGCGGATCGAGACCCCGCTCGACGGTGATCTTGCGGATTAGGTCGGTGATCTGGGCCGAGGCGACGCGATAGATACCGATCGCCGCCTCCTCCACGGAGACGCCGAGCGGACCGGCGATTCTGTCCTGGAACGCCCGGCGGGCACCGTCGGCGTCCAGCGACATGGAGCCCCGCAGGAAGTGGCCCGGATCCATGTAGCCGATCAGCAGCATCACGTCCGTCAAGGTCGGTTCGGTGCCGCCCAGCCCGTAGCATACCGGGCCGGGACGGGAGCCGGCCGAGCGCGGCCCGACGGTCGGCAGCTGCGTCTTCGGATCCAGCTGGATAATACTGCCCCCACCGGCGCCGATTGAAACAACATCGATCTTCGGCGCCACGTAGTGATACCGGTCGACGAGCGGTTCCCGGGCGAATTCGATCTCGCCCTTCTGAATGACGCCAACCTTGAAGGTCGTGCCACCCATGTCGGCGGCGATAATGTCGGCGTCACCCATCATGTCGCCGAGGAACTTCGCCCCGATGACGCCCGCCGCCGGCCCGCATTCTATCATGCCGACCGAGCGCTCGGAGGCCTCGTTCACCGGCAGAAGGCCGCCATAGCCCTGCATCACCATGGTCTGGCCCCGATAGCCGTTGCGGCGCAGCTGGGCCTCGAGATCGTTGAGATAGTCCCGGGCGATCCGGCCGGCATAGGCATTGATGACCGCCGTCGACGTGCGTTCGTACTCACCGGGAACCGGCGCGATATCGCTCGAAATCGTCACGTAGGTTTCCGGCGAGACCCGCCTGATGACGTCCCGCACGGCGCGTTCGTGTTCGGGGTTGAAGAACGACCAAAGGAACGAGACCGCGATTGCCTCGACCTTCTTGTCTTCGACGAGGAACCGGACGGCCTGTTCGGCACTGGCCAGATCGATCGGCTCGACGATGTCTCCATCGCAATCGACGCGTTCCCGCACGCCGGCAATCGCATCGCTGGCGATCAGCGGCTCGGCCCGGCTGGTCGTCACCGGGTTCTTTATGCCGTCCTCGGTGAGCCCCGACCAGCGGCCGTAGGCCCCGCGCGTGACGAACAGCGTGTCCTCGAAGCCCTCGGTGGCGATGAGCCCGGTCGGCGCGCCGTCCCGCGTCAGCAGCGTGTTGTCGGCAACGGTCGAGCCGTGCATGAAAAGCGTCGTATTTTCAAGCACCTGCTGCAGCGGAAGGCCCATGACCTCGACGGCGGACCCGATCGAGCTCAGGACGCCCGTGGCGAAGTCCGGAGGCGTCGAAAGCGCCTTGCCGATATGAATGTCCCCGGTCGACGATACGATGATCGTGTCGGTGCACGTTCCACCGACATCGGTCGCGACGAGATAGCTGATTTCAGTCATGCGGCCGGGTTTCCTTGTCTTCAGTCTTGCGATGCTGCGCCGTTCGTGCGGACGGCTTCCACGACGAGAACCTGACTGTCGCCGCCGTCCGGGCGCCACGCGCCCTCGACACCGGCGTCGATGTGCAGGCTGTCGCCCCGGCGCAGCTTGATCGTCTCTCCATCCACGTCCACGGAAACGGAGCCCTTGAGGACGTGATAGAAAACGGGGTTGGCGGGATGCGGAATCGATGCGGCGGGGTCGGATGGCGTGACGATGCGCGAGGCCATCCGCGGATCCTGCAACGTCCGGACGAGCGGGGTCACGCCGTCGCCCAGGTCGGCGGCACGTGTGACGTCCGGCTGCGGAGGCTCGGACCGGGCCACCTCGACCAACTCGTCGAGCGTCAGTCCGAGTGAATCGACGACCGCGACCATGGTCGCCAGCGCGGGATTTGAGCGCCCCGCCTCCAGCTCGCGAATTGCCCGCGGCGAAAGTCCCGCGGCGTTGGCAAGCTGGTTCTGCGTCATCCTTTCACGCTCGCGGGCCTGCCGGACCTGGTGCCCGATACGGCGCAGCTCCCTTGGACCAAATAGCGGTGAAAGTCGGACGGTCATCGGCAGAAACTTTCATTTGGTTCCGAAGTATGGTCGTAAGTGAAATTTCGTGTCAACGGAAAATCTCAATGCGCGCCGCATGTCTTCGGCAAGCTGTCCGGTTCGTATGGATCTCCTCGGCAGATTCGCCCTGCGTATAGCCTGAGTTCGAATGGCAGAAATGGTCGTAACGGGCGTGCCCGCTTCGATGTAAGGGCGCGGTTCACCGAATGAGGGCGGCCCGTTGCGCGGGGGGCGGAAAGCAAACACGGATCATTCCGTGCTTGCCGGCCGAACGGCTTCTGCGAAAAGCTTGATGGCACCCCGAATGACGCCCTGTTGAGACGCAACGTCTTCCACACGCTCCAGTGAACACAGGTGCGGACCAGATAATGGATCCACGGCGCATCCTCCCTGCTCTTCCCGGCGCTATCGAAGGCCGATACGAACCGCCGAGCCGCCCCGCACGCGCTGCCGCGAGCCGGCCGTCAGCCGGCTGCAAAACGCATCGGCCCTCGACGCTGAACGCCCTGTGGAAAACCTCGGCTGCGGAGAGCTGTTATGCGCGGGAACAGACTGCCCCCATGTGCAGGGCCTAAGGGCAAGCGTGCCCGGCAGGGCGCGGGAAGACGGGCGCCCCTCACCGGCGGGCTCTTCCGCCTGTCAGCGGCCCTCCCCGGCCGCCTGTCTCGCCATATTTAGGCGCAGGGCCGCACGACGGGGCCGACGATCAAGGACGCAACGATCCGGGAGACCGCGACGCCCTGCGAGAATCGCCAGGGCTCACCGGCGGAGGCCGGGCTTTCTAAGCCGGACGGAAAGAATGTCGAAATGTTCGGGGAAATGGCGGGAGTGACGGGACTCGAACCCGCGGCCTCCGGCGTGACAGGCCGGCGCTCTAACCAACTGAGCTACACCCCCGAACGCGCGGGATGTGTTCCCCGCATCAGGTTGCTTCGACTTAAGTGACCGCCCGATCCAAGTCAAGCGGCCCGATCGCGAATTCGGAGCAATCTGAGCCCCTATTCACGGAAATCTGCCGTCGCTGGCTATGTCCCTGATGTGAGGGACGATTCAAGGACGCCAACAACGGGAAAAATGGTGGGCGGTGAGAGGCTCGAACTCCCGACATCCACGGTGTAAACGTGGCGCTCTACCAACTGAGCTAACCGCCCTCGCCCGCTTTATCGCGGGTGCTTTCGATGTATCGCCCGCCCGGCGCATGCGCAAGGCACAACGACACATCGAAAAGCCCCGTGCCGTTGTCCGGACACGGGGCCTTTCGTCAGTCTGATCAAACAGGCGCCCGGAGGCGCCGCAGATCACTTCACAGCGTCTTTGAGACCCTTGCCGGCCTTGAACTTCGGCAGCTTGGTCGCAGCGATCTGAATAGGCTCGCCCGTCTTCGGGTTACGGCCGGTCGAAGCCGCGCGCTCGGCGACGGAAAACGTCCCGAAACCGGCAATCTTCACTTCATCGCCACTCTTGAGGGCCCCCGTGATCGCGTCCAGCACGGCATCCACGGCACCAGCCGCCTGGGCCTTGGGGAGCGACGAGTCGTTCGCGACCTGCGCGATGAGATCGGCCTTGTTCACGGTCTTATCCTTTCGTCCACGTTTCTAATAGGTGCACTCGGCGAATCGCCGCCTGTACGCGGAGTTTAACGCCAGCGCGCCGAGAAATAAGGTGTTGTCGAGCCGACATCTACAAAAAAGAAAACGCCCGCCGGCCCGGCGGGCGCCTTCATATCGCCCCGATCAGTGCGCCACAAGCCCGGACTGCGCGTCGTCGGCCACAACCTGGGACGCCTCGGCCGGCTCTTCCCATTCGATGGCCTCAGGAACCCGCGTCAGCGCCAGTTTGAGCACCTCCTCCATCCGCGACACAGGAATGATCTCCAGCCCGCTCTTGAGGTTCTCCGGGATGTCGGCGAGATCCTTGGCGTTGTCCTCGGGGATGATCACCGTCTTGATGCCACCCCTGAGCGCCGCAAGCATCTTCTCCTTGAGGCCGCCGATCGGCAGAACCCGGCCGCGCAGCGTGATCTCGCCGGTCATGGCGACGTCCTTGCGGACGGGGATGCCGGTCATGATCGACACGATGGCGGTCGCCATCGCTACACCCGCCGACGGCCCGTCCTTCGGGGTCGCTCCCTCCGGCACGTGCACGTGGATGTCGCGCTTGTCGAACAGGGTCGGCACGATCCCGAAATCGATCGAGCGCGAGCGCACATAGGCCGCCGCCGCCTGGATCGATTCCTTCATCACGTCGCGCAGGTTGCCGGTGACGGACATCTTGCCCTTGCCCGGCATCATCACGCCTTCGATCGTCAGCAGCTCGCCGCCGAACTCGGTCCAGGCGAGCCCCGTCACCACGCCGACCTGATCCTCGCGCTCGGCCTCGCCGTAGCGATAACGCGGCACGCCTAGGAAGTCCTCGAGGTTCTTGCCCGTGACCTTGATCGACTTCTTCTGGGTGACGATCAGCTCCTTGACCGCCTTGCGGGCGAGCGTCGCCAGCTCCCGTTCGAGATTACGCACGCCGGCTTCCCGCGTGTAGCGCCGGATGACGGTGATGAGCGCCTCGTCGTCGATCGAGAACTCCTTGCCCTTGAGGCCGTGCTCGCGAATCGCCTTCGGGATCAGATGACGCCGCGCGATCTCGACCTTCTCGTCCTCCGTGTAGCCGGCGATACGGATGATCTCCATCCGGTCCATCAGGGCCGGCGGGATGTTCAGCGTGTTCGCCGTCGTCACGAACATCACGTTCGACAGGTCGTAGTCGACCTCGAGGTAATGGTCGCTGAAGGTCGAGTTCTGTTCCGGATCGAGCACCTCGAGCAGCGCCGCGGACGGATCGCCGCGGAAATCCGCGCCCATCTTGTCGATCTCGTCGAGAAGGAACAGCGGGTTGGTGTGCTTGGACTTCCGCATCGACTGGATGACCTTGCCGGGCATCGAGCCAATATAGGTGCGCCGGTGACCGCGGATTTCCGCCTCGTCACGCACGCCGCCAAGCGACACGCGCACGAACTCGCGGCCCGTGGCCTTGGCGATCGACTTGCCCAGCGACGTCTTGCCGACGCCGGGCGGGCCGACCAGGCACAGGATGGGTCCGCGCAGTTTGTTGGCGCGCTGCTGAACGGCCAGGTACTCGACGATGCGGTCCTTGACCTTTTCCAGCCCGAAGTGATCCGTATCCAGAACGCCCTGGGCGTGGCCCAGGTCCTTCTTGATGCGCGACTTCTTGCCCCACGGGATCGACAGCAGCCAGTCGAGGTAGTTGCGCACCACCGTCGCCTCGGCCGACATCGGGCTCATCTGCTTGAGCTTCTTCAGCTCGGCAAGAGCCTTCTCGCGGGCTTCCTTCGACAGCTTGGTCTTGGCGATCTTCTCTTCCAGCTCGGAAATCTCGTCGCGGCCCTCGTCTGAGTCGCCGAGTTCCTTCTGGATCGCCTTCATCTGCTCGTTCAGGTAGTACTCGCGCTGCGTCTTCTCCATCTGACGCTTGACGCGGCTCCGGATGCGCTTCTCGACCTGAAGAACGCTGATCTCACTCTCCATCAGCCCGAGAACCTGCTCGAGCCGGCCGGTGACCGAGACGGTCTCCAGGATCTGCTGCTTCTCCGGGATCTTGACGGCCAGATGCGAAGCCACGGTGTCCGCGAGCTTCGAATAGTCCTCGATCTGGGTGACCGCGCCGAGCACCTCGGGCGACACCTTCTTGTTCAGCTTCACGTAGTTGTCGAATTCCGACACCACGGAGCGCGCGAGCGCCTCGACCTCGACCGCATCGCCCTCTTCTTCGGCCAGCGCGATGGCTTCGGCCTCGAAATAGTCCTCGCGGTCGGTGAACTGGGTCAGGCGTGCACGGCTCTGGCCTTCGACCAGCACCTTGACGGTCGAGTCCGGCAGCTTCAGAAGCTGCAGCACCGTCGCGATGGTGCCGACCTCGTAGATCGCATCGGTCTCCGGGTCATCGTCGGCGGCGTTCTTCTGGGTCGCCAGAAGAATCGGCCGCTCGGCCCGCATCACTTCCTCGAGGGCGCGAATCGACTTCTCGCGTCCGACGAACAGCGGGACGATCATGTGCGGGAAGACCACGATATCGCGCAGGGGAAGAACCGGATAGATATCCTGTCCGTCGGGTGTCCCTGTGACGCGCGGCTTCACGTTGGCCATATTTGATGTCCTCTCATATCAGGGGCAGCACACAGCATTACGCCAAGAGGACGCGGCGGGTTACTGACCGGCCCTGAAAACGGCGCGCCGGGCCATCAACGGACCCGGACCGGTCGACTCGCTTCGCTGCGGTGCCGCAGTAGGTCGATCAATAGGTGGCCACGCACCACAGCCAAGTCAAGTGGCGGTCCGGAACCGTCTGGCGGTCCCGGACGCCGTCAGGATCAGGCGCTGCTTTCGACCGACTTTTCGGCCCGGTCCGCATAGATGTAGAGCGGCCGCGCCTTGCCCTCGATCACGTCGGGGCCGAGCACCACCTCCTCGACGCCGTCGAGGCCGGGCAGCTCGAACATCGTGTCGAGCAGGATCGATTCCATGATGGACCGCAGGCCGCGGGCACCCGTCTTGCGCTCGATCGCCTTGCGCGCGATCGCCTCGAGCGAGTCGATCGGCAGGGTCAGCTCGACGCCTTCCATCTCGAACAGGCGCTGATACTGCTTGACCAGCGCGTTCTTCGGTTCCGACAGGATCTGCACCAGCGCATCCTCGTCGAGATCGTCGAGGGTGGCGATGACGGGCAAACGGCCGATGAATTCCGGGATCAGACCGAACTTGAGCAGGTCCTCGGGCTCGACGTCGCGGAAGATCTCGCCGGTGCGGCGGTCGTCCAGCGATTTCACCTCGGCGGCGAAGCCGATCGACGTGCCCTGGCCACGGCCGGAAATGATCTTCTCCAGCCCCGAGAAGGCGCCACCGCAGATGAACAGGATGTTGGTCGTGTCGACCTGCAGGAACTCCTGCTGCGGATGCTTGCGCCCGCCCTGCGGGGGAACGCTGGCGACCGTGCCTTCCATGATCTTCAACAGCGCCTGCTGGACGCCCTCGCCCGACACGTCGCGGGTAATCGAGGGGTTATCCGACTTGCGGCTGACCTTGTCGACTTCGTCGATATAGACGATGCCGCGCTGGGCCCGCTCGACATTGTAGTCGGCCGCCTGCAGGAGCTTCAGGATGATGTTCTCGACATCCTCGCCGACATAGCCGGCCTCCGTCAGCGTCGTGGCGTCGGCCATCGTGAACGGCACGTCGAGGATCCGCGCCAGCGTCTGCGCCAGCAGCGTCTTGCCGCAGCCCGTCGGGCCGATCAGCAGGATGTTCGATTTCGCCAGCTCGACGTCGTTCGACTTGGCGCCGTGGTTGAGCCGCTTGTAGTGATTGTGCACGGCAACCGACAGCACCTTCTTGGCGTGCGCCTGCCCGATCACATAGTCGTCGAGAACCTGGCAGATCTCGTTCGGGCTCGGCACGCCGTCATTGGCCTTCACGAAGGAGTTCTTGTTCTCCTCGCGAATGATGTCCATGCAAAGCTCGACACACTCGTCGCAGATGAACACGGTGGGTCCCGCGATCAGCTTACGGACTTCATGCTGACTCTTTCCGCAGAAAGAGCAGTAGAGCGTGTTTTTCGAATCGCTGCCGCTGACCTTGCTCATTCGGTCACTCCACTTCGCCCCGCGGGCTTCAGGCCCTCCCGGAAAGCCGGTCCGGGGCTGTTTTGGCGTCGCCTCGCCCCGTCGGCGACGCACTTCACCTCGGTGTTATAGCCGCCACGCGACGCTCGGCCAATGCCACCATGCTAGGTACCCACACATCAACAGACAATTAACGCTAATGTCGCCGGCCCAGGGTTCAAGCCCCTGCCCGTTCGGCCGTTTTGCGTCAGCGCCTGTCGCGGGTGCTCCAGCCCCTTATTTCTTCTCCGGCGCCGGCTCCGGCTCCTGTGTCGGATCGCCGCGCTTGTCCATCACCTGATCGACGATGCCGAAGTCCTTCGCCTCCTGCGCGGTCAGGAAGTAGTCACGATCGAGCGTCCGCTCAATGGTCTCGTAGTCCCGGCCCGTGTGCTTCACATAGACCTCGTTCAGCCGACGCTTCATTTTCAGGATGTCCTCGGCATGGCGCTCGATGTCCGATGCCTGGCCCTGGAAGCCGCCGGAGGGCTGATGCAGCATGACGCGCGCGTTCGGCAGCGCGAAGCGCATACCCGCCTCGCCCGCCGTCAGCAGAAGCGAGCCCATCGATGCCGCCTGGCCGGTGCACAGCGTCGATACCGGCGGCCGGATGAACTGCATTGTGTCGTAGATCGCCATCCCGGACGTCACCACGCCGCCGGGCGAGTTGATGTACATGGCGATCTCTTTCTTCGGGTTCTCCGCTTCGAGGAACAGAAGCTGCGCCGTCACCAGCGTCGCCATGTGGTCCTCGATCGGCCCGGTCACGAAGACGATCCGCTCCTTGAGAAGCCGCGAGTAGATGTCGAAGGCCCGCTCGCCCCGGTTGGTCTGCTCGACCACCATCGGCACCAGGAGGTTCATGTAGGTATCTATCGGATCACGCATTTCGGTCTCCCAGTGTCATTCGTGCTGTGTCGCTCGTGCTGCGTCTTCCTCGTGGCGGCGCAGCGCATCGGCAATCCGGTGTCTCCGCCCGCCGATGCGCGCGTGCACGCGGCCCGCCCGGCCCGAACGAATCGTCGATCCGATGATAGGCCCTCGGGCGCACCGTTTGTCGAGCGGCGCGCCCTGCCGTCCTTAACGGATTATTCCTTGTCGGCCTTCTTGGTGCGGCGACGCTTGGGCTTCTCGTCGTCGGAAGGCCCGTGGTCGTGGTCGTGGTCATGATCGTGATCATGGTGGTGATGATCGTGCTCCTCGTCGGGATCGTGGAACAGCTCATCCCGGGACACCGTCTTTTCCTCGACCGTGGCAAGCTCCAGAATGTAGTCGACGACCTTCTCCTCGAAGATCGGCGCCCGAAGCTCGGCCAGCGCGCCGGGGTTCTTCTGATAGTACTCCCAGACCAACTGCTCCTGACCGGGGAACTGACGCACCCGGTCGATCATCGCCCGGTTCAGTTCCTCTTCCGTCACCTTTATTTCGTTCTTGTCACCGATGTCGGCAAGGAGCAGGCCCAGCCGCACCCGCCGTTCGGCGATCTTGCGGTAGTCGGCCTTGCTGTCTTCCTCGGTCGCGCCCTCGTCGGCGAAGGTCTTGCCGGCGCGCTCCAGGTCCTGCGTCACCTGCTGCCAGATCGCCTCGAACTCGCTGTCGACCAGCTTCTCCGGCAATTCGAACTTGCAGGCCTCGTCCAGCGCGTCGAGCAGCTGGCGCTTGACCTTGCTGCGCGACTGCGTCTCGAAGTCCTTGCCGATCTGCTCGCGCACGGCGTCCTTGACCTTGTCGAGCGATTCCATGCCGAGCGACTGGGCGAACTCGTCGTCGATCTTGATCTCGCCCGGCGCCTGGATCTCCTTGACCTTGACGTCGAACTCGGCCGCCTTGCCGGCCAGATGCTCGGCCTGATAGGCCTCCGGGAACGTCACCTTGACCACGATGTCGCTACCCGCCTTCACGCCGGTGAGCTGCTCTTCGAACCCGGGAATGAACGAGTTCGAGCCGAGCTGGATCTGCGCGTCCTGATCGGCGCCGCCCTCGAAGGGTTCGCCGTCGAGCTTGCCGAGATAGTCGATGGTCAGCCGGTCGCCGGTCTCCGACGCCTCGCCGTCCTTGCGCGGCGCGAACGGGCGGTTCTGCTCGGCGATACGCTCGATGCTCTCGTCGACCACCGAATCCTCGACCTTCGCCACTTCCTTCTCGATCTTGATCTTCGAGAAATCGGGCATCTCGACCGGCGGCAGCACCTCGAACGTCACCGAATAGGCCAGGTCCGCCTTGCCTTCGAGGATCTGCTCGATCTCGTCCTTGTCCTCGGTCAGCGCGATCTGCGGCTGATAGGCGGGACGTTCCTCGCGATCGGTGATCGCCTGCTGGCTGGTCTCGTTGACCGCCTGCTCCAGGACCTCCGCCATGACCGAGCGGCCATAGACGCGCTTCAGATGGGCGATCGGGACCTTGCCCGGCCTGAAACCGCGAATGCGGACGCGATCCTTCAGATCGGTCAGGCGGTCGTTGAGCCGGGTATCCAGATCCCCGGCCGGGATGGTGATGCGGAGCTCGCGCTTGAGCCCTTCGTTGAGAGTTTCTGTGACCTGCATGACGTCTCGATCGCCTAACTGCGTTGTCCTGAAGTTCGTGTCGGAGGCGGTACGCGGCCGGAACGGGCCTGGTGCGGGCGGAGGGACTTGAACCCCCACGGCTTGCGCCACGAGAACCTAAATCTCGCGTGTCTACCAGTTCCACCACGCCCGCGAAACGGCCGGCGGGCGGCCCACGCATGGCGGCGGTCTATAACACACCGATTCCGACGGACGCCAGCGAAAATGGCCCGAAAGTAGGGGAAGCGCCAAATCGGCCATTCTCCCGTTCGGGCCTCCAATTTAGGAAGCCGCCGCGCCGGTGCCAACGGCCATGCCCTTGGGATGGGCGGTCCGTCGCGCGCCGGAAGCGACAAAAAAGCGAACATGACCGCAGCCGCGCCGACGCGGCGGGCCTCCCGCGACGGGACTTGTCCGCAAGAGACCCGAAAAGGCCCCCCGGCCGCGGAAGGCTTTGGGGAATGCTGTGTATGGCAACGCGCCCGCGCCGGCCGGAGACAGGACGCCACCGGCCGGCACGACCTTCGAAACGGCCACGCCAACGCTACTTCGCGATCCGCAGCTCGGAGATTCGCGTGGCGATCTCCTTGAACACGGCCCGCAGCGTCGCGGAATCTGGCGAGTTGTAATACATATCCGACTGCGTCGCGCAGTTGCGCATCAGCGACTGGGTATCGGCGTCGTTCAGTTCGAAGGTGATCGTGAAAAGGTCGATGCCGTTGCCCTTCACCTCGTCGCACGCCTCGGCCGTCCGTTCGTCCATTTTCTCCATGAACGTGTATTTGTTCCGGGTGTCGACCAGCCGGCCCGACGCCGCGTAACCGTACGGCCCGTACTCGGACTTGTTGGGGTTGTCCGTTCCGGCCATGTTCGAGCTCCATCGGCTTTCGGACGCGACCTCGTTCTTGCCGTCGGTCAGCAGGATGATGATCTTGTGGTGATCCTCGGTCCCGTACGCCTTGCCTTCCGAGAAAGGCGCCGCCGGAGAAACAACCCGAAGCCCCCACATCAGACCTTCGGTGATGTTCGTGTAGCCGTTGGCCTGCATATCGCCGAGCGCGTCGACGATGTCGGCCTTCCGGTTCGTCAGCGACAGAATCGGATTTGCCGTGCAGCCTTCGGCGGGACCGGGGGCGTTCCTTCCCCTGCTGTTCTGCGCCCGGACGCCGTTCGAATATTTGGCCGTATAGGCCTGCAGCGCCGCCTTCGACGGCCTGGGCCTCTTTTGAACTTTGTCGAGAACGTCGTTCAGATAACTGTTGGAATAGTCGCGCTCCGGATCACCCGCATCACCCGGCTCGTCCGGCGCGAAATACGGCACGAACAGCGTGTCCGGATCCGAGCTGGATGCCTCCGTATCCCTGATGTCGAGCGGATAGGCCCGCGCTTCGACGCACCCCGGCCAGGACACGTTCGAAATCCGGTCATAGAGATCGAACCGCGTCAGCCCCTTTTCGACGAACTCCTCGTCGAAGGTCTCGCTGTGCAGGGGATTGCGCCCCTGGGTATCCATCCAGGACGCGTTCCGATTGCCGGTGCCGACGTTCACGGCGTGCGAGAACGGCACCAACGCCATGTCCAGAAGGGGATGCACCGTGGTTTCCCCGAACAGGTTGGCGACCAGCGTTTCGGCGGCGTCTTTCAGCGCCTCGATCTTCGACCCGCGCATCGAGCCCGTGTTGTCGAGCACCAGGACGACCTCGAAGGAATCCTCGGAGCGCACGATCTCGGAATCGACGTTGGCGGGCAGGAATTCCACGCCGGCGAGATGCATGATGTAGGTCTCGACATCGGCTTTGGCGGCGAGGTTGATCTTGTCGGCGGACGCGACGGTCTTCAGCTCCTTGATCGTGATGCCCGCGCCCTCGCGGAAATTCTCGTGGAAGACTTGAGCGGCGAGCTCGTCGATTTCGTCCTGCGACATCGTATCGACCTGATGGGCGAGCATCAGGCCCGTCGCGTCGAGCGCCGTCTGAATGCGGGCACGCGCCGCATTGTAGCGTCCATAGTCGAGCGCTGAGCCGACCGCCAGAATGATCGGCAGAAGCGCGAACGCGAAGATGATGCCGACGTTGCCGCGCGCATCGGTGAGGAACGTCCGCCTGCGGTTCATGACCGCTTTTGAGCAGAACGGCATTTTCCGCCTCCCCTGTTGAGACAGGAATTATTTTGCCCTTGCCGCTCTGGTTACCGCAGGGGAATTAAATCTCTATTGAAAATTTGAGTTAATGTCCGTCCACTATAATTTTACGCGAACTCGGCAAGCACCGCGGGCAGCCGTTCGCTCAGATCCTCGGCGATGAGCCCCGGACCGATTTCAGCGGCCACCGCGCCGTGCAGCCAGACCGCGGCCGCCGCGGCCTCGAAGGCCGGCATCTGCTGCGCGAGCAGCCCCACGGCCATTCCCGAGAGAACGTCACCCGAACCGGCGGTGGCGAGCCAGGCCGGCGCGTCGGCATTGATCGCCGCACGTCCATCCGGGGCCGCAACCACCGTATCCGCACCTTTGAGGACGATCACCGCGCCGCTCGTTCTGGCCGCCGCCCGGGCTCTTTCGAGGCGGGTCCCCGCCTCCGCCAGATCGGCATCCGTGAACAGCCTGCGGAATTCCCCCTCGTGCGGCGTCAGCACGACGGCACGGTCGGCGTCCGCCTCGATCGCCTTGAACAGTCGTGCCGGCTCGTCGGCGAAGCAGGTCAGCGCGTCGGCATCGAGCACGACGGGACGTCTGGCTCCGAGTGTGACCTGCACCCGCTGGCGGGTTTCCTCGTTGACGCCGGCCGCCGGACCGATCAGCACCGCGTTGCGGCGCGCGTCCTCGAGCGCGCGCGCCAGCCCCGCCACCCCCTCGGCCTCGGTCAACATCACGGCGGTGAGATGGGCGGCATTCGACGGCAGCGCCGCGGTCGGACTTGCGACGGTGACCAGTCCGGCACCGATGCGCAGGGCCGCGCGGGCGGACAGGCGTGCCGCGCCGGTGTTCCAGGGCCCACCGCTGACCACCAGGGCGTGGCCACGATCGTATTTGTGGCTCTGTGGACGCGGGCGCGGCAGGCGATCCCCCCACAATCGCGGCCCGTTCGCGTATGTTTCGGGGGCGATTTCCTCCAGGACGCCGTCTTCGATGCCGATTTGGGCCAGTTTCAGCTCCCCGCAGAGCTCGCGCCCCGGCAGCAGAAGATGCCCCGGCTTGAGACGGAAGAAGGTGACGGTTCGCGTCGCCCGCACCGCAACGCCTCGGATTTCGCCGCTGGTTCCGTCCACCCCCGAGGGCACGTCGACGGCCACGACCGGTACCTGCGATCGGTTGATCGCCGCGACCACCGCGGCGACGGGCCCCTCGATCGGCTTGGAGAGCCCGGCGCCGAACAGCGCGTCGACAATGACCCCGGCCTTGCCGATGCTGTCGGCCGAAAGCGGCTCGACCGCGCCGGTCCAGCGCGCGGCCATTTCGGCCGCATCGCCCGTCAGCCGCGACGGATCGCCCAGCAACGCGACGCGCACCCTGCGGCCCGCCGCCGCCAGATGCCGCGCGGCGACGAAACCATCGCCACCATTGTTCCCCGGACCGCACAGAACCAGAACCTCGCGCCCCCGGTTCAGCGCCAGGGTCGCGGCGGCGACCGCGCAGCCGGCGTTTTCCATCAAAATTTCGCCGGGAACGCCGCCTTCAATCGTCAGGCGGTCGGCCTCCCCCATCTGGATGGTCGTCAGCAGTTCGTTCACCCGATACCTCCACGGAGACCCATCGGCTTGACCATTTCTTGTGCGGTTGCCTGTTTTTTCATCCCACATTTCCGGAGTAGAATGCCCGTTTCACAGGCACCCTGTCACATCCCCTTGAAAACACACCGTATTTTTTATTACGCGGATTTGGCACAAGCCATGCTAACCGAATGCCGGGCATCCCTCCGATCAGGAAGCCCCACGCTAGGAGTCACGTCCAGATGAAAAAAATCGAGGCTATCATCAAGCCGTTCAAACTAGACGAGGTAAAGGAGGCCCTGCAGGAAGTGGGGCTGCAAGGCATTACCGTGACCGAGGCCAAGGGGTTCGGTCGCCAGAAAGGCCATACGGAGCTCTATCGGGGCGCCGAATATGTCGTCGATTTTCTGCCGAAGGTGAAGGTCGAGGTCGTCCTCGGCGACGACCAGATCGACAAGGCGGTGGAAGCCATCCAGAAGGCGGCGCAGACGGGCCGCATCGGCGACGGCAAGATCTTCATTTCGACCATCGAGGACGCCATCCGCATCCGCACGGGAGAGCGCGGCGTGGACGCCATCTGATCGGAGAAACCGGCGCCCGACCGGGATCGAACCGCGTTTCGCGACAGTTCAGACCACGAGCACCGGCGCCAAATCCCAACCAGACCCAGGATCCAGCTGGAAATTAAAGAGGTAGTCAAATGGCTGAAGCTAAGTCCGTTCTCAAGTCGATCAAAGAGAACGACGTCAAGTTCGTCGACCTGCGGTTCACCGATCCGCGGGGCAAGATGCAGCACGTCACGATGGACATCGCCGTCGTCGATGAGGACATGTTCGCCGAGGGCGTCATGTTCGACGGCTCGTCGATTGCCGGCTGGAAGGCGATCAACGAGTCCGACATGACGCTGATGCCCGACCCCGAGACGGCGCATCTCGACCCGTTCTTCGCCGCGCCCACGCTCGCCATCATGTGCGATGTCCTGGAGCCGTCGACGGGCGAGGCCTATGACCGCGATCCGCGGTCGACCGCCAGGAAGGCCGAGGCCTATCTGAAGCAGACCAAGGTCGGCGACACCTGCTTCGTCGGTCCCGAGGCCGAGTTCTTCGTGTTCGACGACGTCCGCTTCTCTGTCAGCCCCTACAATACCGGTTTCGCCATCGATTCCTCGGAGCTGCCGTCGAACACCGGCACCGAGTATGAGGCCGGCAACCTCGGCCACCGTCCGCGCACCAAGGGCGGCTACTTCCCGGTTCCCCCGGTCGACTCCGCCCAGGACATGCGCTCCGAGATGCTCTCGGTCATGGCCTCCATGGGCGTGTCCGTCGAGAAGCACCACCACGAGGTCGGCGCGGCCCAGCACGAGCTCGGCATGAAGTTCGACACGCTGACCCGCAACGCCGACAAGATGCAGATCTACAAGTACGTCGTGCATCAGGTCGCCAACGCCTACGGCAAGTCGGCCACCTTCATGCCGAAGCCGATCTTCGGCGACAACGGCTCGGGCATGCACGTGCACCAGTCGATCTGGAAGAGCGGCAAGCCGGTCTTTGCCGGCAAGAAGTACGCCGGCCTGTCCGAGCAGTGCCTCTACTACATCGGCGGCATCCTGAAGCACGCCAAGGCCATCAACGCCTTCACCAACCCGCTGACCAACTCCTACAAGCGGCTGGTGCCGGGCTACGAGGCGCCGGTGCTCCTCGCCTACTCGGCGCGGAACCGCTCGGCCAGCTGCCGCATCCCGGTTGCCTCCTCGCCGAAGGCCAAGCGCGTCGAGATCCGCTTCCCCGATCCGGGCGCGAACCCCTACCTGTGCTTCAGCGCCCTGTTGATGGCCGGTCTCGACGGCATCAAGAACAAGATCGATCCGGGCGACGCGATGGACAAGAACCTCTACGACCTGCCGCCGGAGGAACTGAAGGAGATCCCGACGGTGGCGGCCAGCCTGCGCGAAGCGCTCGAGTCGCTCGATGGCGACCGGGACTTCCTGAAGGCCGGCGGCGTGTTCTCCGACGACCAGATCGACGCGTATATCGAACTGAAGATGGACGAGGTGATGGCATTCGACATGACGCCGCACCCGATCGAGTTCGACCTCTACTACAGCGTCTGACGACCGTCCGCGAGGCGACACGACAAACGCGACGGGGCGGCCTTGCCGCCCCGTTTTGCATTTGCGCACCCGATAAGATTGGGCGCCGGAAAAAAGCGCGAAAAGGCGCGGATATCGTCACTGGACTGTCAAACGAACCGGCTAGGGTTCCCGTGGGATTGCTGCAACGGCGGTCTTGGCGCCCGGGATCTCCTCCCCGAGTCCCGCAGACTTCATCAGCCCAGGCTTGCACCGCCCCCGCCCCGCAAGCCGATCGCGCCGCCGCCCGAGCGCCGTCCCGCGTATAGTGTTTTTTTTCAACAGGGCCGCCCCGCCAGGGGGGGCCCTTTTTTTGCGGTCCCACGGGCCGCCCGCCCGCTGGCGCGAGACGGTCCCCGGGGCGCAGGACGGTCTTGGGGGCGCGAGACGGTCCCAGGGGTACGAGACGGTCCCCGGGGGCACGAGACGGTATTGACAGGCGCAACGGCGAGGCGCAGACTTTGTCCAAATCCGGAAAGGAGGTCTAAGACAATGTGTCCGCCGACCCGACTTTCGCCGTTTCTGCCGCAATAGACGGACAGAAACGGCCTTCCCCAAACACAATCTAATCTATGCTTTGAGCGCCGGAATGGTTCCGACGATCATGCGGATGCATGAATCTGGGCGGACATCCAGCGCGATCATACGGATCTCCAAAAGAGACCGAATATGGGCGTCTTGCGTCTGCCCCATGAGAGACGAAGCGCACCAGCGATGGCTCCGCAGCCGACGGCGCGGGGCCATTGTCTTTCAGGATGACGCTGTCTTCGGGGGCATCGTCTTCAGCCACCCGTTTTCTTCAACCCCCGGTTTTCCTCAGGGATCGCTTTCTACAAGGGGCCGGCTCCCTTCAGGAATCGCGTCTTCTGAGGCCGAGGCCTTTCGCAGCCCCGCGCCCTTCCCCGCCCTACGACGTGGACGCCCCGTCGGGCGGCGGACAATCCACGATGTTTGCTCTAGGGTCCTCAGGCTCCGAATCGACGACATAGGCGGCATCCGATGCTCCGTGGCCTGAACTGGATCCTTCTCGTTGCCGGGCTGGCGCTGGTCGCGATCTCGATCATCAGCGAGACGGATACCGGCATCGGCGTCTTCCTGATCCCGGCCGTCGGCTTCTTTGTCGCGTTTGCGTACGTGCCCTATGTCGCCTTCGGCGTTCTCAACAAACGGCTCACCCGGACCGTCCCGCTGGCGATCTGCACGGTCGGACTGCTGGGCCTGTCTGCCTTCTGGGTCTGGGGCTTCGGCGGCGCCTTCTGGTGGAACAAGAATCCCGACGCGCAGGATGCCCTGATCCTCGTCGTCCTTCCCGCCTACATGATCGCGGCGACAGGGGCCCTCGCCCTTGGCGCCTGGGGACTGGAACGCTATCTGACGTCGCGACGCTCTTGAGCCGCACGTGAACGCGGTCGATTCGGCGCCGGCGAAATGGCACAATCGCATGTGATTCGCCGACCGCTTCGTCGATTGCGGCAAATCCCAGGCCGAAACCGCTTTCTATAAACGGACCATGCCGAAGTCGCAGGACCTGCCCTCGCTGTTTGACGACGCGCCCCAGTCGGCTGCCGGGCCAGCCGCCTCGCCGGCTGCCAAACCGGCTGCCGCGCCCAAGGCGTCCGCGCCGCGCGTTGTCGCCCGTGGCGCCGAAGACGCCTATACCGCCGCCGACATCGAGGTGCTCGAGGGTCTCGAGCCCGTGCGCCGCCGGCCCGGCATGTATATCGGCGGCACCGACGAGAAGGCGCTCCACCACCTCTTCGCCGAGGTGATCGACAACGCCATGGACGAGGCCGTCGCCGGCCACGCCACCTGGATCGATGTCAGTGTCGAGGCGGACGGGTTCCTGACCGTCACCGACAACGGCCGCGGCATCCCCATCGACCCGCATCCCAAGTACAAGGACAAGTCGGCGCTCGAGGTCATCCTGACCACGCTGCATGCGGGCGGAAAGTTCGACTCCAAGGTCTACGAGACATCCGGCGGCCTGCACGGCGTCGGCGTCTCCGTGGTCAACGCCCTGTCGGACACGCTCGAGGTCGAGGTCGCGCGCGGCCGCCAGCTCTACCGCCAGACCTATTCGCGCGGAAAGCCGCTCGGCCCCATCGAACCGCTCGGCGAGGTCATGAACCGGCGCGGCACGCGCATCCGGTTCCACCCCGACGCGACGATCTTCGGCAAGATTCACTTCCGCCCGGCCCGCCTGTTCCGCATGACGCGGTCCAAGGCCTACCTGTTCCGCGGCGTCGAGATCCGCTGGAACTGCGCGCCCGAGCTTCTGGCCGAGGACGGCGCGGTTCCCGAAAAGGAAGTGTTCCACTTCCCCGGCGGCCTGAAGGACTTCCTGGCCGCCGAGATCAAGGGCGAGACCACGATCGCCAACGACATCTTCGCCGGCCGCGTCGAACGCGAGGGCGGCCATGGTGGTGTCGAGTGGGCGGTGGCCTGGTGCGCCGGCCGCGACGGCTTCGTCTCCTCATACTGCAACACGGTGCCGACGCCCGACGGCGGCACCCATGAGGCAGGCCTGCGCGCGGCGCTGCTCAAGGGCCTGCGCGCCTACGCCGAGCTGAGCGGCCGCAAGCGGGCAACGATCTTCACCGCCGACGACGTCATGGCCTCCTGCACGGCGATGCTGTCGGTGTTCATCCGCGAGCCGGAATTCCAGGGCCAGACGAAGGACAAGCTCGCGACCTCCGAGGCGACCCGCATCGTCGAGCAGGCCGTCCGCGACGAGTTCGACCACTGGCTGACCGCCAGCCCCCAGCAGGCGACCAAGCTGCTCGACTGGGTGATCGAGCGCGCCGAGGAGCGCGCCCGCCGCCGCCAGGAGAAGGAAGTCGGCCGCAAGACCGCCGTGCGCAAGCTGCGCCTGCCCGGCAAGCTCGCCGACTGCTCGCACAACAGCAGCGCCGGCGCCGAGATCTTCATCGTCGAGGGCGACTCGGCCGGCGGCTCGGCCAAGCAGGCGCGCAACCGCAAGACTCAGGCCGTGCTGCCGCTCCGCGGCAAGATCCTCAACGTCGAAAGCGCGGCGTCCGGCAAGCTTGCCCACAACCAGCAGCTCGCAGACCTCATCCAGGCGCTCGGCTGCGGCGCCGGGCAGCAGTATTCGGAAGACGACCTCCGCTACGACAAGGTCATCATCATGACCGACGCCGACGTCGACGGCGCCCATATCGCCTCGCTGCTGATGACCTTCTTCTACCGGCAGATGCCCAGGCTGATAGAGGACGGCCACCTGTACCTCGCCGTGCCGCCACTCTACCGGATCAGCCAGGGCGGCAAGACGCTCTACGCCCGCGACGACGCCCACAAGGACGAACTCATGAAGTCCGAGTTCACCGGACGCGGGAAGATCGAGATCGGCCGATTCAAGGGCCTCGGCGAAATGCTGCCGAACCAGCTCAAGGAAACGACCATGGACCCGAAGCGCCGCACGCTTCTGCGCGTCGAGGTCGAGAACGATCCGGAAGGCACGACCGACGCCGTGCGGCGCCTCATGGGCAACAATCCGGAAGCGCGCTTCCATTTCATCCAGGAAAACGCCGAATTCGCCGAGGATCTGGATATCTGACGCCCATCAGTCTGGCGCCCGTCAATCTGACGTCCATCAGGCGGCGTACCGGCTCACAGGCCCAGGAATTCCTCCAGCACGGTATTCACCGCCTCGGGCTTCTCGAGCGTGGTCAAATGGCCACTGCCTTCGATCATTTCCAATCGCGCACCGGGAATGCCCGCGGCGATTTCCTCGGACAGTTCCAGCGGCGTCAGCCGGTCCCGATCACCGCACACCACGAGGGTCGGACAACGGACGTCGCCGAGGTCGGGGCGTGCGTCCTTACGGCCGATGATCGCCGTCTGCTGGCGAACGAAGGCGTCGACGCCGGTGTCGTCCGCCATCTGCCGGATCGTCGCGACGAGAGCGGCATCGCCGAGACGGCTGTCGTCGACGAACAAGGGCAGCAGCTGGTCTATCACCGGCCCAAGGCCGTCCGCCCGCGCCTGCGCCATCAGCGCCTCGCGAAACGCCGTCTGCTCGGGCCGGTCCGGACGCGCCGTGGTGTCCATCAGCACCAGCTTGGTCATGCGCTCGGGCGCGTGCTCCGCCATCTCCAGCGCGATGTAGCCGCCCATCGACAGGCCGACCAGCACGAACCGCTCGGGCGCGACGTCGAGGATCGAGTCGACGATCGCCTTCATGCCGTCATGGCGCGTGTGATCGGCGACGGTGCACTGCACCCTGCCCTCGAACGCGGCGAGTTGCGGGCCAAACAGCGCCTTCGTGCAGAGCAGGCCGGGCACGAACACGATCGGATCGCACATCAGGACGTCTCCCCTCGCTGCGGCCCCGGCTGCTGCCGTCACTGGGGCCGTCGTTTCGGCCGTGGCACCAGCCCTTTGAATCGGGCATGAACCGGTCGCCGATATTAACGACCGGGACCCGATAGCACATGCGCGCACCGATATCCGCCCTCCTTCTCGCCTTCCTGCTTCTTGTCCCCGGCGCCCGGGCCGACACGGTCGCCAACGGCATCGCCGCCATGCCGGCCGAGGTCATAACCCTGCGCACGGGCGGCGAATGGCGCGGCGGCGCCGGAGGCGGCTACTACCGGTTCGTGCTCGCGCGCTCCCCGGTCCGGCCCTCCGCGGCGCGCCTCTTCGTCCAGTGGATCGAGCGCCGCGGCGCCAGCGAGGGGATCGTGTCGAGCGTGGAGGTCGCCGAGATCGCCCGCACGCCGACGCGGATCACCGATCTGCGGCTCGAGACCGTTTCGGAGGGAACCAATGCCTTCGTCGACGTGATCGACCTGGCGACGGGTGCCCCTGATGAATTCATGCTGATGCTCGGCGGCCCCGGGGCCTACCAGCTGACAACGCTCAGCAACTGAGCGTGGTCCGGCGAGGGTCGTGGCACGCGATCGGGCGCGCCCGCTCGCTGGACAGCGCCAACACCTGCCGGATCGGCGCGAGACGGTCCTCTTTGGAATGGGCCGCCGATTCGGTACCGTGGCGTATCCGTCCCGACCAAGGAGACGTCTCATGCGCAAGATCCTCTTTTCCCTCGCCTTCGCGCTCGCGACGATCGTCACGGCTGGCGTGGCCGCCGCGGCCTATGTCACGGCGGATCTGAACATGCGCAGAGGTCCGAGCACGGGCTACGCGCGGATCGCCGTCATTCCCGCCGGCCATCAGGTCAGCATCCTGAACTGCGGCAGCGGCTGGTGCCGGGTGAACTATCGCGGCATCGTCGGGTGGGTGTCCGGCCGCTATCTCGCCGACGGCGGCGGCTACGGCCGGGCCGCCCCTCCGCCGCCGGTCTACTATCCGCCGCGGGCCTATCCCTATCCCCGCCATCACTATCCGCATCGATGGTGGCACCCGAGGCCCTGGCGCCCGTACTGAGTATCGTGAGCGGCCGGCGGGGAGCTCCCTCGGGCGGCATGACGGCTGCTTCAGCCGCCGTCATACCGCTCCGGAACCACCGCCAAAAGTAACCATTGCTAACCCAAAAATGACAAACAGCGCGGAAGCACCGTTGACACGGCGCGCCTACCGATTATGTTCCGCGAAAATCCAAGCGGAACAAGCATCCTTGAAATCTCTGTGTTTGCGACAATCCCGCCACACGGATCACAGTGGCCGGTAGATGGCGTTTACTGAACTAGGTCTGAGCCCCAAAGTCCTTTCGGCCGTGGAAGCGGCCGGCTACAAGGAACCTACGCCTATTCAGGCGGAGGCGATCCCGCATGTCCTGTCGCGTCGCGACCTGATCGGCATCGCCCAGACGGGAACCGGCAAGACGGCGAGCTTCGTGCTGCCGATGCTGTCGCTTCTCGAGAAGGGACGTGCTCGTGCCCGCATGCCGCGCACGCTGATCCTCGAGCCGACGCGCGAGCTCGCCGCACAGGTCGAGCAGAATTTCACGATCTACGGCCAGAACCACAAGCTGACCGTCGCGCTGCTCATCGGTGGCGTCTCCTTCTCCGAGCAGGACAAGAAGCTCGATCGCGGCGCCGACGTGCTGATTGCCACGCCCGGCCGCCTGCTCGATCATGTGGAACGCGGCAAGCTGTTGCTGACCGGCGTCGACATTCTCGTCATCGACGAGGCCGACCGCATGCTCGACATGGGCTTCATCCCCGATATCGAGCGGATCTGCCGCCTGGTGCCCTTCACCCGGCAGACGCTGTTCTTCTCCGCCACCATGCCGCCGGAGATCGAAAAGCTCACCGGCCAGTTCCTGCAGAATCCGGTTCAGGTCCAGGTGGCGCGGCAGTCGACCACGGCGGAAACCGTCAGTCAGGCGCTGATCGTCTCGCCGGCCGTGCCCAAGGACAAGCGCGCGATCCTGCGGCGCGAGATCCGCGACGCCGAGAACCTCACCACCGCGATCGTGTTCTGCAACCGCAAGCGCGACGTCTCGACCCTGTACCGCTCGCTCCAGCGCCACGGCTTCAATGCAGGTGCCCTGCACGGCGACCTCGACCAGCGCGAGCGCATGGCAACGCTGGCCAAGTTCCGCGCCGGCGAGATCAACCTGCTGATCGCCAGCGACGTCGCCGCCCGCGGCCTCGACATCCCGGCCGTCAGCCACGTCTTCAACTTCGACGTCCCCACCCACGCCGAGGACTACGTCCACCGAATCGGCCGCACCGGCCGTGCCGGCCGCGAGGGTGACGCGATAACGATCGCGACGAAGGCCGACGAGAAATACGTCGCGTCCATCGAGAAGCTCATCGGCAAGCCGATCCCGCGCCGCGAAGGCGCGCCGGATCTGGCGGAGATCGACGCCAAGGAAGACGTCGATGAAACCCGGGGACGTGGCCGCCGTCGCGGCGGACGCGAACGCGCCGAGCCCGCGGCGGAGGTCGCAAAAGAGGATCGCAAGCCGAAACGCGAGCCGCGCGGCGAGCGAACCGGTCGCGGCCGCGACAGGGACAGGACCGAGAAGGACGAACCCGTCGTCGGCCTCGGCGAACATGTGCCGAGTTTTCTGCTGCGCCCGGTCCGGCGCAACGCCACGCCTGAAGAATAAATCAGACTTATCAAATAGTTTTCATAATCCGTCGGATGCCCCCGCGATTTCCGCCGACTTAACCCAGCGTTAAGACAGCGGAAAATACTGTGACTGCGCTCCTTACGCAGCGGAGCACGCGGAGGAATGTCGCGTTTCGGGGGACCATCGCCAGTGACACGAACGGACGAATTCGATCGCTCGATTACCTATGGCGAGGCGGCCCTCACCTATCTCAAAGGCAACCGCACGCCGGCCTACCCCCGCAACTACGAGCTTTGGTATATCTACGCGGCCGGGTTCAATCGCGAACTCAACAAGGCCGTCAATGACGCGTTGAAGCGGCTCGGCCATCTCCCGGAAGATCTGACGGAACGCTTCTACGACGAATTCCTGTCACCGGTCCGCCTGAGCGACCGTGTCGGCGAAGTCAGTGCGCGGGTTTCCAAGGAGCTCGACGAGATCGTCGAAATGCTGGAGGCCTCCAGCGAAACCTGCCACCAGTACGGCCAGTCGCTGCGCACCGCCGCGAGCGGTCTCGGCAGCACCGAGAACAAGCAGCAGACCCGCTCGATCATCGAAAAGATCCTGCGCGCCACCACGGAAATGGAAGCGCGCAACACCTCGCTCGAATCCCAGCTCAAGGATTCGAAGGGCCAGATCACCGACCTTCAGGAAAGCCTCGAGGCGATCCGCTACGAATCGCTGACCGACCAGTTGACAGGGCTCGCCAACCGGAAGCATTTCGACCAGAGCCTGGAGCGCGCCGTCGATATCGCGATGCGGCGCGGCGAACCGGTGTCGCTGGCGATGTGCGACATCGACCACTTCAAGCAGTTCAACGACACATTCGGCCACCAGACCGGCGATCAGGTTCTGCGTCTCGTCGGCGCCGCGATCAGGAGCGCGGTGAAGGGGCGGGACATCGCCTCGCGCTACGGTGGCGAGGAGTTCGCCGTCATTCTGCCGAGCACGGCCCTGGATGCCGCGGTCTATGTCGGCGAGGACATCCGCACCGCCGTCATGGCCAAGGAGCTCATCAAGCGCTCGACGGGGGAAAGCCTCGGACGCATCACGATGTCGGTCGGCATAGCGACGCTGCGCCACAACGACACCCGCGACAGCCTGGTCGAGCGCGCGGACATGGCGCTGTACGCGTCGAAGCGCAACGGCCGCAACCGCGTCACCTCCGAATCGGACCTTTCGGACGAGCCCCACAAGTCGGCCGTCGCCTGAGACCTCACACGGCCTTCTTCGACCGCTTCTTCTTGGGTTTCCTGGCCTGCGCGGCGGCCTGATAGGCGCGCCGCGCCCACGCCGCGAGGTCATCCGGCTCGTCGATCAGCCGTTCCGGCAGCCGCCAATACGGCATCTCGACGGTTTTCGACGTGCTCGAATAGACGAACGGCGTGCTGCCTTCCGCGGCCATGTCGGCCGCCAGCGCCGCGTCGGTGCGCAGGAATATCGTACCGTCCGCGATAAGGCCGATCATGACGTCGTCGTGGAAGATACCGGTGCCACCGAACATGCCCCGCAGCCGCACGGGCCCGAACCCGGCGAACAGCTCGGTGACGAAGTCGCTATATTCGGACGTGATCGCCATCGCCCACCACGTCGGCGCGGCCCAGACGCCTCAGGCGTCGAGCGCGACCGGTGTGATCGCCACCGATTCGCCGCAGCCGCAGGCCGAGGTCTGGTTCGGATTGTTGAACACGAACCGGGCCGACAGCGTGTCGACCTGGAAGTCCATCTCGGTGCCCAGCAGGAACAGCACGGCCTTGGGATCGATCAGGACCTTGACGCCCTTGTCCTCGACGACCTCGTCGAACGCCGCGACGTCCTCGGCATACTCCATCGTGTAGGACATGCCGGCGCAGCCGCCGTTCTTGACGCCGACCCGCACGCCGACGATGGACTTGTCGGAATTGGCGATGATTTCGCGCACGCGCTCGGCCGCCGCTTCGGTAAGCGTCACCACCTTGGGCCGGGGTCGTGGAGTTGCCGTCGTCATGGTTCCAACTGTTTGATCAGGACCGGTTTCCTAAACCCTATATAGGTCAGAAGAAGTCGAGCGCGACCCTCGCCTCGTCCGACATGCGGCTCGGATCCCACGGCGGGTCGAACACCATCTGCACCGTGACGTCGCCGACGCCACTGACGGAGCTGACCGCGGTTTCCACCCAGACCGGCATCTCGCCGGCGACCGGGCAGCCCGGGGCCGTCAACGTCATGTCGATGGCGACGTTGCGGTCGTCGTCGACATCGATCTTGTAGATCAGGCCGAGCTCGTAGATGTCGACCGGGATCTCCGGATCGTAGACCGACTTGAGCGCACCGATGATGTCGTCGGTGAGCCGGTCGAGTTCCTCTGTCGGTATCGCGGAGCCCGTGTCTGCTCCGGTATCGGCGGCCGAAGCGGCTGACGATCCGTCTGCTGCGTCGGGCGCTGTATTCCTGATGTCGTTCATCGGTCCGCCTCCCCTAGGCGAAGAACTGCTGGGCCTTGCCGAGGGCCTCGGCCAGGCGGTCGACTTCCTCGCGCGTATTATACATTCCGAACGAGGCACGGCATGTCGACGTCACCCCGTAGTGCTGAAGCAGCGGCTGGACGCAATGCGTCCCGGCCCGCACGGCGACGCCGTAGCGGTCGATCACCGTCGACACGTCATGGGCGTGCGCCCCTGTCATCTCGAACGAGACGATCGCGCCCTTGCCCGGCGCCGTGCCGAAGATCCTGAGCGAGTTCATCGCGCCGAGCCGCTCGTGGGCGTAGTCGCGCAGCGTCTCCTCGTGCGCCTGGATCGCATCGCGGCCCACAGAGTCCATGTAGTCCAGCGCGGCCGCCAGTCCAATCGCCTGCACGATCGGCGGCGTTCCCGCCTCGAATCGGTGCGGCGGGTCGCCATAGGTGACCGTGTCGGTTGTCACGTCGCGGATCATCTCGCCGCCGCCGTTGAAGGGCGGCAGCGCCTCCAGAGCCTCCTTGCGGCCGTGGAGCACGCCGATGCCCGTCGGCCCGTACACCTTGTGGCCGGTGAAGACATAGAAGTCGGCGCCGATGTCCTGCACGTCGACATTGAGGTGCACCGCGCCCTGGCTGCCGTCGACCAGCACCGGAATGCCGCGCTCGTGAGCGAGCCGCACGACCTCCTTCACCGGCACGACCGTGCCCAGCATGTTGGACATGTGGGTGATCGCCACGATCTTGGTGCGGGGCGTCAGCAGCTGCTCGAATTCCTCGATTAGGAAGCTGCCGTCCTCGGCCACCGGCGCCCATTTCAGGACCGCGCCCTTGCGTTCGCGCAGGAAATGCCAGGGCACGATGTTGGAATGGTGCTCCATGATCGAGAGCACGATCTCGTCGCCCTCGCCCACGCCCGAGCCATCCATGCCCTGCCCCAGCGAATAGGCGACCAGGTTGATCGCCTCGGTGGCGTTGCGGGTGAAGATGATCTCGTCGGGCGACGGCGCGTTCAGGAACGCGCGCACTGTCTCGCGGGCGGCCTCGAAATTCTCCGTCGCCGTGTTCGACAGATAGTGCAGCCCGCGATGTACGTTGGCGTATTCGTGCTCGTAGGCGTGGCTGATCGCCTCGATCACCTGCCGCGGCTTCTGCGCCGACGCGGCGTTGTCGAGATAGACGAGCGGCTTGCCGTAGACCTCGCGCGCGAGGATCGGAAAGTCCGCGCGAATGCGCTCGACGTCGTAGCCGCTCACGAGACGGACTCCTGCCGTGCGTGCTGCATGACCCAGTCATGGGCGAGGCTCGACAGCGCCTCGCCGACCGCCGCGTGGCCGATTTCCTCGACCACCTCGCCGACGAACGCCTCGATCAGAAGCGCCTTGGCGGTCAGTTCGGGGATGCCGCGCGCACGCAGATAGAACAGCAGGTCCTCGTCGATCCGGCCCGACGTCGAGCCGTGACCGCACTGCACGTCGTCGGCGTAGATCTCCAGCTCCGGCTTGCTGTCGACCTCAGCCCGGTCCGACAGCATCAGCGCCTGCATCATCATCCGCCCGTCGGTCTTCTGGGCGTCCTGGCGCACCAGGATCTTGCCCTGGAACACGCCGCGCGCCTGCTCGTCGAGCACCGACTTGAAGAGCTCGCGGCTCGCCCCGTCCGGCAGGGCATGGTCGACGAACAGCGTCGTGTCGCCATGCTGACGGTCGCCAAGAAGCTGGACGCCGGCCAGGTTCACCTCCGCGTGCTCGCCGGTGAAGGCGATCGCGAACTGGTTGCGCGACAGCGCCGCGCCGGTGGTGAACGGCGCAATGGTCAGCTTGCTGCCCTGGCTCACGTCGGCGGCGACGGTGGAGAAATGCATCGCCTTGTCGCCGTCGTGCTGCACCTTCACCCAGGTCAGCGCCGCGTCGCGCTCGGCCGACAGGCGCGTCGCCGAGTTCACGAGATAGCCGATCCCGTCCGGGCCCTCGAAGGTCTCGACGACGGTCACGGATCCGCCGGCGCCGACGTCGACGCGATTGCGCAGGTAGACCGACGCCGCCGTCGGCACGGTCGTGACGCAGGCGATCTGGATCGGCTTGTCGATATGCACGTTTTCCGGGACGCGGATCCCCACGCCGGTGGAAACGAAGGCGGTGTTCAGGTCGAAGATCGCCGACTCGGTGCCCTCCGGCCATTCGCCTTCGAGCGTGCCGGCGGCAAGCGTCTCGCTGAGACGGGAGACCGTCACGCCCTGATCGGCCAGCTCCTTCGGCAGCCGCGGCTCGCCGCCGTCGACGATCACGATCCGCCAGGCATCCAGTTCGCCCAGCGTGTCGGCCCCGATCGGCGCGTCCGATGCGGTTGCCGGCGGCGGCAGTTCGCGCAGCGCGGCGCGCAGGTCGGTGTATTTCCACTCCTCGATGCGCCGATGCGGCAGGCCACTCGCGGCAAAGCGCGCGATCGCCTGCTTGCGAACGGCCGCGACGGCTTCCGTGCCCGGCAGCATCGCGGCAACGGCGGCGAACTGCTCGCTCGCCGCCTGTTCGGCGGCCGTCTGCTTGTTGCGGACCTCGACGTTCATGGTTGTATCTCCCGCCATCCGGCTCACGCGGCTTCCGTGAAGGCCGCGTATCCGGACTTCTCGAGCTCGAGCGCCAGTTCCTTGCCGCCGGTCTTCACGATCCGGCCCGCCGACATGACATGCACCACGTCCGGGACGATGTGGTCGAGCAGGCGCTGATAGTGGGTGATGACGACCATCGCGCGCTCGGGCGAGCGCAGCGAATTCACGCCCTCGGAGACGACGCGTAGCGCGTCGATGTCGAGACCGGAGTCGGTCTCGTCGAGCACGCACAGCTTCGGCTCCAGAAGCGACATCTGCAGGATCTCGCTGCGCTTCTTCTCGCCGCCGGAGAAGCCGACGTTCACCGGCCGCTTCAGCATCTCCTGGCTGACGTTCAGCTGGCCCGCCTTCTCGCGCACCACGCGCATGAAGTCCGGCGTCGACAGTTCGCCCTCGCCGCGCGCCTTGCGCTGCGCGTTGAGCGCGGTCTTCAGGAACGTCATGAAGGCGACGCCCGGGATCTCGACCGGGTACTGGAAGGCAAGGAACAGGCCGGCGGCGGCGCGCTCGTCAGGCTCCATCTCGGTGAGGTCCTGCCCCATGAACAGGATCTGGCCGTCGGTGATCTCGTAGTCGTCCTTGCCGGCGAGCACGTAGGACAGCGTCGACTTGCCCGATCCGTTCGGGCCCATGATGGCGTGCACTTCGCCTGCGTTCACGGTCAGATCGAGTCCGCGCAGGATCTCCGTGTCTTCGTCGGCGATCTTCACGTGCAGGTTCTTGATCTCAAGCATATCGGGTTCCAACAGTTTGCGTATCGAATAACGGTGTCGCGTTTCGGTGCGGTTCCGTAGCGGCGGCTTTCGCGTCTCTCGTAGTGCTGCGCGCGGGCGGCGTATGGGCGTGCCGGATGCGATGGATCATCGATCCGTCCTCGTGCCCGCCTCAGCCCACGCTGCCCTCGAGGCTGATGCCGATCAGCTTCTGGGACTCGACCATGAACTCCATCGGCAGGTGCTGCAGCACGTCGCGGACGAAGCCGTTGACGATCAGTGCCACCGCTTCCTCCTCCGACAGGCCGCGCTGCATGCAGTAGAACATCTGGTCGTCGGAGATCTTCGAGGTGGTCGCCTCGTGCTCGAAGACGGCCTGGGAATTCTTCGCCTCGATATACGGCACGGTATGCGCGCCGCAGCGGTTGCCGATCAGCAGCGAGTCGCACTGGGTGAAGTTCCGCGCGCCGGTCGCCTTGGCGTGCGCCGAGACGAGGCCGCGATAGGTGTTCTGCGAGTGACCCGCGGCGATGCCCTTGGAGATGATGCGGCTCGACGTGTTCTTGCCGAGATGGATCATCTTGGTGCCGGAATCGACCTGCTGATAGCCGTTCGACACCGCGATCGAGTAGAACTCGCCGCGCGAGTTGTCGCCGCGCAGGATGCAGCTCGGATACTTCCAGGTGATGGCCGAGCCGGTCTCGACCTGCGTCCAGGAGATCTTGGAGTTCCGGCCGCGGCAGTCGCCACGCTTGGTGACGAAGTTGTAGATGCCGCCCTTGCCGTTCTTGTCGCCCGGATACCAGTTCTGCACCGTCGAGTACTTGATCTCGGCATCGTCCAGCGCCACCAGCTCGACCACGGCGGCATGGAGCTGGTTCTCGTCGCGCATCGGCGCCGTGCAGCCTTCGAGATAGCTGACATAGGCGCCCTTGTCGGCGATCAGCAGCGTGCGCTCGAACTGGCCGGTGTTGCGCTCGTTGATGCGGAAATAGGTCGACAGCTCCATCGGGCAGCGCACGCCCGGCGGCACGTAGACGAACGACCCGTCCGAGAATACCGCGGAGTTCAGCGTGGCATAGAAGTTGTCGCTGGTCGGCACCACCGAGCCCAGGTACTTGCGCACGAGGTCGGGATGCTCGCGGATCGCTTCCGAGATCGAGCAGAAGATGATGCCGTGCTTGGCCAGTTCCTCGCGGAAGGTGGTCACCACCGAGACCGAATCGAACACCGCGTCGACGGCCACCCTGGCGCCCTCGACGCCGGCCAGAACCTCCTGCTCCTTCAGCGGAATGCCCAGCTTCTCATAGGTGGCGAGCAGCTCCGGATCGACCTCGTCGAGGCTCTTCGGCCCCGGCGTGGTCTTCGGCGCGGCATAGTAGTAGAGATCCTCGAAGTCGATCTTCGGGTATTCGACCTTGGCCCAGGTCGGCTCGGTCATGGTACGCCAACGCCTGTAGGCGTCGAGCCGCCACTCGAGCATCCACTCGGGCTCTTCCTTCTTGGCCGAGATGAACCGGACGATGTCCTCGTTCAGGCCCTTGGGCGCCTTCTCCGTCTCGATGTCGGTGAAGAACCCATACTTGTACTTGTCGACGTCGATCTCGCTGACATGCTCGATCGTTTCGCGCACTGCAGGCATCAATTGCTCCTTCACTCGCGGTTTCAAGGACCACGGGTTTCGCTTATGCCGCTTCAATCACCTCCTGCCGACGGCGGTCGCGCTTGTCCTGTACGCGCCGCCAGGCCTTGATGAAGCTTTCCACGTCACTCTTTTCGCTCGACCAGCCGAGGCTGACCCGGATCGCGCCGGAGGCAAGGTCCGGCGAGACACCCATTGCCGAGAGCACATGCGAGGCGCCGACCTTGCCCGACGAGCAGGCCGACCCCGAACTGACGCACACGCCATCGAGATCGAGCGAGATCATGGCGGTTTCCGCCGAAATCCCTTCCACCGCAAAGCAACTGGTATTGGCGAGCCGCGCCGTTTCACCGGCGAAGACCACCGCACCCGGCGAGATAGTGCGTAGCGCCGACTCGAACCAGTCCCTCAGCCCCGCGATTTCGCCACTTTTTTCGATTTCGCCGGCCGCCAGCCGCGCCGCGACGCCGAATCCGGCGATCACGGCCACCGCCTCGGTGCCCGGACGCTGCGACCGCTCCTGGCCGCCGCCGCGATAGAGCGGCGTGATCGCGACGGTCTTGTCGCGGCGCACCAGCGCGCCGGCGCCCTGGGGGCCGCCGATCTTGTGGGCAGACAGGGTCAGGTAGTCGACGCCCAGCATGGCGATATCGATCTCCAGCCGACCCGCCGCCTGGACGGCATCGCAGTGAACCAGCGTGCCTGCGTCCCGCGCCAGCCGCGCAACCTCGCGCACCGGCTGGATCGCGCCGGTCTCGCTGTTGGCGAGCATAACAGAGACGATCGCCGGGACGGGCGCGGCGGAAAGCCGCTTCTCCAGCCACGCGAGATCGACCACGCCGGCCGGCGTCACCGGAAGCGTTTCGACGGAGGCGGCCGGGAATCGCCCGCCGCCGAGCACGGACGGGTGCTCGATCGCCGAGGCGAGCAGGATCTCGCCGTCTTTGCGCCGCGCCAGCGCCAGCGCGTTGGCCTCGGTGCCACCGCTGGTGAGGGTGACATCTGCCGGCTCCGCGCCGACGAGCGCGGCCACCTCGCGGCGCGCGTCCTCGACAAGCTTGCGGGCGGCACGGCCCGCCGAATGCACGGACGACGGGTTGCCGGTCACGCGTAAGGCTTCGGTCACCGCCTCGATCACTTCGGGGCGGACCGGCGCCGTCGCGTTATGGTCCAGGTAGGCGACGTTCGCCCCCACCATGCCGTCCTCTCAACCTTCGGCACCGCCTCGGTGCCTTGAACTCTTGCATTCCACACAAGATATGTGGTGTGTGTCGGAGCTTCCGGACAGGCCACACGCTCGCAGCGTCGAGCCGCGATCCGGTGAAGCACAGTTTCGAAAACTTCTAAAGAGTTTGTAGGAGGGTGTCGGGTAGGTGTCAAGGAAACGCCAGCGCGCCGACGACCGTCGAAAGCGCGCGAGCGGATAAACCGAGCCGCCAGCCACCCGCGTCCTGCCAACCATAAAAAGAGGACATCGCGTTCAATGCCGGAAGTCATCTTCACCGGGCCCGCAGGCCGCCTGGAAGGACGCTATCATCCGCCGAAGACCAAGAGCTCGCGGATCGCGCTGATTCTCCATCCGCACCCGCAGTTCGGCGGCACGATGAACAATCAGGTCGCCTACCAGATGTACTACATGTTCGCCGAGCGCGGTTTCGCGGTACTCCGGTTCAACTTCCGCGGTGTCGGGCGCAGCCAGGGCAGCTTCGACCACGGCCTCGGCGAGCTGTCAGACGCCGCCGCCGCGCTCGACTGGGTGCAGAGCTTCAACCCGGACGCGCGCGCCTGCTGGATCGCCGGATTCTCCTTCGGCGCCTGGATCGGCATGCAGCTGCTGATGCGCCGCCCCGAGGTCGAAGGCTTCATCTCGGTCGCGCCGCAGCCGAATCTCTACGATTTCTCGTTCCTGGCCCCCTGCCCGTCGTCCGGCCTGATCGTCCACGGCGCCGCCGACCGGGTCGTGACGCCCAACGACATGCAGTCGCTGATCGACAAGCTGAAGACCCAGAAGGGCATCGTCATCGACCAGCAGATCATCGACGGCGCCAACCACTTCTTCGAGGACAAGGTCGACGAGCTGATCGACGTCTGCGGCACCTATGTCGACAAGCGGCTCGAAGCCGCCGCGTCGGAAGAGGACGCGGCCTGAGGGCCGGCACGCTCGCGATGCCCGGGCCGCGCCCGGGCATCCCACATTCCGTCTCTACGTCATTGCCGGGCTCGTCCCGGCAATTTCGTTTCCGGAGCCCCCCGCCACAAATCCGGAACCTTACATCCGGAACACGCCGAACTTCGTCTCCGGCACCGGCGCGTTGAGCGTGGCCGACAGCGCCAGCGACAGCACGCGGCGCGTTTCGCGCGGGGTGATGATGCCGTCGTCCCAGAGCCGGGCGCTGGCGAAATACGGATGCCCCTCGGCCTCGTAGCGGTCGCGGATCGGCGCTTTGAACGCCTCTTCCTCGTCCGCGCTCCACTGCCCGCCGTCGGCCTCGATATTGTCGCGCCTGACCGTCGCCAGCACCGAGGCGGCCTGCTCGCCGCCCATCACCGAGATGCGCGCGTTCGGCCACATGAACAGAAACCGCGGCCCGTAGGCGCGCCCGCACATGCCGTAGTTGCCGGCGCCGAACGAGCCGCCGACGATCACCGTGATCTTCGGCACCTGGGCACAAGCGACCGCCGTAACCAGCTTGGCCCCGTCCTTGGCGATGCCGCCGGCCTCGTAGTCGCGCCCGACCATGAAGCCGGTGATGTTCTGCAGGAACAGGATCGGAATGCGCCGCTGGCAGCACAATTCGATAAAATGCGCGCCTTTCAGCGATGATTCGGAGAACAGAATGCCGTTATTGGCCAGAATGCCGACCGGCATGCCCGAAATCCGCGCAAAGCCCGTCACCAGCGTCGTGCCGTAGAGCTTCTTGAACTCGTCGAACTCCGAGCCGTCGACCAGCCGGGCGATCACCTCGCGGATGTCGTACTGCTGGCTCAGCGCCGCCGGCACCACGCCGTCGAGTTCGCCGGGATCGTAGGCGGGCTGAATCGGTTCCTGAAGATCCAGGTCTATGTCCTTGCGCCGATTCATGTTCGCGACGATTCGCCTGGCCAGTTTCAGGGCATGGTCGTCGTCCAGCGCGTAATGGTCGGCCACGCCGGACAGGCGCGCGTGCACGTCTGCACCACCGAGATCCTCCGCCGAAACCACCTCGCCCGTCGCCGCCTTCACCAGCGGCGGGCCGGCGAGGAAGATCGTGCCCTGCTTGCGCACGATGATGGTCTCGTCCGACATCGCCGGCATGTAGGCGCCGCCCGCCGTGCACGAGCCCATGACCACGGCGATCTGCGGAATGCCGGCCGCCGACATGGTGGCCTGGTTGTAGAAGATCCGGCCGAAATGCTCGCGGTCGGGGAACACGTCGGTGTGGTTGGGCAGGTTGGCGCCGCCGGAATCGACCAGATACAGGCACGGCAGGTTGTTCTGCATCGCCACTTCCTGGGCGCGCAGATGCTTCTTCACCGTCATCGGATAGTAGGTGCCGCCCTTGATCGTCGCGTCGTTGCAGACGATGACGCACTCGCGCCCCTCGACACGGCCGATGCCGGTGATGACGCCGGCGGCATGGATGTCGTCGTCATACATGCCGTGGGCGGCGAGCGGCGACAGTTCGAGGAACGGCGCGCCGGGATCGAGCAGCCGCGTCACGCGATCGCGCGGCAACAGCTTGCCGCGGCTCAGGTGGCGTTCGCGCGCCCGGTCGGGACCGCCGCGCGCCGCGGCGGCACGCTTCGCCTCGAGGTCGGCGACGAGCGCGGCCATCGCGTCGGCATTGCGCTGGAAGTCCTCGGATGTCGTGCTGATTTGAGACTGCAGACGCGGCATTGACGATCCTCCCGGGGCCAAGCGTTAGACCATGCCCCCGTACGCGGCAAGGGAGCGGGCAGCTTCGCGAAAAAATAAGTTCTCCGTCAGTCGCTATTGCCTTGATTCCGCCGCGAGTTGCGCGCAACGCTCCCGGCATTGTTTCCGTCCAACAGGAGCTCTGAAGTGATCGCCAGAAAAGCCAAGGTGATTGCCCCTCTCGCCGTCCTAGTCGCCGCCCTGGCCGGTCCTGCGGCAGCGAAAAGCGGCATACCGCTCACCCCGACCCCGGTCCTCGATCAGGCGGCCAGCGCCGTGATCCTCGCCACCGACAAGAAGAAGGCCAAGGCCGAGACCGAGACGAAGGCCGAGACCGAGAAAAAGCAGGCCAAGAAGCAGACTGCCGACAATCCGGAAAAGAAGAAAAAGAAGAAAAAGAAGTCCGGAAAGAAGACCAAGAACGACGCCGCCGGCTGAGGCCGACCGCATCAAGGACCATGGTCGGGGCCGCGTTCGCGGCATATCCCCGACGACGTGCCGAATGCCGAGCCCCGGGGCTCCCGTCTGGACTTGAGGCGGGCGCCTCGGGACGCACTCCTGAGGACTGAAGGTCCGGACCAGGCCGCCCGGGAACGTCAGATCGGCTCGGTCAGGAAGACATGCGCGGTCTCGCCGTCGGGCTGGCGCACCTTGTGCCGCCCGCCCGTGCCCGGCGTGAAGAACAGGCCCTGGCCCGGCTCGAACACCTCGACACCGCTATCGAACTCGACCGTCAGGCGGCCCGACACCACGAAGCCGACGTGGCCCTTCTCGCACCAGCCGGGCTCCACGAACCCGCCCTGGAATTCGACCAGCCTAATGGTCCGCGGGCCTTCCTGCACCGCCTTGACGCGCAGCCCCGGCAGGACCTCGCTCCAGGCCACGTCGTCGAAATCGATCTTGCGGTAGGCCGCCATCGCCTGCTCGTTCATGCCCGTTTCTCCCCCGGCGCCATTTCCGGTTTCTCGATCGGCCCTCCGGCCTTTTCCCAGCCCCCGAAGCCGCCGTCGATGTGACAGACGGGCGCCAGGCCCATCTTCTTGGCCGTCAGCGTGGCCAGCGCCGAACGCCAGCCCCCGGCACAGAAGAACACGAAGCGCTTGTCCTCGGCGAAAACCGGCTTGTGATAGGGGCTCGCCGGGTCGATCCAGAACTCCAGCATCCCGCGCGGCGCATGGATGGCGCCCGGTATCTTGCCGGTCCGCGACAGTTCCCGCACGTCGCGAATGTCGACAAACACGACGTCGTCGCCGCCATGCAGTGCCATGGCCTCGGCTGGCGACAGCGTCTCGATCTGCTCGAGCGCGTCGTCGACGAGTTTGCGGAATCCGACGGTAATGGTCTGCGACATCGTGGCGTCTCCCTGCTTCGAGACGCTCATATAGCAGACGCGCCGCCCGACGACAGGGTTCCACCGCGTGCCGAGGCGAAAATGCCCCGGACAAACGCGAAGCGGCGCGGTCCTTCCGGACCGCGCCGCTTGCAAAACCGTGATAATACTCAGCGCGCCGCGATGGCGTTCGGTTCGAACCCGCCAAACAACGCAGCAACAAGCATAACGCCGACCAGTACAGCGAGCGACCAAGCGGTTACACGCAGATAGGACGGCCCTACATCACGCTCCATTCGGAACCCCATATTTTTGGTCGGCCAAGACTTGAATGATACGTGAGTCGCCGACGCGGTGCGCTTGGTTACGCTTTCTTAACTTATTGTGCAAGGACATATTGCACTGCAGCATAATCGTCCACAGCCCCGTCAACAGATACGGTTACCGCCTGCATACAGCCCCCACATGTTGGGGGTGCATCGACGCCGGGCGACGCCGCGTTTCAAGGGGCCGGGCCGGGAAGCAGCTCGGGAATGCGACCTGTCAGCCAATAGACCAGCAATCCGGCCCATTCGCGCGATGCCGTATCGACGCGCCGCAGCCCCTCGGACGCGGTGGTGAACGGCCGCCACAGGTCCGACCAACCGCGGGTGCGGTAGTCGACGGGATAGGCCTCGACGTCGAAGCCGACCGCCCGGAAGCAGCCGATGGCGCGCGGCATGTGCCAGGCCGATGTCACCAGCAGCCAGCGCTCCCCCGGCGCCGGACCGACCAGCGCCTTGGTGTAGAGGGCGTTCTGCCAGGTATTGCGCGACTGGTCCTCGAGCATGATCCGCTCCGGTGACAGACCCAGGCCGCCGAACAGCCGGCCGGCGATGTCGGCCTCGCTCGAACGGTCGAACAGGATCTGCCCGGATCCGCCGGTGAACACGAGCTTGGCGTCCGGATACTGCCGTGCCAGATCCGCGAACGCGGTCAGGCGCTCTCCCGCCTCGTTCAGCGCGACGATCCCCCGCCCGGCGCTGACGGCGGTGTCGAACGAGCCGCCCAGCACGATGATGCCGTCCGGCGGAGGCCCATCGCCCTGCGCCCAGACCGGGAACCGGTCGTCGAGCGGCAGCACGAGAAGATTCCCGAAGGGCGAAAACCCGCAGACGACGAGCCCGGCGAGCCCGAGCCCCAGCAGCCACCTGCCGAGCCGGCGAAAACGGCCGAGCACCAGCAGCGCGCCCGCCAGCGACAGCGCGACGAGCAGGTTCGAGGGCTGCAGGAAGAACCAGCCGATCTTGGACAGGTAGAAGAACATGTCCGCACGAAACTAGCCGGATTCGCCATCGGCCGCGCCTTCCGGGCGGCACCGGACACCGGCCGGGCGTCGCTGCGCGATGTATCGTCCCGGCTTGTTTACAGGGAGCGCATCGCCGGGGTCTCGGCCTCGGCCACGGCCTGGGTCGCGCGCGTGCCGAGTCCAATGACCGTCGTCGCCAGCAGGGCTGCAAGCACGATGGTCAGGAACGCTGTTCTCGGTCGCATAACTCGGTCCTCGGATTAACGTCCTGAGTCCTATGCCCCCGTTTATGAACGGAGGCTGAATGACGCACCGCCCGGGCCGGACGACCGGGATTCGTTGTTAATTTCGAGTTACCGGAAGACGCGCGCGGACATGCGGCGAGGTCTCCCACCGCGCCGCGTCAGGGTCCGTGCAGCGCCTCGTCGACCAGCTCCGCGGTGCGCTGCGCCGGCAGGGCGTCGGCCAGGCCGATGCGGAAGCAGACCAGCGCCACGGCCGCCAGCACCGCCATGTCCCAGCCGAATGGCAGCACCCCCAGCCCGCCACCGAAATCGCCGAGGACGGACACCGCGTTCACGCCGGCGATATAGACGAAGAACCAACGGGCATGGCCGATGTCGACGGGCTCGACCTGCGGTTCCCACCGCAGCTTCAGCGCGAAGATGGCGATCCCGGCGGCAAGACCGATATCGAGGCGCCAGATCGTGTTCCAGCCGCTCCAGTAGATGATCAGCGTGGCGATGACGAAGGCGACCGGTGCGACCACGTGAACGAAGGGGATGCGGACTGCCCGAGGCTGGTTGGGGATCTGGCGACGCAGGGCCACGACGGTAAGCGGCCCGACGCAGAACGACAGCACGATTGCCGACGAGTTGAGCGCGACCATCTCCTTGAACGGCAGGCTGAGCATCAGCATGCCGACCACCGCGCCGAGCATCAGCGCCCTGAACGGAATGCCGCGGGCCGACAGCCGGGCGAACATCGCGGGAAAGAAGCCGTTGCGGGCGAGCGCCATGCCCAGCCGCGCATTCGAGCCGGTGGCGATCAGCGCCGAGCCGAACGGCCCGAGCACGGCGCCGCTGTAAAGCAAGGCCAGCAGCCAGGACGCGCCGATAACCGTGGCGATGCCCGCCATCGGGCCGAGATGATGGCTGAAGTCGAGCGACGTCCAGCCGCCGTGAAACGCGCTCGGCGGCACGCCACCGATGAAGGCGAATTGCAGCAGCACGTAGATGACGAAGCAGCCGAGCACCGTGAACAGCAGCGCCAGCGGCACGAACAGCGCCGGGCGCCGCGCCTCTCCGGCCAGGTCGATGATGTGGCGGAACCCCGCGTAGGCGAAAATCACGCCGCCGGTCGATATCGCGCCGAGGATGCCGATCAGTCCGTAGGGGGCGAAGCCGCCGTGGGCGGAGAAGTTCGACCAGTGGAAATCGTGGCTGATGAAGGTCAGCACCACGATCAGCGGCACCAGCACCTTCACGGTGGTGATAATCGCGTTGGCCTTGTCGAGCCAGGCGACGCCCAGCGCGTTGATCGCCACCATCAGCAACAGGATGCAGACGGCGACGGCGTATCCCAGCGGCGTCGGGCCGACCACGTCGCCGATGTCGCCACCGCCCCCGGCCCCGCCATAGATGCCGGGAAGCAGCGGCCCGATATACTTGAGGATCGCCACCGCCTCGATCGGCGGCAGGGTGGCATAGCCGAGCCACGCCGACCAGCCGATCAGCATGCTGGTGAAGTTGCCGTGCGAATAGCGCGGCAACCGGGCGATGGCCCCGGCTTCCGGCAGGCAGCCGGCAATCTCCGCGAACGGCAGCGCGATCATCAGGATCAGCACGCCACCGATGGCCCAGGATACCAGCGAGGCCGGGCCGGCCTGCTGCGCGGCCAGCAGCGGCGCGAACAGCCAGCCCGAGCCCAGCACCGCGCCGATGCCGATGAAGGTCAGCCCGCCGAGCCCGATCGAACGCTTGAGCGCCATCGATGTCCCCCCGCCCCGGCCGCGCGCGTCCACCGACTCGCCCGGCCGTGCGGGGCATCGTGACTCATCGCGGCGGCGGGTAGAACCCCGCACAGCCGCAAACCGGAGGGCGGGGACCCATAGGGCGGGGACCCGGACCGGCGGGACCGCCGATCAGTCCCAATCGGGCGCCCAGCTCGCCCGCACCAGGCGTCCGTCCGCATGCGCCAGGCCGGCGATCTCGGTCATCTCGGCCTCGGACAATTCGAAACCGTCGATATCGAGGTTTTCCGCCAGCCGCGCCTTCGAGCTGGTGCGCGGGATGGCGATGACGCCGGGCTGCTGGACGAGCCACCGCAGCGCCACCTGCGTGGCGGTGCGGCCATGCCGTTCGGCGATCGCCTCCATGACCGGGTCGCCGACCACCTTGCCGCGGGCGATCGGGCAATAGGCGGTGACGGATATGCCGTGCCGACGGCAGGCGTCCATGATCTTGGCCTGGTCGAGATAGGGGTGATACTCGATCTGGTTGGTGACGATCGGCTCCTGCGACACGGCGACCGCCTCCTCGACGAGCGCCGCGGTGAAGTTGGATATGCCGATGTTCCGGGCAAGGCCGGCGCGCTTGACCCGGGCGATCGCCTCCATCGTCTCCTTCACCGGCACCGCCGGGTTCGGCCAGTGCACCAGAAGCAGATCGACGTGATCGACGCCGAGCCGGGCGACGCTCTCCTCGGCGGAGGCCTCCAGCTCGCCCGCCATGATCCGGTCGTACCAGACCTTGGTGGTCAGGAAGATGTCCTCGCGCGCCACGCCGGAGGCGCGGATGCCTTCGCCCACCTCGCGCTCGTTCTCGTAGGAGGCGGCCGTATCGACGTGCCGATAGCCGATCCGCAGCCCCTCGGCGACGATCTCCACGCACTGGGCGCCGCGAATGTCCCAGGTTCCCAGACCGAGCGCCGGTATGCGGGCGCCGTTGCTTTCGACAATGTGCATTTTCTTCCTCCCTCGGCCCGGGCGCACGACACGCCCATACAGGCCGACTTTACCGACAACCTGTGCCATGGTTATTCACCGTGCGAAGCGCCCCATAGCAGGAAACGGCTCGCAGGACGAATTTTCAGGGCGCGAACGCTCAGGCCGCGCCCTATCGGGCGTGATCTCCGTACAGGACCATTGCCGGTGTCGCAGGAAAAGCAGACCGTCGCACTGATATCGCTGTTCGCCAGCGGCTTCCTGGCCGCGTCGAAATTCGCGGTCGGCCTGATGACCGGGTCTCTGGGCATTCTGTCGGAGGCCGTGCACAGCCTGCTCGACCTCGGCGCCACCGCGATCACCCTCACCGCCGTGCGCATCAGCGACCGCCCGCCGGACCGGACCCACCATTTCGGCCACGGCAAGGTCGAAAGCGTCGCCGCACTCGCCGAGACCGGACTGTTGTTCCTGACCTGCGCCTGGATCGTCTGGGAGGCCGGCAAGCGGCTCCTGTTCGAGGACGTGCATGTCGAGGTGACGTGGATCGCCATCGCGGTGATCGTCGCCTCCATCGTCATCGACTTCAACCGCGCGCGCGTGCTGCGCCGGGTGGCCAGGAAGTACAACAGCGAGGCGCTGGAAGCCGACGCCCTGCACTTCTCCTCCGACATGCTGAGCTCGATGGTCGTGCTCGCCGGCCTGGGCCTGACCTGGGCCGGCTATCCCTGGGCCGACGCCCTCGCCGCCATCGGCGTCTCCATCTTCGTCTGCCTGGCCGGTTGGCGGCTCGGCAGGCGCACCATCAACACGCTGATGGACGCCGCCCCGACCGGCGCCTACGAGCGCATCGCCGGAATCGCCAACGAGACCGACGGCGTCCTCGCCCTCGACCGGCTGCGCGTCCGGCCCGGCGGCGCGACCCTGTTCGTCGACATCGACGTGCTGATCGCCCGCACCCTTCCCTTCGACCGGGTCACGGCCATCCAGAACCGGCTCGTCGCCGATATCCGCGCGTCGTTTCCCGAGGCCGATGTCAGCGTCACCGCACGGCCGGTCCAGCTCGACGACGAGACGATCTTCGACAAGGTGATGCTGATCTCGCGCCGGCGTGGCCTCGCCGTCCACCACGTCACGGTCCAGCATATCGGCGAACGGCTGTCGGTGAGCTTCGATATCGAGGTCGACGGCCAGATGCCGCTCGGCCAGGCCCACGAGCTGGCCGACGCGCTGGAGCGGTCCATCGCCGCCGAACTCGGCAGCGACGTCGAGGTCGAGAGCCATATCGAGCCGCTGCACGTCGCCACGCTCGCAGGCAGCGACATTCCCGAAGACCGCCGCGATGCCTATCTCGGCGCGCTAAGGCGGCTGGCGCCGGACACGCGGATGCTGACCGACGTCCACAACGTGCGGGCGCGCGAGAACGAGCACGGCGTCTTCGTCACCTTCCATTGCCGCGTCGAGCCGTCCGCGCGCGTCGAGGAGGTGCACGAGGCCGTCGATGCCCTGGAGCACGCGTTCCGTCAGGAAATGCCGGAGGTGCGCCGCGTCATCGCCCACGCCGAACCGCTCTCCGCGACGGCCTGACCCGCGCCCCGACGGGCGCTCAGGCTACCCTGGGCCCGATCCGCCGCGCGGTCCGGCCGCTCAGGCGGCCCTGGGAACGAAGAACTGCACGCGGTCGCGACCGTTTTCCTTGGCCAGGTAGAGCGCGCGGTCGGCCTCGATCAGCAACGGATCGAAATCCTCGGCCGCGGCACCGGACACCGCGATCCCGATGCTGACGGTCGCCTGCATGTGTGCGCCGTCATTGTCGATCGTCGTATTGGCGAACTCGGCCCGGATCCGCTCGCCGACGGCCATCGCGTCGATCCTGCCGGCGCCGGGCAGGAAGGCAAGGAACTCCTCGCCGCCGATGCGGCCGAATACGTCGCCTTCGCGCAAGTTGGCCTCGGCGACGGCGGCGAAGGCAACGAGCACCCGATCGCCGGCGGGGTGGCCGAAACGGTCGTTGATCTGCTTGAAGCGATCCAGATCGAACAACAGCATCGCGCCCGGCCCCTTCGCCAGGCGCTCCGACGCCGCCGCCAGCGTCGCGCCGCGATTGCGGGTTTGCGTCAGCTGATCGGTCTCGGCGAGCCGGCGTTGCTCGGCCTCCGCCCGGTCCTTGGTGGCGGCGATGACGAGTACGGCGTTGGCGATGCAAAGCACGATCGGCAACATGACGAACAGGGCGGTAAACGGATCGGGTTGCAGATAGGCGTCGGCGGCCTTCGGCGGCACGAACACGGCGGCCAGGGACCGAAGCAGGAAGATTCCCGAAATCAGCAGGAAGGTCGCAGCGAGTGCGGTGCGCGAGGCCAGCCCGTCCGCGCGGCCGCGCCAGTATTCGTGCGCCAGCGCCCCGGTATAGCCCGCGTACATCGCCGAGAACACGGCCACCCGCGCGGGAAGCGAGTCATGGATCGCCGGCACGGCGCACAGCATGAGCCACACCACAGGCCCCACGAAAATCACGAACGGCGAGATCCGACTTCCGTTGAAGGCGCGCGCCCCGGCCCAGCCGAGGGAGATGCCCAGCACCAAGAGGGCGTTGGCGATATCGATGGACAGTATTTCGCTGATATCTCCGTCCAGGACCAAGAGCGTGAGCCCCACCGAAGCGGCGAACAAGCCGCCGCTCCACCACAGCAGCGTGCGCTCCGCCCGGTTCTGCCACCACGACAGGAACAGCAGCCCCGAAACGGGAAAGCACATGGCCGCCGCCGTGAAGAAAATCGTGGGGGTATCGAGAGACATCGAGGGTAGCACCGTCGGTCGTGAGGACACGGCCGACCATGCCAAAGGGGTCTTAACGATTGGCCAAACTATTTGATTAATTAAATTAATCGGGACTTAGCCGTCGTAACGTCACTTCGTTTCCTCGAACAGTTCGCGACCGATCAGCCAGCGCCGGATCTCGCTGGTGCCCGCGCCGATTTCGTACAGCTTGGCGTCGCGCAGCAGACGCCCGGTCGGGTAGTCGTTGATGTAGCCGTTGCCGCCCAGCACCTGGATCGCCTCGAGCGCCATCCAGGTCGCGGTCTCGGCCGCATAGAGGATCGCGCCGGCGGCGTCCTTGCGGGTGGTCTCGCCCCGGTCGCAGGCCCTGGCGACCATGTAGATATAGGCCCGCGAGGCATTCATGCGGGTGTACATGTCGGCGAGCTTGCCCTGCATCAGCTGGAACGAGCCGATCGCCTGGCCGAACTGCTTGCGCTCGTGCATGTAGGGAACGACCGCGTCCATGCACGCCTGCATGATGCCGATCGGCCCGGCGGCGAGCACCACGCGCTCGTAGTCGAGGCCGGACATCAGCACGTTGACGCCCCGGCCCACCTCGCCGAGCACGTTTTCCTCCGGCACCTCGCAATCCTCAAACACCAGCTCGCCGGTATCGGAGCCGCGCATCCCGAGCTTGTCGAGCTTCTGCGCCGTCGAGAAGCCCTTGAAGCCCTTCTCGACCAGGAAGGCGGTGATGCCGCGCGGACCGGCGTCCGGATCGGTCTTGGCATAGATCACCAGCGTGTCGGCGCCGGGCCCGTTGGTGATCCACATCTTCGAGCCGTTGAGAACCCAGCGGTCGCCCTTCTTCTCGGCGCGCGTGCGCATGGAGACGACGTCCGAGCCCGCGCCGGGCTCCGACATCGCCAGCGCACCCAGGCTCTCGCCGGAGATCAGGCCGGGCAGGTACCGCGCCTTCTGGTCCTCGGTGCCGTTGCGGCGGATCTGGTTGACGCAGAGATTGGAGTGCGCGCCGTAGCTCAGGCCCACCGAGGCGGAGCCGCGGCTGATCTCCTCCATGGCGATGCAATGCTCGAGGTAGCCCATGGCGGAGCCGCCGTATTCCTCCTCCACGGTGATGCCGAGCAGCCCGAGCGCCCCGAGTTTCGGCCACAGCTGGCGCGGGAACTCGTTGGTCCGGTCGATTTCGGCCGCGATCGGCGCGATCTCGTCGTCGGAAAACGAGCGCACCGTGTCGCGCAGCATGTCGGCGTGCTCGCCGAGATCGAAGTTCAGGCTCGGATAGTCGTTGGGGCGTGTCATCGTCAGCCTCGTTTCCCTGAAAGTGTCCCTAGAAGTCTCACTGTCTCGCGCCTCGGACCTGATCCGGTCCCCACCGCGACGGCAACCGCGTCTCTGGGTCCTGGATCAAGTCCAGGACACGCGGCCTGTTTCGGAATTCCGGTCGTGCGCACCTGACCGTGCGATCGTAAGTCTGGCTCGGATCGTCGTTAGGGCATGTCATTCTGACCCTCGTTTGTTCGTTGATCTCCCGGTCTCGTGCCCCGGACCTGATCCGGGGCCCACCGCGACGGCAAACGCGTCTCTGGATCCTGGATCAAGTCCAGGACACGCGGCCTGTTTCGGAATTCCGGTCGTGCGCACCTGACCGTGCGATCGACGGGCGGGCTCGGCCAGTCGTTGGTGCGCATCATTCTGACCCTCGTTTGTTCGTTGATCTCCCGGTCTCGTGCCCCGGACTTGATCCGGGGCCCAACGCGGCGACTGCCGCGTCCCTGGGTCCTGGATCAAGTCCAGGACACGCGGCCTGTTTCGGAATTACGGTCGTATGCACCGGACCTCTCTCAGCATGCCGCGGCACGGCCGCACCGTGTCGCCTTGGGTTCCCGCTTTCGCGGGAACGAGCGGCTGGGGGAACAGTCTCGCCTCCCCTCCGCTCACGCCCGCGAAGGCGGGAGTCCGGCCCCGGTGCAGTAAGGCCCTGCCACGCACGCCGCCCCTTCCCGCGAAGGCGGGGTTCCAGGAGCCGCAAGCGTCAGATCCGGACATCCGATCGAACCGATCCATCACACGCATCGCCAGCCCCTCAATCCAGTTTCGGCCGGGTGCGGTCGACGATCGCCGCCTCGTCCAGCCCGTCCGGAAGCAGGCCGAAGGCCAGGCCGATGCCCTCCCCCAGCCGCGTCGCGCAGAAGGCGTCTGCCACATAGTCCGGCGCGTGTCGCAGCATCAGCGAGCCCTGCAAGCCGAGCGCCAGCTCCATCGCGATCTGGCGGGCGTCCGCCTCGCCGAACCGCTTCGCCGCGATGCGCTCGCCGAGCCTGTCCAGATGCGCGTCGAAGCGCCTGTCGACGCCGGCAGCGAGCCGCATCTCCGCCAAGAGCGCCTCCATCGCGCCGGGCTCGCGGCCGATGGCGCGCAGCACGTCGAGCGCCATGACGTTGCCCGAGCCCTCCCAGATGCCGTTGAGCGGCGCCTCGCGGTAGAGCCGCGCCATCTCGCCGGTCTCCACGTAGCCGTTGCCGCCGTGCAGCTCGAGCGCCTCGGCGACGAGCGCCGGCGTGCGCTTGCACAGCCAGAACTTGGCGACGGCGACCGCGATGCGGGCGAACGCCTGCTCGCTCTCGCTCGTCGCCGACTCGTCGAAGGCGCGCGCGACCCGCATGGCGAGCATCGTCGCCGCCTCGCTTTCCACCGCGATGTCGGCGAGCACTCGGCGCATCGCCGGCTGGTCGACCAGCTTACGCTGGAACGCCGTGCGATGGCTCGCGTGATGGATCGCGCGGGCGACCGCGGCACGCATGATGCCGGCCGCCGAGATACCGGTGTCGAGGCGGGTGTGATGCACCATCTCGATGATGGTCCTGACGCCGCGCCCCTCCTCGCCGACGATCCGCGCCCAGGTGTCGCGATACTCGATCTCGGACGACGCGTTCGACTTGTTGCCGAGCTTGTCCTTCAGCCGCTGGATCAGGAAGACGTTGCGCTCGCCGTCCGGCGTCCAGCGCGGCACGAAGAAGCAGGTGAGCCCGGCCTCGGTGTTGGCCAGCGTCAGGAACCCGTCGCACATCGGCGCCGAGCAGAACCACTTGTGGCCGGTCAGCAGGTATTCCCCGTTCCCGCCTGCGGGCACCGCCCGCGTCGTGTTGGCGCGCACGTCCGACCCGCCCTGCTTCTCGGTCATCGCCATGCCGATGGTCGCCCCGGTCTTGCGCGGCATCGGAAGGAACCGCGGGTCGTAGCGGTCGGAGACGATCTTCGGTTCCCACTCGGCGGCGAGATCGGGCTGCTGGCGCAGGGTCGGCACCGCGGCGAAGGTCATCGTCACCGGGCACAGCACGCCGATCTCGGCGAAGTTGAACAGGAAGTGCAGGCCCGCGCGCACCACCTGCGCGCCCGGCTTCGGCTCGGCGAAGGGCAGCGCGTGGATCTCCTCGGCCACCGCCTTGCCGATCAGCTCGTGATAGCTGGGATGGAACGTGACCTCGTCGATGCGGTTGCCGACCCGGTCGAAGGTGTGCAGCTCCGGCGTGCAGGTATTGGCCAGTCGGGCGAGCTCCTGCGTGCGCCCGCTCGCCACCCATTCGCCCAGAGACACGTGCCGCTCGCGGCCCCACGCCCCGCCCTCGCGCGCCATCGCCTCCACCAGCGCGGCATCGTGCAGGAAGGCGTTGAAGCCCTCCAGCGGCGGCACTTGATTGAAGACCTCGTGGGTCGCGCCCGGATCGCGCATGGCTGTCTCCCTGAAAGCGGCCGCCTTATGGTCGGGGCCCGCCTTGATCCTACCTCATGAACTAGGGTTCGATCCCCCGTCGTCGCGGTCGCGGACCGGCGGTGCGTCTTGCATCGTGAGTCGTCGCGGCGGCCGTCTCAGTCATCGAGCCCCTCCAGACAGATCATCGAGAACAGCCCCGTCGCCACGTGGGTCTCGCGCTCCCCCTCGATGCCGTAGACGTCGCCGCGGCAGATCGTCAGGGTCCGCCCCGGCTTGATGACGCGTCCGCGCGCGATCAACCGCTCGCCCTTGCCCGGGTTGAGCAGGTTGAGCTTGAACTCGGTGGTGAGCACGCCGGTGCCTTTGGGATAGAGCGACAGGGCGGCGTAGCCGGCCGCCGAATCGGCAAGCGTCGTCGTCGTGCCGGCGTGGAAGAAACCGTGCTGCTGGGTGAGTTCGCGCCGGAACGGCAGCGCCAGGTCCACCGCCCCCGGCGCCAGATGCGCGATCTCGGCGCCGAGCATGGTCATGAACGCCTGGCGCGCGATGCTCGCGCGCACACGCTGTTCCCAATCGGGATCACGGGGCTCGAAGCCGCTCATTCTTGTTCCTTTCCCAGCGAGGCGAGCCGTTCGCGGCACCCCGTCTCCACGTCATCGAGATCGGCCAGCGTCAGGTCGATGTCGCGGCGCTTGGCCTCCAGCTCGGCGCGCCGCTCGGCGATGCGCGCCATCAGCAGGTCGAGCTGGCCGCGCTCGCCCGGCGGCGCGTCGTACATGTCGACGATCTCGCGGATTTCCGACAGCGAGAAGCCGAGGCGCTTGCCGCGAAGGATCAGCTTCAGCCGCGTCCGGTCGGCCGGCCGGTAGAGCCGGGTGCGCCCGCGTCGCAGCGGATCGATCAGGCCCTGCTGCTCGTAGAAGCGCAGCGTCCGCGTCGTCACGTCGAACTCGCGGGTCAGGTCCGTGATCGTGTAGTGCGCGCGAATGCCCGCCTCCCGGGTTACAGGAGGCAGCTTCAGTTACCTTGACGTTAAAGTCAATATTATTGAAAAGACAAGCGATTACAGTATATTAAAGGAAGATATTGAAGCCCGCATCACGCAGACCGCAAGCTGGAGGGGCGCGGTCCGCCCTTCAGTAGCGGTCTTGCAGGAACAGCCGCCAGTCGGTCTTGGTGCCGACGAAGGCGTTGCGGTCGACATTGCCCTCGATGCCCGGCACCCGGCCCTCGGCCGTGTATTGCCAGAACGTCCAGCGCCGCTTGCCGTATCTCAGGCTCGGATAGCCGGCGACGCTGCGCACCCAGAAATGGTGGCCGGTGAACAGGCCCTCTAGGATGTCCTCGTGGAAGTCGACCGAGGTGTAGATGACCGGCCGCTTGCCGTAATATTTTTCGAGCCCGTCGGCCATGATCTGCATGTCGCGCAGCAGTTCGTCGCGCGGCGGACGGCGGCGGCAGGTCGTGGACTCGTTGTTCCACTCCATGTCCATCACCGGCGGCAGCGCGTCCGGATCGTAGGGCACGTTGGCGATGAACCAGGCGAGCTGCTCCTCCACCGGCCGGCAGAAGTACCAGAAGTGATAGGCCCCGCGCGGCACGCCGGCGGCCTTGGCGCCGTTCCAGTTGTCCATGAACTTCGGGTCGACGTAGTCGCCGCCCTCCGTCGCCTTGATCCAGGCAAACGCAACGCCGCCATGCCCGGCCTTCACCCAGTCGACGTCGCCCTGGTAACGCGACAGGTCGATCCCGTGCACGGGATAGTCGTTGGGACGCGGCAGCCGCGGCTCCAGCCCGGCGCACGAGGCCGCGACCAGCGCGAGCGCCAGCGCGGCGACCGGGCCGCGCTTCACCGACGCGCCGCGGGGCGCGCGCAACAAACTCAAAACCGGGAATCGCATCGCCTGTCCGTACCGTCCGATAGCGCAAGAATCCGGCGGCCCACCCCTGCAGCCGCACGCGCCTAACCCAGCCGCCTTTAGGTTAAGGCAGAGTAACCAAGGTCGGTAAATTTTTGGACAAGAGCGCGCGGGAGCCGCCGGGCATCGCGCCCCGCTCCCGGCGCGGCACGGAAATGCCGCTTCGGTATCGAACGCCGCGGCGTTTCAGCGCGCGTACTGGACGAAGGGTGTCAGCCTGGCGATGCGGTCGTAGAGTTTGCGGGCGGTCTCGTTGCCCTGCTGCGTCGCCCAGTAGACACGCTCGGCCTTGCGGTCGTCGGCGGCGGCATAGACCGCCTCGATCAGCGCCCGGCCGCAGCCGCCGCCGCGCGCGTCAAGATCGACGAACAGGTCTTCGAGATAGCAATACGGCCCGTCCGCCCAGGTCGAGGGGTGGAACACGTAGTGGCAGAGGCCGACCATCCGGTCGCCGTCATGGACGCAGAGCCCGTGCAGATCGAACTGCGGATCCAGGAGCCGCGCCCAGGTGCGCTCGGTGATCGCCTCGGGCAGCGGCTGTTCGTAGAAGGTCAGATAGCCCCGCCACAGCCGCTCCCACGCCGCCCGGTCGGCCGGCTCGAGCGGTCGTACACGGGGCGTGACGCCACTCAACCGACCGCTTTCCTCAGGCAGTCGACGACGAACCGGACCTCGCGCCCCTCGATGTCGCCGTGGATCGGCAGGCTCAGCACCTCATCGGCGAGCCGCTCGGACACCGGCAGAGACAGGCCGTCCGGCGCCCATTGCTTGAACGCGGGATGCTTGTGCAGCGGCACGCGGTAGAACAGGCCCGTGCCCACGCCCATCTCCGCCAGCCGCTCGCGCACCTGGTCGCGGTTGGGCACGCGGATCGTGTAGAGCGCCCAGGCGCTGCGCATCCCGGCGGGAACGACGGGCGTCGCGAAATCGCCGGCGAGCAGCTCGGTATAGAGCGCCGCCATCTGTTCGCGCCGGTCGAGTTCGGCGGCGAAGGCCTCCAGCTTTATCAGCAGCACCGCCGCCTGGATCGTGTCGAGCCGCGCCGTCATGCCGATCCGCATCGCCTCGTCGCCCGATCCCTGGCGGCCGTGCGTGCGGATCATCTTGATTTCCTCGGACAGCGCCTCGTCCTCGGTCAGGATCGCGCCGCCGTCGCCGTAGCAGCCCAGCGGCTTGGTCGGATAGAAGCTGGTCGCGGTGATCGGCGCCAGCGTGCCCACCCGGCGGTTGCCCATGATGGCGCCGAAGCTCTGCGCGGCGTCGGCCAGGACGCGCATGCCGTTCTCGGCCGCGATCGCCGAGATCCGGTCGTAGTCGGCCGGAAGGCCGTACAGATCGACCGGCATGACAACCTTCGCATTGAGCCGGCCCTCGGCCTTCACCGCCGCGATCGCGGCCTTGAGCGCGTCCGGGTCCATGTTGAAGGTGTCCTCGTCGACGTCGACGAAGACCGGCACCGCCCCCAGCGGCGCCACCGCGGCCGCGCTGGCGGAAAAGGTGAAGCCGGGCACGAACACCGCGTCGCCGGGCTGAACTCCCAGCGCCATCAGCGCCATGGTCAGCGCGTCGCGGCCGCTGGACACGCCGATCGCGTGATGCGCCTCGGCGAAGGCCGCCAGCTTCTCCTCCAGCTCCACGACCTCCGGGCCGAGGATGAACTGGCCGTGCCTGAGCACGTCGTCGATGCGCGCCTCGATGCGCGCGCCGAGGCGGTCGCGCTGGCGCGTGAGATCGAACAGGCCGACGGACGTGACCGGCTCTTCGGTGGTGACAGGCGCCAGGGTCTCTGCAGTAGCCACGCGGCAATGCTCCTTTTGTTCGTTCAGCCCGCCAGCTTCGCTTCGACGCGTGCGCGGTGGCTGCGAATGCTGTCTGTGATCATGGTCGCGACGTTGAGCGCCTCGCGGCCGACCCGTCCATCGACGGTCGGGCGACGCCCGGTCTCGACGCACTCCAGGAATTCGGCGATCTCGTTGCCGAGGCTGTCCTCGCGGGCGATGTCCCACGATTCCATCGAGATCGCATCGGGGCCATCCGCCGCAGCCTCCGGATTCCGGGTGAACCGCGTCACCTGGTGGTCGGCGAAATCGCAGATCAGGTAGTTGTCGAGCTGGAACATCCGCAGCTTCCGCTCCGTGTGCCCGGCGATTCGGCTCGCGGTGATGTCGGCCACGGTGCCGTTCTCGAACGTGATCCGGGCGTTGGCGATGTCCTCGGAGCTGTTGAGCACCGGCGCGCCGAGCGCCTGCAGCGTCTCGACCGGGGAATCGACCAGGCCCAGCACCAGGTCGATGTCGTGGATCATCAGGTCGAGCACCACGTCGACGTCGGTCGCCCGCGGCTTCCACGGCGAGATCCGCCGGCTCTCGATGAACAGCGGCCGGCTTACCTTCTCCGCCAGCGCCTTGAAGGCGGCGGAAAAGCGCTCGATATGGCCGACCTGCACGACGACGCCATGCTTTTCGGCGAGTTTGACCAGCGTATCGGCGTCGGACACGCTTTCGGTGATCGGCTTCTCGATCAGCACGTGCACGCCGTTCTCGATGAAGAACCGTGCCACTTCGTAGTGCTTCGAGGTCGGCACCGCGATCGACACCGCGTCGACCTGGCCCGGCAATTGGCGATAGTCGGTTACCGGCGCGCCGCCGAACTCGGCGGCGATCTCCTCGGCGCGCGCGGAATCGGCGTCGCACACGGCGACGAGGTTGGCCTTATCGTTGGCGGCATAGTGCCTTGCGTGGAACCGGCCGAAATAGCCAAGGCCGACCACCGCTGTCCGGATGGGCAATTGCATGATGCCCGTCATGGCACTTCCGTTTCACATAAGCAAGACAGTGGCGAGGCCCAGAAAAGCAAAGAATCCAACAACATCTGTAACAGTTGTGAGGAAGACGGTTGATGCGATGGCGGGATCGATGCCCATCTTGTCCAGGCCGACCGGAATGGCGATCCCGAACAGGCCGGCGCAGAACAGGTTGACGATCATCGCCGCGGCGATCACCGCCCCGAGCTGAACGTTGGTGAACCAGGTCGCCGCCACCACCCCGATGATCACCGCGAACAGGACGCCGTTGATCAGCCCGACCATCAGCTCGCGGGTGGCGAACCGGCGAATGTTGTAGCCGGCCAGTTCGCGGGTCGCCAGCGACCGGACGGCGACGGTCATCGTCTGCGTGCCGGCGTTGCCGCCCATCGAGGCGACGATCGGCATCAGGATCGCCAGCGCCACCATCTGCTGCAGCGTCGCGTCGAACAGCGCGATGACGCCCGAGGCCAGGATTGCCGTGGCCAGGTTGACGAAAAGCCAGGTGAACCGGCTGCGCGCCGTGTAGGCGACCGTATCGGAGATCTCCTCGTCGCCGACGCCGGCCAGGCCGCGGATATCCTCCTCGGCCTCTTCCTGGATGACGTCGACGATATCGTCGAACATCAGGACGCCCACAAGGCGGTCGTGGTCGTCGACGACGGCGGCGGAGACCAGGTTGTAGCGCTCGAAGACGCGCGCCGCCTCCTCCTGGTCGAGATCGGCCCGGATCGACTGGACGTCCGGGTCCATGATCGTTTCGATCGGGATCGGCCGCTTGGTGCGCAGCAGCCTGTTGAGGGCGACGGTGCCGACCGGCTTGAACTGCTCGTCGACGACGATGATCTCGTAGAACTCGTCCGGCAGGTCCTCGGATTCGCGCATGTAGTCGATGGTTCGGCCGACGGTCCAGAACGGCGGCACGGCGATCAGGTCCGTCTGCATGCGCCGGCCGGCGCTGTCTTCCGGGAAGTCGAGGCTGCGCCTGAGGACGGCGCGCTCGACCGCCGGCATCCTGGCGAGGATCTCGGCCTGATCCTCCGCTTCCAGGTCTTCGAGGATGTAGACGGCGTCGTCCGATTCCAGGTCGCGAACGCCTTCGGCCACCGCCTCGTTGGGCAGCGCCTCGATGATCTGTTCGCGGACGGTGTCGTCGACTTCGGTCAGGACCGCGTAGTCGAAGTCCTCGCCGAGAAGCGCGACGAAGAGAGGACGCTCGTCCTGATCGAGCATCTCCAGGATGTCGGCGATGTCGATCTCGTGCCGGTCGGCGCACAGCGCCCGCAGCGCCGCGCCGTCGCCCGCCTCGACGGCCTCGGAGACGGCCTGCAGAAACGGCGCGGCGATCTCGCCGTCCGCGTCACGCACGGCCATGCTGCCGCCGGTTTCGGCCGGCGCCGCCTGTTCCGCGTGCTCCTGCACGTCGCTCTCCTTGGATGGTCCGCTCCCGGCCGGCCGGGACCGCTCAAGTTCTATAGAAACCGGTGCGGTTCGGCAAAGGCTCTGGCCGCGCGCGGAGGACACTTGAATCGATTTGTGAGCAGAATACGGCGAGCCGTTACGATATCGCCGGTTTCCACACCGAAACGACTCTACGTCACCGGATCGGCGACCATCTTCGCGACCCGCTCAGCCACCGCCAGCGACGCGGTCAGCCCCGGCGATTCGAATCCCAGCAGATTGATCAACCCCGGCCCGCAGGCGGAGTCTATGCGGAAATCCGGGCTCGCCGCGCCATCGAGCTTCACCCGGATGCCGCTGTAGTCGGGATGCAGCGATCCGTCGGCCAGGTCCGGCCAGTAGGCGCGGATTGCCGCGTAGAACGGCTCCGACCGGGCCGGATCGACCGCGTAGTCGATGTCATCGCCGTGCAGGACATCACCGTGCAGGACATCGTCCTGCCGAGCATCGTTGAGCCATTCGACGTCCGGGCCGAACCGCGCCTGCCCGCCCATGTCGAGCGTCAGGTGCACGCCGAGCCCGCCGGCCTCCGGCACCGGATAGATCAGGCGGGAGAACGGGCATGTCCCCGTCAGCGAGAAGTAGTTGCCCTTGGCATAGGCGACCCGCGGCACCGCCCGCGGCGGAACGCCCTCGATCGACGCCATCACGCGATGGGCGAACAGTCCGGCGGCGTTGACGACGAGACCGGCCTCTAGCGCGAACGGATCGTCGCCGCCGAAGCGCAGCGCGACGCCTGTCTCCGTCAGGCGGCCGCCGATGACCGGCGTCCGGAACGCGAAGGCCGCGCCGGCGTTTTCCGCATCGCCCTGCAGCGCCAGCATGAAGGCGTGGCTGTCGACGATTCCCGTCGACGGCGACAGCAGCGCGCCGGCACCGCGCAGGGCCGGCTCCAGCTTCGACAACGCCAACTTGTCGACGAACGTCAGATCGTCGACGCCGTTCGCCCCGGCGCGCGCCTTCAGGTCTTCCAGGTCCGGAAGCTGCGCCTCGGTCGCGGCGACGATGAGCTTGCCGATCCGGGCGTGCGGCACGTCGCGGGCGGCGCAATAGGCGTAGAGCCGCTGCTTGCCCTCGACGCACAGCCGCGCCTTGAGGCTGCCCGCCGGATAGTAGATGCCGGCATGGATCACCTCGCTGTTGCGGCTCGAGGTCGCGGTGCCGATCGCCGATTCGGCTTCGACGACGATCACCTCGCGGCCGGCCAGCGCGAGCGCGCGGGCAACCGCCAGGCCGATCACCCCGGCGCCGATCACCACGCAGTCGACTGTGTCCACGCTGCCTCTCCAGCCACCGGGCCGCGGATACGAAAAACCCCCAAAAGCGAAGCGCTTTCAGGGGCCCGAATTCAGCACGTTCAATTTGGTGCGGTCGAGAAGACTCGAACTTCCACGGGTTTTACCCCACAGCGACCTCAACGCTGCGCGTCTACCAATTCCGCCACGACCGCAATTGTCCGCGAGGCCGAAAGGGCCGCGAACACGGCGGTGATGTAGCAAAGGAACACCGCGCGAACAAGGGGGGCCGTAGCGTTTGCCGGGCACAATGACGCGGCGATGACGGCTCAGACCGTCCGGTCATCCGGCGTCGCGGCGCCATCGGTTGCCGATTCCACCGGATTTGCCGGGTTTTCTGGGTCGCCCGCGGCCGCGGGCGCGTCCATGTCGCCCTGGCTCCCCGCATCCGCGTCAGCCGGAATTGCCGGCTTCGCCGTGCGCCGGCGCTCCGCCGGCAACGGCAGCATCCGGGTGATCGTCACCTTGATGTTCTCGCCCTGCACCATCACCTGCGCCTTGGCGATCGGCGTGTTGTGGGCGAGCAGCACCACGTCCTCCGATTCGAGCTGGTCGAGCGCGATCACCGCGCCGCGGCCCATCCGCAGGAGCTGGTGGACCGGCATGGAAGCGGTGCCAAGCTGCACCGCCAGATCGATCGTGACGTTCTCAACGGTGGACATGAACGCCGTCCGCCCTTCATTTAGTGCTGACATGTCGCCTGGACGCGGCTCAATGCTTGGTCGAACGTGGTTAGCGGATGGTTAATTTCCTGGAAACAGCACCCGAGAATCGGACCGGAACGTCGGTGCCCGGAATCGAGTGGCAGGTCAGCGACGCCCCCGTCGCCTACGAGGACGCGCTGGCGCGTATGGAGGCGCGCGTCGCCGAGATCCATGCCGGCACCGCGCCGGAGCTCGTCTGGCTGCTCGAACATCCCCCGATCTACACCGCCGGGACGACGGCGTCCGACTCCGAGCTGACCGACCCGACGCGATTCCCGACGGTGCGCACCGGCCGCGGCGGCCGCTGGACCTATCACGGCCCCGGCCAGCGCATCGCCTACGTGATGCTCGATCTGAACCGGCGCGACCGCGACGTCCGCCGATTCGTCGCCGACCTGGAAGACTGGGTGATCCGCACGCTGTCCGACTTCGCCGTCGACGGCGAGATCCGCGAGGGCCGCGTCGGCGTCTGGGTCCGCCGCCCCGACAAAGGCCCTGGAATCGAAGAGAAAATCGCCGCGATCGGCATCCGCGTGCGCCGCTGGGTGTCGTTCCACGGCATCGCCATCAACGTCGAGCCGGACCTCTCGCACTTCTCCGGAATCGTTCCGTGCGGCATCGCCGAGCACGGCGTCACCAGCCTCGCCGATCTCGGCCGCATCGTCTCCATGCCGGAGGTCGACATGTCGCTGCGTGCCCGCTTCGAGGACGTGTTCGGAAAGACCGTCAGCCCGAACGACGGATAGAAAACCCGTCCGGAACGACACCGCCTTCCGACATCACGGTCACATTGGCGACGATCGCGGCGCGCGGGCCCTCCTCGCAGCGCCTCAGCATCGTCGCCACGGCGACCGGATCGCCCGAGAACACCGCTTCCACCGCCGCGCCGCGGCAGTTCTGCACCCAGCCCGAAAGCCCGAGGGCGCGCGCGTTCTCCGCCGTCCAGGCGCGGAAGTAGACGCCCTGCACCCTGCCCTCGATACGGACATGGACGGTTCTCATCGGCTGCGCGTCGGTCATGAGACTAGGCGAGCAGGATAGGCGCAGCGGGTCAAGGGTGGAGGCCGCGCAGAATCGAGAGCGCCGCGCTGCGATTTCCACGGCATTGCCAAGCCTGCCCCGGCAATGACGGGATAACGGGTCCTGTGTGAATCCCTGCCCTGCGGCCCAGGATTCCCGCTTTCGCGGGAATGAGCGGGGATTGGGGGAACGGCTCGGCCACATTCAAAGGCCGTCATGCCCGGACGTGGTCCGGGCATCCATGACCATGACAGTCAATGGGGCAATCTCCGCCCGTGTTCATGGATTGCCGGGACGAGCCCGGCAATGACAGGAGGCGGGATATGCAGGCACAGACCCACCCGCTCATTCCCGCGAAAGCGGGAATCCGGGCACTTCGCGACGGATAAATGCGTGGCCTATTCCGCCGCCCGCTTCCGCGTCCGCTTCGGTTTCACAAGCGCCCGCTCATCGTCCACGATGAAGTCGCGAATGATCGGCACCGCGTCCCGCTCCCGCGACAGCAGCAGCTGGAACACCATGTTGGAGCCGTGCAGGAAGCCGAGCTCGACGGCGGAGAGATAGAACTCCCACATGCGGCAGAAGCGCTCGTCGTAGAGCGCCTTGGCCGCCTCGCGGTTCTCCGCGAAGCGCTCCCGCCAGTGCCGGATCGTATAGTAGTAGTGCAGCCGCAGGATCTCGTTGTCGCAGGCCCAAAGCCCCACCCGTTCGAGCGAGGCGAACACCTCCGACAGGGCCGGCACGTAGCCGCCCGGGAAGATGTACTTGCGGATGAACGGCCCGGTCGTGCCCGGCGGCGTCATGCGGCCGATGGCATGGATCATGGCGTAGCCGTCATCGGTCAGAAGGTCGCGCACCTTGCCGAAATACTCGTCGAAATAAGTGACGCCGACATGCTCCATCATGCCGACCGAGACGATGCGGTCGAACTTGCCGTCAAGCTCGCGGTAGTCGCGCTCGAAGAACGTCACCTTGTCGCCGACGCCGGCCTCCTCGACGCGCTGACGCGAGATCTTGAGCTGTTCGGGCGAGACGTTGATCGCCGTCACCTGCGCCCCGCATTTGGCGAGCTGGATCGCCAGCGATCCCCAGCCCGAGCCGATCTCGGCGACCTTCATGCCGGGCTCGAGACGCAGCTTCGCGGCGATGTGGATGAGCTTGGCCCGCTGCGCCTCCTCCAGCGTCTCGTTGTCGGGATCGCGGAAATAGGCGCAGGAATAGTTGAGCCCCTCGTCGAGGAACAGCCGGTACATGTCCGTCGACAGGTCGTAGTGGTGGCGGGCATGTTCCGCGGCGGCGCCGAGCGGATTGGCCTGCTGCCACCGCTTCAGGCCGCGCCAGGCGCGGCGCAACAGCTTCTGCGAGCCGGCCGACGCCAGCCCCGACCGGTTGACCGAGAACAGCTCCAGGAACTGATGGACGTTCGAGCCGTCCTCGAAGGTCAGCGTGCCGTCCATGTAGGCTTCGGCGGCGATCAGCTCGGGATTAAAGGCAAGCTTGTGGTGCAGCGCCTTGTCGTGCAGGCGAACCGTGACCGTCGGTCCGTTCTCGCCCGAGCCGAACTCGTGCAAGGCCCCGGCGGCGTCGTAGAGCCGCATCCGACCGTTGCGCACGAATTTTCTCAACAGGCCCGACAACATCCGCATGCCGTCCCCCTCTCCGCCAGTTGTAACGCTGTCGCGTTATAGCGAACGCGCGACGTTTGGATAGCCGCGTTGTGGACCGGCAGTGCTTGCCCGCGGCAAGGCACACGTCACGGGCTGCCGGTGTCTAGCGCGGGCGGAAAGCCGAAATGCCGGATCGCGCGGCACCGACGAACCAGCCCGGGTCGGCCGAACGGACGGCCGGCGATCCTACTCGAATTCCATGATCACCGCGTCGACGGCGAGGCTGTCGCCCTGGGCGGCGTGGACCTTGGAGACGGTCACGTCACGCTCCGCGCGCAGGACGTTCTCCATCTTCATCGCCTCGACGATGGCGAGCGTCTCGCCGGCCTTGACCTCCTGGCCTTCGGCGACGGCGATCGACACGACCAGCCCCGGCATCGGGCAAAGCAGCAGCCTGGAGGTGTCCGGCGGCTCCTTGATCGGCATCAGGGCGGCGAGCTCGGCTTCCCTCTCGGTGAAGACATCGGCCTCGAGCGATACCCCGCTATGGGCGAGCGCGTAGCCGGTCAGCGTTGGCTTGACCTGTACCGAGACGCCCTCGCCGTCGATGGTTCCGCTCCACACCGGCTTGCCCGGCACCCAATGGGAATGGACGTGCACAGGCTTGTCGTCCCCGTCTTCAAGGAAGGCGATGGAATAGTCGGGCATCTCACCGGAAACGGACAGATGCACCTCGCGCCCGTCGAGACGGACGATGCGCCGGTTCGGGAACCGGTAGCCCTCGCGGTTGAGCTGGCCGGTGATGGCCCGCCGGCGGGTGTTGTAGAGATGATCGACGCAGGTCGCGACCGCGCAGATCACGCGTTCGGCATGGCCCGAAGGCGAGCGCGGCTGGAAACCGTCGGGATATTCCTCCGCGATGAAGGCCGTCGACAGGTTGCCGGAGATCCAGCGCGGGTGCTCCATCAACGCCGACAGGAACGGAATGTTCTGCTGGATGCCCTCGATGTAGAAGGCGTCGAGTGCCCGGCTCATGTGCTCGATGGCGCTTTTGCGGTCCGGCCCGTGGGTCACCAGCTTGGCGATCATCGGGTCGTAGAACATCGAGATCTCGCCGCCTTCGTAGACGCCGGTGTCGTTGCGGATCGTCAGACCGTCATCGTCGGTGCCCTCCATCGGCGGCTGATAGCGCACCAGGCGGCCCGTCGAGGGCAGGAAGTTGCGGAACGGGTCCTCCGCGTAGACGCGGGACTCGATCGCCCAGCCGTTGAGCTTGATGTCGTCCTGGCCGAACGGCAGTTTCTCGCCCGCCGCGACCCGGATCATCTGCTCGACCAGATCGATGCCCGTGATCATCTCGGTCACGGGATGTTCGACCTGCAGGCGGGTGTTCATCTCCAGGAAGTAGAAGGACTTGTCCTGGCCGGCGACGAACTCGACGGTTCCCGCGGAGAAGTAGTCCACCGCCTTGGCCAGCGCGACCGCCTGCTCGCCCATCGCCTTGCGGGTCTTCTCGTCGAGAAGCGGGCTCGGTGCCTCCTCGACCACCTTCTGGTTGCGCCGCTGGATCGAGCATTCGCGCTCGCCCAGATAGACGACGTTGCCGTGCTTGTCGCCGATCAGCTGGATCTCGACGTGGCGCGGGTTCTCGATGAATTTCTCGATGAACACGCGGTCGTCGCCGAACGAGGACTTCGCCTCGGATTTCGCGCGGGTGAAGCCTTCGGCCACCTCGTCGGCCGAATAGGCGACGCGCATGCCCTTGCCGCCACCGCCTGCCGACGCCTTGATCATCACCGGATAGCCGATCTCGTCGGCGATCCTGACGGCTTCCTTCTCGTCCTCGATCACACCGAGATAGCCCGGCACGGTCGAAACACCGGCGGCGTCGGCGGCCTTCTTGGATTCGATCTTGTCGCCCATCGCCTCGATGGCGCCGACCGGCGGGCCGATGAAGGCGATGCCGGCCTTGTCCAGCGCCTCGGCGAACTTCGAATTCTCCGACAGAAAGCCGTAGCCCGGATGCACCGCTTCCGCGCCCGTCTGCCGACAGGCGTCGAGGATCTTGTCGATGATCAGATAGGACTCCGCGGCCGGCGGCGGGCCGATATGCACCGCCTCGTCGGCCATCTCGACGTGCAGCGCGTCCTTGTCGGCATCCGAATAAACCGCGACGGTCGCGATGCCCATCTTCCGGGCGGTCTTGATAACCCGGCAGGCGATCTCGCCGCGGTTGGCGATCAGGATCTTGGAGAACATCTTCTGTGGGAGTCCCTCGGATTTGCGTGGTCCGGCCGCGCGCTAGTCTGTATGGCCCCCGTCTTTTAATCGTGCCGGGCGCGCCCGTAAATGCTCCTAACCGGGTATCAGGCCCGGCTGGAGGCCGCTGATCCAGTAGACCGCGACAGCAACACCCACCGCCAGGGCCATCGCGGCGGCGAAACGCACGGAAAATGCCCGTGTTCCGGCAATCGCTCCCATTACCGCCTTGGAGAAGGAGTTGGAGAAGCTGACGACCAGGATGGCCAGCACGGCGGTATCCATCGGCATTTCCCCGCCCGCGTGCCGGGACATCGACAGCGTGATCGCGTCGACATCGGCCAGTCCGGCCGCCGCAGCAAGCCAGACCGCGCTGTCGGGTCCGAACCACGCCCGCAGGGCCGCCGCCAGCAGCATGACGATGCCCAGCAGCGCGGCGAACCGCAGAACGAAGCGCAGATCGAAGGGATTGCCGAGATCCGGAGAGGCGTCCGCGTCGTGCGGATCGATCTGATGATTGGCGAGCACGAGCCCGATGCCGCCGGATACCAGGGCTGCGGCGACCATCGGCATCACAAGCTCCGCGAACAGCGCCGGTTGGATCACCGTCGCAACACCCAGGATACGCAGGAACATCACCGCGCCGGCCACCGCCGCTCCGCCGGCCAGCAGCGCGCTTCGACCGCCGTCGTCACTGGAGCGCCGCGCCAGGTCGAGCGTCACCGCGGTGGAGGCGACCAGTCCTCCCGCCGCGCCCGCGATCAGCACGCCGCGCTTCTCGCCGACCATGCGGATCACCACGTAGCCCGCGAACGAAACGGCAGCGATGAGCACCGCCATCAGCCAGATCTCGTAAGGGTTCAGCGCCTGGAACGGCCCGTAGCCGCGGTCGGGCAGGATCGGCAGTGCCACGAAGGTCATGGCCAGCAAAACGACGGCCGAGCGGATCTCCGGCCAGGTCAGGCGGTTCAGCCAGCCGTGCAGCATGCTCTTGAACGCCAGAAGGGTGGCGGTCGCGACCCCGCCAGCGGCGGCTACCGTCATGTTGCCGAGAACAGCATAGGCGCCGAGCACGAAGACCAGCATGGCGGCGACCACCGCGGTGACGCTGTAATCGTTCTCCGCCTGCCCCTCACGCCACTTGTAGGCGGCGAAGACGGCGCTGAAGGCGACGAAGATCAGGCCGACCGCGATTTCGCTGATTTCCCGTCCGATCAGCCCTGCGATCCCGCCGAGAAGACCGCTCAGCGCGAAGGTCCTCAGGCCCGCCGTCCGGCTGCCCTCCGCGCCGGCGCGCTCCTTCCAGCCGCGCTCGACGCCGACGAGGAAGCCGATCGCGAGTGCAAGGCCCAGACGCTGGAAAAGTTCGAAAAGATCCATATCTGTTCCGAAACCGTTTTGGCGGATCATAATCTCAGATCGCCGGGCGGTCAGTGATATTGAGCGATTTGCCGGAAACACTGGTTCCCGAGCCATGGATTGGTGTAGGCAAAGCGCCTTCAACTCAATTGGACGCCAATTCATGCCCAACGACACCCCGACCGTCGGCATCGTCAGCCTCGGCTGCCCCAAGGCACTGGTCGATTCGGAGCGCATCCTGACCAAACTGCGCTCGCAAGGCTACGCCGTCTCGCCCGACTACGACGGCGCCGACGTCGTCATCGTCAACACCTGCGGCTTCCTCGATTCCGCCAAGGAGGAATCGCTGGAAGCGATCGGCGAAGCGATCGCCGAGAACGGCAGGGTGATCGTCACCGGCTGCTTGGGCGTCGAGGAATCCCGTATCCGCGATCAGTTCCCGGACGTCCTGTCCGTCACCGGCCCGCACCAGTACGAGGCGGTCGTCGGCGCGGTGAACGAGGCGGTGCCCCCCAGGCACGATCCCTTCGTCGACCTCGTTCCGCCGGAAGGGCTTCGCCTGACCCCGCGCCACTACGCGTATCTTAAGATTTCCGAGGGCTGCAACAACCGCTGCACCTTCTGCATCATCCCGCAGATCCGCGGCGACCTGGTCTCGCGCCCGGCCGACCGCGTGCTGATGGAAGCCGAGAAGCTGGTCAAGGCCGGCGTGAAGGAGCTGCTGGTGATCAGCCAGGACACCTCGGCCTACGGCGTGGACCTAAAGTACGAAGAGAGAAAATACAAGGAACGCACTGTAAAGACGAGATTTTTCGACCTATCAAAGGAATTGGGCGAACTCGGCGTCTGGGTCCGGATGCACTACGTGTATCCCTATCCGCACGTCGACGAGGTGATCCCGCTGATGGCCGACGGCAAGGTGCTGCCCTACCTCGATATCCCCTTCCAGCACGCCAGCCCGAACGTGCTGAAGGCGATGCGGCGCCCGGCCCACGCCGAGAAGACGCTAGAGCGCATCCGCCGCTGGCGCGACATCTGCCCGGACCTCGCCATCCGCTCGACCTTCATCGTCGGCTTTCCGGGAGAGACGGACGAGGATTTCGAGAGCCTGCTCGACTTCGTCGCGGACGCGGATATCGATCGCGTCGGCTGTTTCCGCTACGAGCCGGTCGAGGGCGCGAAGTCGAACGAACTGCCCGGCGCGGTGCCCGACGACGTCACCGAGGAGCGCTGGGCGGCGCTGATGGAAGCGGCGCAGGAGGTGAGCGCCGCGCGACTTCAAACCAAGGTCGGCCGCGAGATCGACGTCATCATCGATTCAGTCGACGGCGACGGCGCCACCGGCCGCACGGTCTGGGACGCACCGGAAATCGACGGCTCGGTCTTCATCCCGCACGAGGATGACCTCACACCCGGCGACATCGTCCGCGCACGGGTGGTGAAGGCCAGCGAATACGACCTGGAAGCCGATCTGGCGTGACCATCCACCGCCCCCCGTCGGCAAGCTTTTGATGCCGTGATCGGCTAGGGTCGCCTCCGATTCGCGGATATGGAGGCGGAATTGATGGAAACCGTATCGACCAATCGGGCGTTCGAGGGCGTTCAGGGCGTCTACCGACACGAATCCGCGACCTGCGGCTGCCCGATGACCTTCGCCGTCTACGTGCCGCCACAGGCCAAGGACGGCCCCTGCCCGGTCCTCTGGTACCTGTCCGGCCTCACCTGCACCCACGCCAACGTGATGGAGAAGGGCGAGTACCGGAAGGCCGCGGCCGAGCATGGCGTCATCATCGTCTGCCCCGACACCTCGCCGCGCGGAGAGACGATCGCCAACGACGAAGCCTACGACCTCGGTCAGGGCGCCGGCTTCTACGTCGATGCGACCGAGGCCCCGTGGGCGCCGCATTTCAAGATGTACAGCTATGTCACCGAGGAATTGCCGGCGCTGATCGCGGCAAACTTTCCGGCGGACATGAACCGGCAGGCGATCTTCGGCCATTCCATGGGCGGCCACGGCGCCCTCACGGTCGCGCTGAAGAACCCGGGAACCTATCGCTCGGTCTCCGCCTTCGCCCCGATCACCAATCCGATCGCCGTCCCCTGGGGCCAGAAGGCGCTTGCCGCCTATCTCGGGCCCGATCAGTCAGCCTGGCGCGCCTATGACGCCACCGCCCTCGTTGAGGACGGCAGCAAAGTTCCGGAAATCCTTGTCGATCAAGGAGATACGGACAATTTCCTCAGCCAGCAGCTCGATCCGGCAGCCTTCAAGACGGCCTGCGAGACCGCCGGCATCGCCCTCACGCTCAACATGCGGCCGGGCTACGACCACTCGTACTATTTCATCTCGACCTTCATGGCCGACCACATCGCCTGGCACGCGGAGCGTCTGACCAAGGGCTGATCGGCCCACAACATCCCGCCGTCACAGCGGGATGTTGTCGTGCTTCTTCCAGGGGTTCTCGAGGTGCTTGTTGCGCAGCATGTCGAGCGCGCGGGCGATCCGCTTGCGCGTCGAATGCGGCATGATCACCTCGTCGATATAACCCCGCTCGGCGGCAACGAACGGATTGGCGAAGCGGTCTGTGTACTCGTCGATCCGCTTGGCGATCTTGTCGGGATCGCCGAGCTCGGAACGGTACAGGATCTCGGCCGCGCCCTTCGGGCCCATCACCGCGATCTCGGCGGTCGGCCAGGCGTAGTTCACGTCGCCGCGCAGGTGCTTCGACGCCATGACGTCGTAGGCGCCGCCATAGGCCTTGCGAGTGATGACGGTGACCTTCGGCACGGTGGCCTCCGCATAGGCGAACAGCAGCTTGGCGCCGTGCTTGATCAGGCCGCCATATTCCTGCGCGGTTCCGGGCAGGAAGCCCGGCACGTCGACGAAGGTGACGATCGGGATCGAGAAGCAGTCGCAGAAGCGCACGAAGCGGGCGGCTTTCCGGGAAGCATCCGAATCGAGAACGCCGGCGAGCACCATCGGCTGGTTGGCGACGAAGCCGACGGTGGAGCCGCCGATTCGGCCGAACCCGGTGACCATGTTCTTGGCGAAGGCTTCCTGGATCTCGAAGAAATCGCCCTCGTCGGCGACCTTCATGATCAGTTCCTTGATATCGTAGGGCTTGTTCGGATTGTCCGGGATCAGCGTGTCGAGCGAGTCCTCGATCCGTGCCGCATCGTCGAAGCTCGGCAGCTCCGGCACGCCCTCCTCGTTGTTGGCCGGCAGGAAGTCCATCAGCCGGCGCATCTGGATGAGCGCGGCGACGTCGTTGTCGTAGGCGCCATCGGCGATCGAGGACTTGACCGTGTGGATGCTCGCCCCACCCAGCTGTTCGGCCGTCACCGTCTCGTTGGTGACCGTCTTCACCACGTCCGGTCCGGTCACGAACATATAGCTCGTGTCGCGCACCATGAAGATGAAGTCGGTCATTGCCGGCGAATAGACGTCGCCACCCGCGCACGGCCCCATGATCACGGAAATCTGCGGGATGACGCCGGAGGCGAGCACGTTGCGCTGGAACACCTCGCCATAGCCGCCGAGTGCGGCCACGCCCTCCTGGATGCGTGCGCCGCCGGCGTCGAACAGGCCGATGATCGGCGCCCTGTTCTTCAGCGCCATGTCCTGGATCTTGGTGATCTTCTGGGCGTGCGTCTCCGACAGCGAGCCACCGAAGACCGTGAAGTCCTTGGCGAAGACGAAGACGGTGCGACCGTTGATCGTGCCCCACCCGGTCACTACGCCATCGCCCGGGATCTTGGTCTCCTCCATCCCGAAATCGGTGCAGCGATGCTCGATGAACATGTCGTACTCCTCGAAGGAGCCTTCATCGAGCAGGAGCGCCAGCCGCTCGCGCGCCGTCAGCTTGCCGCGTTTGTGCTGGGCCTCGATGCGTGCGGTGCCACCGCCGACCTGCGCGACCGCGCGCCTGGACTCGAGCTGTTCGAGTATCGCCTTCATGACTGGACGGATCCCGTTTCGTTTTCTCGGGATGGGTCAATAGCATGGGTATCGGCCGACGGGGAGTCGGCAAAGTCCCGTCAATTTTCCGGGCTACACCTTGCCGTGCAGAGCGGGCGGACCGATATATTCAGGTTCACGAATATGAAATGCCACCACCCGCGAAAGGAGCACACTCATGAGCGACTACCACTTCTCCCGCGCCGTCGACATGTCCTTCGAGGACGCGATAGCCGCCGTCACGGCCTCGCTTGCCCGGCACGGCTTCGGCGTGCTCACCGAGATCGACGTGACCGCGACGCTCAAGAAGAAGCTCGATGCCGACTTCAAGCCCTATCGTATTCTGGGCGCCTGCAGCCCGTCGCACGCCTACAGAGCGCTCCAGGCCGAAGACAAGATCGGCACCATGTTGCCCTGCAATGTCATCGTCCAGCAGCACACCGACGGCACGGTGGAGGTTTCGGCGATCGATCCCATCGCCTCGATGCAGGCGATCGAGAACCCGGCGCTCGGCGAGGTGGCTGTCGAGGTGCAGGCGAAGCTGCGCGAGGTGATCGACGATATCGAAAGCGCCGCCGCAGCGGCCTGATCGCCGGTCCGATCTCCAGCCTGATCGTCCGACAGTGGCTACGGCCGCCGTGCCAGGCGCGCGGCGGCCTCCAGCTCGCGCCAGTTGCGGCCGCGCCGCTTCATCGCCTCCTCGTCCTCGCCCCACTGGCTGATCTGCCAGTCCTCGTCGACAAGGGAGGCGGCCCACGCCTCTTCCGGCGACAGGCGCCCGTGAACCACCGCGAGCGCGATCACCAGCGATCCCGTCAGCGACGTCATCACGTGCACGCCGGTCAGCGTGAATGCGTCGAATTCCGCCAGGTGCGCCAGCGCCGCGTCCAGCGTCTCGGGCGGCTGGGCGACATGGATCACCCCGGCGGCCAGGTTGAACTTCAGTCCAAGATCGCTCCTCGCCCACTCGACGAGCGGGTCCCAGACCTCGGTCTGTCGGGCGACCAGCCCTTCCGGATCTTCAGCGCGGTAGCACAGCAGATCGCTCTCCGCGAAGCGGGCCGCATCCTGCGCCACGGCTTCCATCGTCTCCGCAACGCCATCGATCGCCGTGTTGACGAGCCGGGTCATCGGCATCGCGGCCGGATCGATGACATCTTCGACCGCGTCCCATTCCGCTGCGATCGCCTCGGCAAGCGCACGGTCCGGCAGAACCGGAAGGCGCTTCTTGGGCGTGCGCAGCGGCCGCTCGTCGAGGCGAACGAACCAGCCGCCCTCGCCTTCGGCGACATCGGCGGTCTTGTAGAAACGCTTCGGCAGGGCCGCGCGCGCGGCCTCCTGCGCCTTTGCCATAGAGTTGTCTTGCACGGTCTCGTCGCTCATGCGGCGATTTCGGATGCCGCCCAACGCCGTTCCAGCCACGGCGGCAGGTCGTCGAAGCGCGTCAGTACGATCTCCGCACCCGCTTCGGGCAGCGTCTGCGGTGCATGATAGCCCCAACTCACGCCGACGGCACCCGTGCCGGCAGAGCGGGCCATCATCATGTCGTAGGTCGTGTCGCCGATTACGACCGTGTGGGCGGCATCCGCCCCGGTCGCCGACAGCGCCTGCAGGACCATCGCCGGATGCGGCTTGGACGGTGCGTCGTCGGCGGTCTGGATCGTCACGAAACAGTCGAGCAGACCGTGCCCGCCAAGCACCGCGTCGACCCCGCGGCGGGATTTTCCCGTGACGATGCCGAGCAGCGTATCGTCACGGCTGGCCAGCGCCGTCACGACCTCGCGGGCGCCGGGATAGAGCGGCTCCAGCACACCGTCCTGGCGCCGGCTCTGAAACTGCTCGCGATAGGACACGGCGACCTCCGCCGCGCGATCGGCCTGGTCGCCGAGCAGCGTCGCGATCGCCTGCTCCAGCGACAGGCCGACGATTGCGAGCACCGCATCGCGCGAGGGCGCGGCAATTCCATGCATTGCGAATGCGGCATGCATGGTGGAAACGATGATGTTCTGGCTGTCGACGAGCGTGCCGTCACAGTCGAAGAGGATCAGGCGCATGTACGAACTCAGGGATTCGCCGGTGTGGGTACCGGCCGGTTGACCAGATAGATGCCGGCCGCGACCAGCACGAGGGCGACGCCGAGTTTCCAGCTGATCGGCTCGCCAAGCAGCAATCCGCTCAATAGCACGCCGGCAACCGGTGTCAGAAAGGTGAAAGAGGTGAGCCGCGCCGCCGGATAGTTCCGGATGAGCCAGAACCAGACCAGGAACGTGGTCGAGACCACGATGACCACCTGAAAGGCGAGCGCGCCGACGACAAGCGGCGTGACATCCCGTATCAGGGCACCGAAGAGCGGCGCGAGCGGGGTCAGCACCACCGCGGCCACGACAAGCTGGTAGAGCAGCACCTTCTCCGGTTTGGCGAAACGCAGCTTCGTCGTCTTGATCACGATCGTCGTCGACGCCCAGAGGATCGCCGCCGCGATGCACATGAGATCGCCGATCCAGGCATCCGGCGACGGCAGGCTGAGCCTGTCTGAAAACACGAACGCCACACCGGAGAACGCCAGCACCAGGCCAATGAAGCCCAGAGCGCTCATCCGCTCGCCTGGCACGAACAGGTGCGCGCCGAGCGCGACGAAGAACGGCATCGTGTAGGTGAACACCACGCTGCGCGATGCGCTCGTATAGTCGAGCGCGGTCTGGATGAAGGCGAACTCCGCACCGAACAGAAGCCCCGCGATGATGCCCGGTATCAGGGTCCCGTCGGCGCCGAACAGCGGAATCCGCCGGAAAAGGCACCAGCCGAATATGACGACGGCGGCCAGCGCGAACCGCAGGCCGGCCACGAAAACCGGCTGGAAGCCCTGGTTGACCACCTTCATCGAGACGTAGTTCAGGCCCCAGACCAGGCACAGGATCACGACCAGCGTCGTCGCCACCGCGTCGAGCCGGTCGTGTACCCGGTAGTCGTCGGCCGTGGTGGATTGCGCCGCCATCGTTCAGTCCTCGCCCCCGTCGCCCGTCACGCGATTGACCTGGAAGCCGAGGACGGCGAACGTTCTCGTCATGTGTTCAGGCAGGGGCGCCGTAACGTCGACAGTCTTGCCGGTCGCGGGGTGCGGAAAGGCAATGCGGCGCGCATGCAGATGCAGGCGGTTTTCGATGGCGTCCGGCAATTCCCGGTCGTCGCCATACTTGTCGTCCCCGATGATCGGATGGCCGAGCATGGCCATGTGCGCGCGCAACTGGTGCTGCCGGCCGGTCACCGGCTTCAGCGACATCCACGAGAACTTCTGCGCGGCATGGTCGACCACCGAGAAATGCGTGACGGCCTTCTGCGCCTCGTCGTGCTCGCCCGGGCGCGCCGCGCGCACGCGGTCGCCATCCGGCGTCGCCGCCTTGATAAGCGCCGCGTCGACCTTGCCCTGCGGCGGCTTGGGAAGGCCGCGCACCACCGCCCAGTAGATCTTGCGCACCGAGCGGGTCTGGAACATGCGGCCCATCTTGGCCGCTGCCTGCCGCTTCTTCGCGACGACCAGCACGCCCGAGGTGTCACGGTCGAGGCGATGCACCAGCCGCGGACGCGTATCGGCATCCTCGCCAAGGCCGGCGAGCAGTCCGTCGATATGCCGCGTCGTCTTGGTGCCGCCCTGCACCGCGATGCCGGACGGCTTGTTCAGGATCAGGAGGTCGTCGTCCTCGTAGAGCGTGATCGACTCGAGGAAATCCCGATCGGCCGCCGACAGGCCCGGTTTCGGACGCGGCCGACGCTCGTCGCCCGACGGCACCGGCGGGACACGTATTTCCTGGCCCTCGCTCAACCGATCGGCGGCCTTGGCGCGGGCGCCGTCGACGCGCACCTGACCGGTGCGCAGCAGCTTCTGCAGATAGCCCTGCGTGACCTGCGGGAAATGGTGCCGGAACCAGCGATCGAGGCGCATCCCGTCCTCGTCGCTGCCGACATGCAGACGCTGGACGCCACTCACGGTTCGAGTCCCCGCATCACCCAGAGGCCGAAGAACACCGCCAGGATCGACAGCAGCACCGAGCCGGCGACGTAGCCGAACGCCGTCATCGTCGCGCCGCGCTGCCACAGCACGGCGACATCCAGCGAGAAGGCGGAAAACGTCGTGAAGCCGCCGAGGATCCCCGTGGCCAGGAACAGGCGAATGCCCTGCCCGCCTCCCACCGGCATCCATTTCACCAGCCCGCCGATCAGGAGCCCCATCGCGAAGGACCCGACGATATTGACGATCAGCGTGCCCCACGGAAACGACGGCCCGAGCAGCTTCAGCGCCATCTGGTTCACCAGATGGCGGCCGCCAGCGCCGATCGCGCCGCCGCCGGCGACGATCAGCAGATGTGCAAGATGAACCGGCATGAAAACCCTCGGACTATCACGCTTGCGCGCTCGTCTTGGATTGGCCCGTTCCGCCGGCAAGGTCAAGGAATTCACGGGACAACCATTCATAAATTCCCAGGGGCTATGTTTACCCTCCGATCAGCCGTTGCTCGCGGACGCACAGTCACACCGGTAGTTTCCCCTTGGGGGTGACAGCCGATTGGGCCGTGCGAACGCAGCGCGTCGGGTCGTCGATGAAACCGGTCGAGAAAGGCTGCTTCCATGAACTACGCGCCCACGCGGGATTTTTCGAGCGGTACGACCGCTTTTGCCCGAGTTCAGGTCGCGACGACCCGGGATATCGAGTCGCTCGAGGCCGCCTGGCGCCAGTTCGAGACCACCGCCGTCTGCCACGTCTTCCAGACCTACGAGGTCCTGTCCGCCTGGTGCCGGCACGTCGCGCCCAAAGAGAATATCGAGCCGGTCTTCGTGACCGGAACGGGCGAAGACGGCCGCCTCCTGTATCTGCTGCCGCTCGGCACACGGCGAAAGCTCGCCAGCCGCACCGTCGAGTGGCTGGGCGGCGACCAGGCGGACTATCATGGCGGCCTGTTCGACGAGGCCTATCTGCGCCACCTCGCCGGGGACAGATCGGCCTTCGACGCCTTCATGACCGGCTTCGTCGAGGCGATCGGCGGCGCCGATGTCCTGCATTTCGCCAAGATGCCCACCGACCTGCGCGGCACGGCGAATCCGTTCCTGCAGCTTCGCACCTACCCCAACGCCAACGGCGCCCATGCGACGCGGCTGGAACCGGACTGGAACACCTACTACGAATCGAAGCGCGGAAAGGGATGGCGCCGGACCGACCGATCCAAGGAACGCCAGCTTTCCGAACACGGTGAGCTATCGTTCGTCATCGCCGAGGACCGCGCGACCGCCGACGCGATCCTCGACGCGATATTCGCGCAGAAGCGCGAAGGGCTCGCGCGCATCGGCGTCGACGACATGTTCGCGCCGCCCGGCGTGGCCGATTTCTATCGCCAGCTCGCGCACGGCAGCGTGGATCCCGATAGCGTCGTCCAGCTCTCCGCGCTCTATTGCGGCGACCGCATCGCGGCGGCGAATTTCGGCCTCGTCTTCGCCGACACCTACTATTACGTCCTGCACAGCTACGATCTCGACACCTTCGCCAGGTACTCGCCGGGCCGACAGCTCATGTACCGGCTGATGCAGTGGAGCTTCGACAAGGAGCTCGCGCTGTTCGACTTCACGATCGGTGACGAGGGCTACAAGGACAACTGGTGCGAAGTACCGATCGAACTCGTCGATTCGGCCGTCGCGTTGACCAGTGCCGGCGCGGCCACGTCCGGCGCCTTCCGGCTGTGGCAGCGCACCAAGCGCGGCATCAAGCAGAACGACAGGCTGTGGTCCGCCGTCGTCGAAACCCGAAAGGCGCTGCTGAACCTGCGCCGCGGCGACAGCGCCTAGCGCCTGTTTCGGCACTAGCCGCCGATACCTACGAGAAACTCCTCGATCGTTTTTTCGAGTCCGGGCCAGTCGGTCAGCTCGTAGTCGCGGCTGGTGTCGGTCGGCTGTCCGTGCCGCAGGGCGATGTATTTCATCGCCCACCGCTTGAAGAAATCATATTCCGTGTACTTGAACGCACCGGCGACATGCTCGACACGCGCCGGTGCCCATCCGGTCGCGCGCAGAAACCGGTCCGTGCAGCGCGCGACATCGCTCAGGTCGCTTTCATCACCGGCCGCCGCCAGCGAGATCGACAGAAACAGCGTCGGCAGCGCGGCCAGCCGGTCGCGATTCGCCTTGATGACGTGCTGAACGGCCGACTGGTAATGCCCGACATGGACCGAGGCGGCGACGATCACCGCGTCGACCGGCGGGATCTCGAAGTCGGATGCCACATCAGCCGCATCGACGACAACTGCCATGTGCCCGGCGTCTTCGACGCGGTCCGCGACGAAATGGGCGATCTTGCGTGTCTGGCCTTCAGTCGTTCCGTAGAAAATGAGGACTCGCATGCGTGTGGCCCGGGTCTTCGAGGAATGGACGTCCGGGCAAGTAAACACCGGAATTCGACGGTTTTGCGAGCGGCCCGCGCGCACTCAACCTTCAGGTTCGCGGCCCCGCGAGCCAAGGCGAAGGCGACGGGCGCTATTCCTCGTCGCCCGCCTCCCGCGTGCGCCGGCGTTTCGCCCAGTAGTCGAGACGCTTGCGGATTTCCCGCTCGAAGCCGCGCTCGGGCGGATCGTAGAACGCCTGACGTTCCATTTCCTCCGGGAAATAGTCCTGCCCCGAGAACGCATCGGCCGAGTCGTGGTCGTATTCGTACCCGTCCCCGTAACCTTCCGACCTCATCAGCTTGGTCGGCGCGTTGAGGATATGCTTGGGCGGTGTCAGTGACCCATATTCCCGCGCGGCGCGACGGGCAGCGCCGAACGCCTTGTACGCGGCATTCGATTTCGGCGCGGTCGCCATGTAGATCACGGCCTGCGCGATCGCCAGTTCGCCTTCCGGACTGCCGAGAAAGTCGTAGGCGTCCTTTGCGGCATTGGCCTGCACGAGCGCCTGCGGATCGGCAAGCCCGATATCCTCGACGCTCATCCGGACCACGCGTCGCGCGATAAAGAGGGGGTCCTCACCGGCGGCGAACATGCGCGCGAGATAATACAGCGCCGCGTCCGGGTCGGACCCGCGTACCGACTTGTGCAGGGCGGAAATGAGATTGTAGTGGCCGTCCTGGCCCTTGTCGTAGATCGGCGCGCGGCGCTGCACGACCTCCGTCAGGCCGGCGATATCGAACATGTCGTCCTGCGATGACGCCCGGTAGAGGTCTTCGGCCAGCGTCAGCGACGCCCGTCCGTCGCCGTCGGCCATGCCGATCAGCGCCTCGCGCGCTTCAGGCGTCACTGGCAGCCGTCTGCCCTCGATTTCCTCGGCCCGCGCCAGCAGCTCTCCGATCCCGGCGGCGTCGAGCCGACGGAACACCAGAACCTGGGCGCGCGACAGAAGCGCGGCGTTGAGCTCGAAGGACGGGTTTTCGGTCGTCGCCCCGATCAGCACCACCGTGCCGTCCTCCATCACCGGCAGGAAGCTGTCCTGCTGGGCCCGGTTGAACCGATGGATCTCGTCGACGAAGAGCAACGTGCCCTGCCCCATCGTCCGGCGCTGGCGCGCCGCCTCGAACACCTTCTTGAGGTCCTGGACACCGGAGAAGATCGCCGAAAGCTGTTCGAAGGCCAGATTTGTCTCGCCCGCCAGCAGCCGTGCAACGGTCGTCTTGCCCGTGCCCGGCGGTCCCCAGAGAATCAGCGAGCCGAGGCCGCCAGACCTCAGCATCCGGGTCAGCGCCCCCTCGGATCCGACCAGATGATCCTGGCCGACGACATCCGACAAGGTCTTCGGGCGCAGGCGATCAGCGAGCGGACGAGGCAGGTCGCGCTCCATGCCGGCGGCTTCGAACAGAGTACTCATCGCAATCCCGGGCTGCTCATGAAATCTCGGAAAACCAAGGGCTTACCTATCATGCCGTTCTAAATGTGGCACGCATTCGATCCAGGCAAGCCGACTGCGAGCCTCGCTCCTGCGAAGCCACCGTTGCCCGACGTGTGACCCGCGACACACGCAGTTGGGCTTTTTTGGTGCGATCTTCAATTCGCGCTTGCGCGATAATGAATCCATTATTTACATTCATTTTCGTGAATACGAATACGGTCGTGGCCGGTCCGTGTTCGTCCCGGCTCCCGCACCAATCACCAAAAAATCCGGCCGGTATGGGGGAATCACGTGACGTCCATTTCAAGGCTCATTCGGATAGCGCCAGTCTTCGCGATGGCATCGGCAGTTGCGGTTATTCCCCAGGCGGAAGCAACCGAAGGCCAATTCGCGCTCGGCTACGGCGTCGCCCAACGCAGCACCGGCGGGGCCGGTGTCGCACAGGCCACGGACGCGATGTCGGCGGCGATCAACCCGGCCACGGCGGCAGACATCGGACGTGAATTCCAGGTCGGGATCGAGTTCTTCGCGCCGTTCCGCGGTTACGAGGCGAGCGGAACCATACTCGTCGCCCCCGGCGACGTCCGCAGCGACCGGAACCTCTTCTTCATCCCCAACCTGGCCTACAACCACCCGATCGACGAGAACTCGGCGATCAACTTTTCCATCTATGGCAATGGCGGCCAGAACACCGATTATGGCGACGTCCTGAACCTTGCGCCCGGCTGCGGCGGCTTTTCTCCGGGCGTCTTCTGCGGCGGCAAGGCCGGGGTCGACTTGATGCAGGTCTTCATCTCGGCGACCTACGCCTACGACTTCGGCAATGTGGCTATCGGCATCGCGCCGACACTCGCCGTCCAGTCCTTCGAGGCCACGGGTCTCGGGGTCTTTGCCCCCTTCTCGTCCAATCCTCTCGCCCTCACCAACAACGGCCATGAAATGTCGTTGGGCGGCGGCCTGCGTGCCGGCGTTCTCGTCGATGTGACCGAAAATGTCCGCATTGGCCTGTCCGGCCAGACCAAGATGTGGATGCAGAAATTCGACAGCTACGCGGGCCTGTTCGCCAATCAGGGCGAATTCGACATCCCGCCGTCAGTTTCCGCGGGGATCGCCGTCGATGTCGTCGACGACCTGACGCTGATGTTCGACTATCAGCGCATCTTCTACACGGACGTCGACGCGATCGGGAATCCGTTCTTTCCCGCCCCCCTCGGTTCCAGCGACGGACCGGGCTTCGGCTGGGATGACGTCGACGTCTTCAAGGTGGGCGTCGAATGGCGCCAGAACGAGCGTTTCACCTGGCGCGGCGGCTACGCCTTCGCCACCAATCCGATCGGCTCCGACGACGTCACGCTGAACGTAATCGCGCCGGGCCTCGTCGAGCACCACCTGACCGGCGGCGGCAACATCAGGATCACCGAGCGCGATTCGATCGACTTCGGCCTTCTCTACGCCTTCTCGAACTCGGTCACCGGCCCTGAAGTCACCCCGTTCGGCGTGACCCCGGGCTCGTCGATCGAGATCGAGATGCACCAGTTCAGTGCCTCGGTCGGCTGGAAGCGGACGTTCTGATATCCGGGCGCAGGCCGGCCCCGCCCGCCAGGCCCGCCGGCCCGCCGCGCTCCCCTATCCGCCGAATACCGAGGTGACCATGCGTCCGTCGCGCACGATCGTGACCTTCCAGGCGCGACGGCGCTCCTTGACATAACCGTCGAGCTGTTCGCTGGTTTCGATGGTTTCGCCGTTGATCTCGTGGATCGTGTCGCCGACCCGGAAACCGACCCGCTGGGCCGGCGACCCGCGCTGGATCGACACCACGACGACGCCGGTCGCCTCGCTGTCGAGCGACAATTCGTCCGCAACCGCCGGAGACAGGTTGGCGACGCGGATCCCGGTCAGCGGCGACGGCCCGTCGAGATCGCGTGCGTCGCGCGCCGGCTCCTCGGGCGGCGCGATCAGCGCCACCTTGATCGTCCGCGTCTCGCCACGACTGATCACATCAAGGGTCGTCTCCGTATCGACGCCACGCGTCGCGATGCGGTAGCGGAACGCATTCGGGTCGAGAACCTCGTTGCCCTGGACGGCGACGATCACGTCGCCGGTTTTCAGCCCGGCTTCCGCCGCGGGGCCTTCCGGATGCAGGTTGGCGACCAGAACCCCGACGGGGCGGTCCATGCCGAGGCTGTCGGCGATATCCGGCGTCACCTCCTGCACGCTGGCGCCGAACCACGGCCGCTTAAGACCGCCGCCGCTCTGCGCGCCGGCAACGACGAGCCGCACCATATTGGCCGGGATGGCGAATCCGATGCCGTGCGATCCGCCGGAGCGCGAATAGATGGCCGTGTTGATGCCGACCACCCGGCCCTGCATGTCGAGCAGCGCGCCGCCCGAATTGCCGGGATTGATGGGAGCATCGGTCTGGATGAAGAAGCCGTAGTCGGACACGCCGACCTGGGTGCGCGCCAGCGCCGAGACGATGCCGCTCGTCACGGTCTGGCCGACGCCGAACGGATCGCCGATCGCCAGCACGATATCGCCGACCTCCAGCGCATCGGAATCGGCGAACGCGAGCGCGGGAAACGGCTTGTCGCCCTCGATCTTCAGAACCGCCAGATCGGTCCGCTCGTCCTTGAGCACGACCTCCGCCTCGAATTCCCTGCGGTCCGACAGCGCCACCTTGACCTCGTCGGCGCCGTCGATCACGTGCGCGTTCGTCACCACGAAACCGGACGGATCGACGATCACGCCGGAGCCGAGCGATTTCTGGACCCGCTCGCGCTGACCGAACGCGTCAGGCCCGCCGAAGAACCGCCGGAAGAACGGATCGTTGAAGAAGGGCGGCATGTTCGATTGACGAACCACGCGGCTCGAATAGACGTTGACCACCGCCGGCGCCGCCTGCTTGACGATCGGCGCATAGGAATAGGTGATGGCCGCCTCGCTATCGGGAACCACCTTCGTCTGGGCGGAGGCCGGGAGGGCACCGAAAAGCGCGGCGACGGCAGCAACAAAGAGGGTTCGGATCATCGGGTGCTCGTTCATGAAGCCAATATAGGTGGCGGTTAGGCGAAAAGAACGGCGGCAGCATGACCGGTTGGCACATCCGGTCAACCGCCATGACTATCCGTTCAGCGCATCGAGGAAGGTGCGGCCGAACGCCTCGAGCTTGGCGGCCCCGACGCCGCGCACCCGCGCCATGTCGTCGAGCGAGCGGGGATGCGTGACGACCATCTCTTCCAATGTACGGTCGGGAAAGACGACATAGGCGGGAACGCCCTGTTCGGCAGCGATTTCACGCCTTAGCGCCTTCAGGCGAACCAGAAGCTCCGTTTCCGGTCCGTTCAGTCGCCGTTCCGGCGCGCTGCCGCGTTTGCTCCGGCGCGACTTGCCGGGGCTCGGCAACCGGATCAAAAATTCCTGATTACCGCTCAACACGGCTTCCGCCTTCTCGCCGAGCATCAGGGATCCGAAGGCGCCGGTTTCCGCGTGCAGCGCGCGGGCGGCGACGAGCTGCCGCAGGATCGAGCGCCACTCGGCCTTCTTGCGGCTGGAACCGGCGGCGAACAGCGGCAGCGAATCGTGCCCGCGCGACAGCACCATGTCGTTCGTCTCGCCGGTGAGCAGCGATACGATGTAGGCGGCGCCGTAGCGCTCGCCGGTCGTCCGCACGAGATCGATGGCCAGCCGCGCCACATCACGCCCGTCGGCGAGCGCCGGCGGATCGAGGCAGATGTCGCAGTTGCCGCAGGCCTGCGAGCTCTCGCCGAAATAGGCAAGCAGCGCCACCCGGCGGCAGCTGGTCGCCTCGCAGAATCCGATCAGGGCATCGAGCCGCAACGCGTCGACGCGCCGGCGTTCCGGCTCGCAGTCGGCCTCGTCGATGAACCGCCGGCGCGTGCGCACGTCCTCGAGCCCGTACAGCATGTAGGCGTCGGCCGGCTCGCCGTCGCGCCCCGCCCGGCCGATCTCCTGATAGTACGCTTCGAGACTCGAGGGGACGTCGCCGTGCACGACGAAACGCACGTCCGACTTGTCGATCCCCATGCCGAACGCGACGGTCGCCACCATGACGATCCCGGGCTCGGCGAGGAAGGCTTCCTGGTTCGCCGCGCGGTCCGCAGGCGGCATCCCGGCATGATAGGCAAGCGCCCGAATTCCGGCCGCCGACAGCGCCGCGGCGGTATCCTCGACCTTCTTGCGCGATATCCGATAGACGATGCCGCTCTGTCCGCCCCGTGATTTGACGAACCGCTCGATTTCGGCCCCGGCCCGCGTCTTGTCGGCGACCGTGATGGAAATATTGGGGCGGTCGAAGCCGGACACGAACACCGAAACGTCACCGCCGAAGAGCTTTTCGGAAATGTCGTCTCGCGTCGACCGGTCTGCGGTCGCCGTCAGGGCAATGATGGGCACACCCGGAAACGCCTCGCGCAGCGCCCCCAGCATGAGATATTCGGCCCGAAAACTGTGCCCCCACTGGGAAATGCAATGGGCCTCGTCGACCGCGATCAGTCCGAGCGAAAACTTCGTCAGTGCCGCCTGCATGCGCGGCGTCATCAACCGCTCCGGCGACATGTAGAGCAGACTCACCTCGCCGCGCGTCACGCGCCGCCAGATCTCGACATTCTCTTCGCGCGACTTGCCGGAATGGATTGCCTCGGCTTTCTGGCCGGAAAGCTTCAGGGCGGCGACCTGATCGTCCATCAGCGCGATCAGCGGCGATACGACGATGCTCAACCCGCCCTTCACCAGCGCGGGAAGCTGAAAGCACAGCGACTTGCCGGCGCCGGTCGGCATCACCGCAAGCACGTTGCGGCCGCTCAGGACCGCATCGACGATCTCCTCCTGCCTCGACCGGAAGGTCGAGAAACCGAAGGCATCCTCCAGAACGCGGTATTTGTCGGGATGATCGGGCGAAACCATCCTGTTCCTATAGGGCGCGCCCGCCGATTCGCCGACCGCGGTTATGTCCCCACGAACCGTAGGAACGAAAAAGGGGCCCGAAGGCCCCTTGAAACTCTGTCGCGGCTGCGAGGCGTCTTACGCCACCTCGCCTTCCTCGGCGACTTCCGCCTCGTGCCGGGCACGATCCTCGGCGCCCTTGGCGCTCTCGTCGCGATCCACCAGCTCGATCACCGCAACCGGCGCGGCGTCGCCGTGCCGGAACCCGGCCTTCAGCACCCGGCTGTAGCCGCCGGCGCGATCCTTGTAGCGCTCCGCCAGCGTGTCGAAGAGCTTGGAGACCGCCTCCTTGTCACCGATCTGGCTGACCGCCTGGCGGCGCGCGTGCAGGTCACCGCGCTTGCCGAGCGTGACCAGCTTGTCGATGATCGGCTTCAGTTCCTTTGCCTTCGGCAACGTCGTGACGATCTGCTCATGGCGGATCAGCGACGCGGCCATGTTGGCGAACATCGCCTTGCGGTGGCTCGCCGTACGATTCAACTTGCGGCCGGTCTTGCCGTGACGCATGGCACTCTCCTCGAATTCGTCGCAGACGCGTTACCCGCGTCTCAGTAATGATCCTCGTAGCGCTTGGCCAGCTCTTCGATATTCTCCGGCGGCCAATTCGCCACTTCCATGCCCAGGTGCAGCCCCATCTGGGCCAGCACTTCTTTGATCTCGTTCAGCGACTTGCGGCCGAAGTTCGGGGTCCGGAGCATCTCCGCCTCCGACTTCTGGATCAGGTCGCCGATATAGACGATGTTGTCGTTCTTCAGGCAGTTGGCCGAGCGGACCGAAAGCTCCAGCTCGTCGACCTTCTTGAGCAGCGCCGGATTGAAGGCGAGCTCCGGAACCATCTCCTCGACGACCTCGGCCTTCGGCTCCTCGAAGGTGATGAAGACGTTGAGCTGGTCCTGCAGGATGCGCGCCGCATAGGCAAGCGCGTCTTCCGGCTTCACCGAGCCGTCCGTCTCGATCTCCATCGTCAGCTTGTCGTAGTCGAGGATCTGCCCTTCACGGGTGTTCTCGACACGGTAGGAGACGCGGCGAACCGGGCTGTAGAGGCTGTCGACCGGGATAAGCCCGATCGGTGCGTCTTCCGGACGGTTGCGGTCGGCGGCAACATAGCCCTTGCCGGTATTGACCGTGAACTCGATGCGGATTTCCGCGCCTTCGTCGAGCGTGCACAGGACGAGATCCGGGTTGAGCACCTCGATATCGCCGACCGTCTGGATGTCGCCGGCGGTCACCTGCCCGGGTCCCTGCTTCTTCAGCACCATGCGCTTGGGGCCTTCGCCCTGCATGCCCACCGACACGTCCTTGATGTTCAGGACGACGTCGGTCACATCCTCGCGCACGCCGGGGATCGACGAGAACTCATGCAGCACGCCGTCAATCTGGACCGACGTCACGGCCGCGCCCTGGAGCGACGACAGCAGCACCCGCCTGAGTGCGTTGCCGAGGGTCGTACCGAAACCGCGCTCGAGCGGCTCGGCCACGATGACAGCCAGGCGCTTCGGGTCGGAACCCGGAAGCACTTCGAGCTTGTTCGGCTTGATCAGCTCTTGCCAGTTCTTCTCAATCACGGTCGAACCTCGTTGGATTGCTCTCAATCCGCGCGAACGAAACCGCCATTCCATCCGCAGCGTATCCGGCGAACGGGACGGTCCCGTCGCCGGCGAAAATCGTCAGACCCGGCGGCGCTTGCGCGGGCGGCAGCCGTTATGCGGGATCGGCGTAACGTCACGAATAGCGGTAATCGTGAAGCCTGCGGCCTGAAGCGCGCGAAGCGCGGATTCACGGCCCGACCCCGGACCGCGAACTTCGACTTCAAGCGTACGCATGCCGTGCTCGGCAGCCTTCTTGGCCGCGTCTTCCGCCGCCATCTGCGCAGCGAAGGGCGTCGACTTCCGCGATCCCTTGAACCCCATCGTCCCGGCCGACGACCACGAAATGGCGTTGCCCTGGGCGTCGGTGATGGTGATCATCGTATTGTTAAACGACGCGCTTACATGAGCCACGCCGGAGGTGATGTTCTTGCGCTCACGGCGACGAACGCGCGTGGTGTCTCTGGCCATCGTATACTGTCCTTCTTATAAGCGTCGCGGCTGGAAGCCGATTACTTCTTCTTGCCCGCGATCGCCTTGGCCGGGCCCTTCCGGGTCCGCGCGTTGGTGTGCGTACGCTGACCGCGTACCGGCAGACCGCGCCGGTGCCGCAGGCCGCGATAGCAACCCAGGTCCATCAGCCGCTTGATGTTCATCGCCACGTCGCGGCGCAGATCGCCTTCGACGAGATAGTCACGGTCGATCGCTTCGCGAATCTGCAGGACTTCCGCGTCCGAGAGTTCGTTGACCCGCCGCTCAGGCGGAATACTGACCTTCTCGCAGATTTCCTTGGCCTTGGCGGGTCCAATGCCATGAATATACCGCAACGCGATTTCAACGCGTTTGTTGGTCGGAATGTTGACGCCTGCAATTCGAGCCACGATCTTCGCTCCAATTCCGTCCGGCCCAGCCGGCCGGTTTCTCGATCACTTAAGGTCTGACTTTAACACAACGCAGATACGGGCGCCCCGGCCCAGCTTCAGACCGGATGACACCCCTCGGCTCTATTCCTTGCGGATAGTCGCCGCTGGATATCGTATCGCTATGTGTTTCGTCAACCTCTGCCTAACAATTCCGGATCTGCTCACGCAGCTTCCAGAACAGAAATGATATCCTCCGATACGCGGTCGACATCGGCCATGCCGTCCACCGATCGAAGCATGTTCTTCGCCCCGTAATGGGCAATCAGAGGCGCGGTCCGCTCGTGATAGACATCGAGCCGCTTCTTCAGCGCATCCGCATTGTCGTCCGCCCGCGGTCCACCGACGGTTTCCTTGGCCCGCTTTTCGATGCGATCGATCAGGACCGAATCGTCGACCGACAACTGGACAACGGCATCGAGCTTCATGTTCTTCTGCGCCAGCAGCTCATCCAGCGCGTCGGCCTGGGCGACGGTCCGCGGAAAACCGTCGAGAATGAAGCCGTTCTTGCAATCCGGCTCGTCGATCCGGTCGGAAATGATCTGCACGACCACATCGTCCGGCACGAGATCGCCGCGAGCGATCACATCCTTTGCGGCCAACCCGAGCGCCGTCTCCGCGGCGACGGCGGCGCGCAACATGTCCCCCGTCGAGAGCTGCGGAATCCCGAAGCGCTCGGAGATGCGCACAGCTTGAGTTCCCTTGCCGGCGCCTGGCGGGCCGAGAAGTATCAGTCTCATCGGTTGCGACGCCCCCCTCGCAAGCGAGATTTCTTGACGAGGCCCTCGTACTGATGCGCCAGCAGATGCCCCTGGACCTGCGAAACCGTGTCCATCGTTACCGACACCACGATCAGCAGTGACGTACCGCCGAAATAGAAGGGCACATTCCAGGCCGTTACCAGGAATTCGGGCAACAGGCAGACCAGCGTGAGGTAGATCGCACCGATGACCGTGATCCGGGTCAACACATAGTCGATGTACTGGGCCGTGCGCTCGCCCGGGCGGATACCCGGAATGAAGCCACCATGCTTTTTCAGGTTGTCGGCTGTATCGGCCGGATTGAAAACGACCGCCGTATAGAAGAAGGCGAAAAAGATGATCCCGACCGCGTAGAACAGCATGTACAGCGGCTGGCCGTGACCGAGCAGCGCGGTCACCGTGGTCAGCCACGCCGGCCCCTCGCCGCTCGAGAAGTTCGCTACCGTGATCGGCAGCAACAGCAGCGACGACGCGAAGATCGGCGGAATGACACCGGCGGTGTTCAGCTTCAGCGGCAGGTGCGAGGAATCGCCCTGGAACATCCGGTTGCCGACCTGGCGCTTGGGATACTGGATCAGAAGCCGGCGCTGAGCGCGCTCCACGAACACGATGAAGGCGATCACGGCAACCGCCATCACGAAGATGGCCAGGATGATGCCCGTCGACATGGCGCCCTGGCGGCCCAGTTCGAGCATGCCGGCGATCGCCGATGGCAGACCGGCCACGATACCGGCGAAAATGATCAGCGAAATGCCGTTGCCGACGCCGCGCTGGGTGATCTGTTCGCCCAGCCACATCAGGAACACCGTACCGCCGGTCAGCGTGATGACCGTCGTGAACCGGAAGAACATCCCCGGATCATTGACGACAGTGCCGGCCCCTTCGAGGCCGACCGCGATACCGTAGGCCTGGACCGCGGCGAGGAACACCGTGCCGTAGCGCGTGTACTGATTCAGCGTCTTCCGGCCCTGCTCACCCTCTTTCTTGAGCTGCTCCAGATGCGGCGAGACCGCGGTCAGGAGCTGCACGATAATCGAGGCCGAGATGTACGGCATGATATTGAGGGCGAAGATCGCCATCCGTTCGACGGCACCGCCGGCGAACATGTTGAACATGCCCAGAATGCCCGAAGACTGCTGCTGAAACATATCAGCGACCGCCTGCGGGTTGATCCCCGGAAGCGGGATATAGGTGCCGAGCCGATACACCAGCAGCGCACCAAGGGTGAACCAGATGCGCTGCTTCAGTTCGGTCGCTTTCGCAAGCGCGCCGAAATTCAGATTGGCTGCGAGTTGTTCAGCTGCTGACGCCATTTTCCCCTCCGCCGCAGGTTGCCCGGGTCAATATCGGCCGGGCACCGTTGGCGTTGCCTCAGCCTTGCTTGTCTTCGCTGGCCGCGGACGTCTTGGCCGCCGGCGTCTTCGCCTTGGAAGCCCGCTCCGCGGCCTTCTTCGACTTCGGTGGCTCGGCCGCCGCCTTCGGCGCCAGTGCGGCGATCTCGATGCTGCCGCCGGCCTTCTCGACCGCAGCGACCGCATTCTTCGAGGCGCCCTGCACCTGGAACGACACCTTGGCCGTTAGCTCGCCGCCGCCCAGCAGCCGCACGCCATCCTTGGTGCGCCGTGCGATCCCCGCCGCGACGAGGATCTCGCTGGTCACCGCCTGCTTGGCGTCGAGCTTGCCAGCATCGATCGCCGTCTGGATACGATCCAGGTTAACGACGGCGAACGACTTCGCTGAGATATTGTTGAACCCGCGCTTCGGCAAGCGCCGATGCAGCGGCATCTGGCCGCCCTCGAAGCCTTTGATGGCGACGCCGGACCGCGATTTCTGGCCCTTGTGACCGCGTCCCGCGGTCTTGCCGAGGCCGGAACCGATGCCGCGTCCCACGCGTTTGCGGGCATGCTTGGCGCCGGGACGGTCTGCGATCTCGTTGAGCTTCATTTTATCCGCTCTCTGTCGTTCAATTTTCCTCGACCACCCGGACCAGATGCTGGACCTTGGTGATCATGCCACGCACCGCCGGGGTATCTTCCAGCGTACGCCTCTTGTGCATCTTGTTGAGCCCGAGCCCGATCAGCGTCGCGCGCTGGTCACCCGGACGGCGAATCGGCGAGCCGATCTGCTCGACCGTAATCGTCTTTCCGCTTTTCTTGGCCATAAGACTGTCTCCTGGGCGCTGTCTCAGGCTTCCGCCGCAGCGTCGCCGACGGCGTCACGACGCCGCGACTGAAGGGCAGACACCTTGAGACCGCGACGAGCCGCAACCGAACGCGGGCTGTCCTCGGCCTTCAGCGCCTGGAACGTCGCGCGAACCATGTTGTACGGGTTCGACGACCCAAGCGACTTGGCGACGACGTCCTGCACACCGAGCGTCTCGAACACCGCGCGCATCGGGCCACCGGCGATGATACCGGTACCGGGAGGCGCGGCACGCAGAACCACGCGACCGGCGCCCCAGCGTCCGGCGACGTCGTGATGAAGCGTACGCCCCTCGCGCAGCGGCACGCGCACCATCGACCGCTTCGCGGCGTCAGTCGCCTTGCGGATCGCCTCCGGCACCTCGCGCGCCTTGCCGTGGCCGAAACCGACCCTGCCCTTCTGGTCGCCGACAACCACCAGCGCGGCGAACCCGAACCGGCGGCCGCCCTTGACGACCTTGGCGACACGATTGATGTGGACGAGCTTGTCCACGAATTCGCTGTCGCGCTCGCGATCTTCTCTTACCCGGCCTGCCACGTCTCTATTCCTCTTTCTGTCGCGTTTCTCGCCGGCCTCAGAATTCGAGGCCGACCTCGCGCGCTGCGTCGGCGAGTGCCTTTACCCGCCCGTGATACAGATAGCCGCCACGATCGAACACCACCTGTTTGATGCCAGCCTCGACCGCGCGCTCGGCCACGAGCTTGCCGACCGCTTCGGCCGCAGCCCGGTCGGCGCCGGTCTTCAGGGCACCGCGCAGATCCTTCTCCAGCGTCGACGCCGAGGCCAGAGTGCGGCCGGCGGCATCGTCGATGACCTGCGCGTAGATGTTCTTCGAGGAGCGGTGCACGCTCAGCCGCGGCCGGCCATTGGCCGCCCGGCGGAGTGCCCGCCGAACCCGCATTGTCCGCTTCTCGCGGCCTGTCAAACCCTTGCTCATCGCCGATCTCGCTACTTCTTCTTGCCTTCCTTGCGGAAGACATATTCGTCCTTGTACCTGACGCCCTTGCCCTTGTAGGGCTCCGGCGGGCGGAAGCGGCGGATCTCGGCGGCCACCTGGCCGACCCGCTGCTTGTCGATGCCACTGACGACGATCTCGGTCGGCTTCGGGCATTCGATGCTGATCCCCTCGGGGATCGGGTAATGCACGTCATGGCTGAAGCCCAGCGCAAGCTGCAGCTTGTTGCCCTGAACCTGGGCGCGGTAACCGACGCCCTGGATCTCCAGCTCCCGCTTGAAGCCGTCGCTGACACCGACGATGATGTTCGAGACGAGTGTCCGCGACAGGCCCCACTTCGCCCGCGCGTCCTTGGAGTCGTCGCGCGGACCGACCTTGATCCCGTCGTCGGTCATCTCGACGGACACCTCGTCATTGAGGACCACCGACAGTTCACCTTTCGGCCCCTTGGCCGAAACGCTCTGTCCGGCGATCGTCGCCGTTACGCCGCTAGGTACGGCTACCGGCCTTTTTCCGATACGCGACATCGAAATCGTCTCCGATCGTTCCCTTTGGCCGTCGTCAGAAGACGCGGCACAGTACCTCGCCGCCGACATTCTCTTCGCGCGCCTGCCAGTCCGGCATGACACCCTTGGGAGTCGACACGATCGACACGCCGAGGCCGTTGGAGACCGTCGGCAGGTTCTTCACCGAGGCATACACCCGGCGGCCCGGCTTGGAGACCCGCTCGATCTTGCGGATCACCGGCTCGCCGTCGAAATATTTGAGTTCGATCTCGAACTCAGCCTTGCCACCGTTGAATTCCACTTCGGAATATCCCCGGATGTAGCCTTCGGCCTGCAGTACGTCGAGCACGCGGCGGCGCAACGAAGACGCCGGCGTATTCACCTTGTTCTTGCGCCGCATCTGCGCGTTGCGGATGCGGGTGAGCATATCGCCCAGCGGATCACTCATGGCCATTGCTCGTTACCTCACCAGCTCGACTTGACCATGCCCGGGATCATGCCCCGAGACCCGAGTTCACGCAGCGCGATGCGCGAGAGCTTCAGCTTGCGGTACACCCCGCGCGGCCGGCCCGACACTTCGCAGCGGTTGCGGATGCGCGACGGCGCCGAGTTGCGCGGCAGCGCGGCAAGCTTCAGACGCGCCTGGAAACGCTCTTCCATCGACAGCGACTCGTCTTCGGCGATCGCCCTCAGCCGCTCGCGTTTGCCGGCATATTTCTTCACCAGGCGTGCGCGGTTCCGGTTCTTCTCGATCGCACTTTTCTTCGCCATATTAAAAAAACCTCCTGAGGTCTCCCGTTGCCGCGATCACGCGCGGAACGGGAAGTTGAAGGCCTTGAGCAAGGCCCGGGCCTCATCGTCGGTCTGCGCCGTGGTGCACACAACGATATCCATGCCCATTACGTGGTCGACCTTGTCGTAATCGATCTCCGGGAACACGATGTGCTCCTTGAGACCCATTGCGTAGTTGCCCCGACCGTCGAAGCTCTTCGGGTTCAGCCCGCGGAAGTCGCGAACCCGCGGCAGCGCGATGTTCACGAAACGGTCGAGAAATTCGTACATGCGCCCCTTGCGCAGCGTGACCTTGGCGCCGAGAGCCATGCCCTCGCGCACCTTGAAGCTGGCGATCGAGGTACGCGCATGCGTAACCAGCGCCTTCTGGCCGGCGATCAGGGTCAGGTCGTTCGCTGCCGCTTGGGCGCGCTTCTGGTCGCCAACCGCCTCGCCGACGCCCATGTTGAGCACGATCTTCTCGAGGCGCGGCAGTTTCATCTGGTTCGAGTAGCTAAACTCGTCCATGAGCTGACCACGAACGACGTCGCGATAGTGCGTCTTGAGCCTCGGCTCGTATGCTGCTTCAGCCATCGATCACTTCTCCGGACCGCTTGGCGAAACGCACCTTGCGGCCATCTTTCAGAATCTTGAATCCAACCCGGGTCGGTTTGCCGTCCTTGGGGTCGATCAGCGCCAGATTCGACAGATTGATCGGCGCTTCCTTCGCCTTGATACCGCCCTCTTCGGACGCCGTCTGCTTCTGGTGGCGCTGCACCATGTTCACGCCCTGAACGATCGCGCGGCTCTTGGCCGGCTCCATCTTCAAGACGTCACCGGACTTGCCCTTGTCGCGGCCGCTCAGCACTACGACACGGTCGCCCTTCTTGATCTTCGCCATCGACATCACAACACCTCCGGCGCGAGCGAAACGATCTTCATATGGTTCTTCGCACGCAACTCGCGAGGCACCGGGCCGAAAATACGGGTTCCGACGGGTTCTTTCTGGTTGTTCACCAGAACCGCGGCGTTGCGGTCAAAGCGGATCACGCTGCCGTCGGGGCGGCGGATATCCTTCGCGGTGCGCACGACGACGGCCTTCATGACGTCGCCCTTCTTCACACGTCCGCGCGGAATAGCCTCCTTCACCGACACCACTATGATGTCGCCGACGTGAGCGTACTTGCGCTTGGAACCGCCCAGCACCTTGATGCACTGCACCCGGCGCGCGCCCGAATTGTCGGCGACATCGAGACTTGTCTGCATCTGGATCATGGCCGGCCTCTTGTCCTTCTCTTCGCGGGCCCCTGCTTGAAATTATCGGGCGCGCGATGCCTTACCGTTAAAGTTCGTCTCTATTCCGCCAACGCTATCCAGCGCTTGTTGCGCGAGATCGGGGCGCATTCCTGGATCCGCACAATGTCACCGACCTTGAACTTATTGTCGGCATCATGAGCGTGATACTTCTTGCTCGTGCGAACCGTCTTCTTTAGCAGCGGATGCGCGTAACGGCGCTCCACCTGGACGACGATGGTCTTGTCGTTCTTGTCGCTGACGACGGTCCCGTGCAGAATTCGCTTCGGCATTTCACCTAACCTCAAGCCTTGGCCGCGCGGGCCTTGCCGGCGAGCACGGTGTTGATCCGCGCGATGTCCCTGCGCACCTGGCGCACCCGCGACGTGTTCTCTAGCTGACCGGTGGCCTGCTGGAAGCGCAGGTTGAACTGCTCCTTCTTCAGGTTAGCCAGTTCGCCCTTGAGCTCGTCTTCGGTCTTCGACCAGACCTCGCTCGCCTTCATTTCACCTACTCCGTTCACTCGCCGATGCGCGCGATGAAGCGCGTCTTGATCGGCAGTTTGGCAGCGCCGAGCCGCAGTGCCTCGCGGGCGACATCGGCCGGAACGCCGTCGATCTCGAACATGATCCGCCCGGGCTTGACCTTCGCCGCCCAGTATTCCGGCGTGCCCTTGCCCTTACCCATGCGGACTTCGGTCGGCTTCTTCGAAACCGGCACGTCCGGGAAGATGCGGATCCACACGCGACCGGCACGCTTCATGTGACGCGTGATGGCGCGACGCGCGGCCTCGATCTGGCGCGCCGTGATCCGCTCCGGCTCCATGGCCTTGATGCCGAAGGATCCGAAGTTGAGCTGGTTTCCCGTGCTCGCAACACCGCGAATGCGGCCTTTGTGCTGCTTACGGAATTTTGTGCGCTTGGGTTGAAGCATGGCTCTTCTCGTTCAGTTCCTGTGGGCCTTACTCAGACCGACGGCCCTCGCGACGGCTCGGACGTCCGCCGCCACCACTCTCGGCAGCCTCGGTCGCGCGACGCTCCGACGCCATCGGGTCGTGCTCGAGGATCTCGCCCTTGAAGATCCAGACCTTGACGCCGCATGTGCCGTAAGCCGTGATTGCCGTGGCCTCGCCGTAGTCGATGTCCGCGCGCAGGGTGTGAAGCGGCACACGGCCTTCCCGGTACCACTCCATCCGCGCGATCTCGGCGCCACCGAGGCGGCCGCCGCAGTTGATGCGGATACCGTCGGCGCCAAGGCGCATCGCAGACTGCACCGCACGCTTCATCGCCCGGCGGAACGACACACGCCGCTCCAGCTGCTGGGCAATCGAGTCAGCGACCAGCATCGCGTCGACTTCCGGCTTGCGCACCTCGACGATGTTGAGGTGCACCTCGGAGTCCGTCATCGCGCCGATCTTCTTGCGCAGCTTCTCGATATCCGCGCCCTTCTTGCCGATGACGATGCCCGGCCGAGCGGTATGGATGGTCACGCGACACTTCTTGTGCGGACGCTCGATGACGATCTTGGCGACCGCGGCCTGCTTCAGATCCTTCTTCAGCATCTCGCGGATCTTGATGTCCTCGTGGAGCAGCGAACCGTAGTCACGCGGGTTCGCGAACCAGCGCGAGTCCCACGTGCGGTTGATGCCCAGCCGCAGGCCGATCGGATTTACTTTCTGGCCCATCAGGCGGACTCCTCGACTTGTCTCACGACGATGGTCAGATGCGAGAACGGCTTGTGGATGCGGCCGACGCGACCGCGTGCACGCGGCGTCCACCGCTTCATCACCAGCGCCTTGCCGACATAGGCCTCGGCGACGACCAGGTCGTCGACGTCGAGGTCATGGTTGTTCTCGGCATTGGCGATAGCCGACTCCAGCGTCTTCTTGACGTCCTTGGCGATCCGCTTCTTCGAGAAGGTCAGATCGGCGAGCGCCGACGCCACCTTCTTGCCGCGGATCGCGGCGGCCACGAGATTGAGCTTCTGCGGGCTGATACGCACATTGCGCATCACCGCTTTCGCCTCGTTCTCGGGCAGAGTGCGTTCGCGAGCGGCCTTGCCCATCGCTTACTTCCTCTTCGCCTTTTTGTCGGCCGTGTGGCCGTAATACGTACGGCTCGGCGAGAACTCGCCGAACTTATGGCCCACCATGTCTTCGCTGACCTGCACCGGGATGTGCTTCTGGCCGTTGTAGACACCAAAGGTGAGGCCGACGAACTGCGGCAGGATCGTCGAGCGACGGCTCCAGATCTTGATCACCTCGTTACGGCCAGACTGCCGCGAGGCATCCGCCTTCTTGAGGAGATAGCCGTCTACAAACGGCCCCTTCCGGACTGAACGGGTCATCGGTTAGCCCTACTTCTTCTTCAAGTGACGCGAGCGCAGAATGAATTTCTGCGTCGCCTTGTTACGACGGGTCTTCTTACCCTTCGTCGGCTTGCCCCACGGGGTGACCGGGTGGCGACCGCCAGACGTACGGCCTTCACCGCCGCCGTGCGGATGGTCGACAGGGTTCATGGCGACGCCGCGAACCGCAGGACGCTTGCCCCGCCAGCGCGACCGGCCAGCCTTGCCGTCGTTGATGTTGGAGTGGTCCGAGTTGGACACGGCCCCGACAGTAGCCATGCACGCACCGTGCACCAGGCGCTGCTCGCCGGAATTCAGCCGCAGGATTGCATACCCTGAGTCGCGGCCAACAAGCTGCACATAAGTGCCGGCGGAACGCGCAATCTGACCACCCTTGCCGGGCTTCATCTCGACGTTGTGCACGATCGTCCCGATCGGAACGGCCGACAGCGGCATCGCGTTGCCCGGCTTCACGTCCGCCTGCTTGGAAGCGATGACCGTGTCACCGACACCCAGCCGCTGCGGCGCCAGGATGTAGGCCAGCTCGCCGTCCTCGTACTTGATCAGCGCGATGAACGCAGACCGGTTCGGATCGTATTCGAGCCGCTCGACTGTGCCGCGAACATCGAATTTCGTACGCTTGAAGTCGACAACGCGGTAGAGCCGCTTGTGTCCGCCGCCGCGCCGGCGCGCCGTGATACGGCCCGCGTTGTTGCGTCCGCCCGACTTGGTCAGGCCTTCGGTCAGCTTCTTGACCGGGCCGCCCTTCCACAGATTGGCGCGGTCGACGATCACCAGCTGGCGCTGGCCCGGCGTCGTCGGATTGAAGGTCTTGAGTGCCATTGTTCTATTACCCTCGCCTTACGCGCCTCAAAGGCCCGTCGTGACGTCGATGGCGTGGCCCTCTTCGAGGGTCACAATCGCCTTCTTGACGTCATTCTGTTTGCCCTTGATGCCGCGGAAGCGCTTAACCTTGCCCTTCCGCACGAGCGTATTCACGTTCTTCACCTTGACCGAGAACAGCGCCTCGACGGCCGCCTTGATCTCCGGCTTGGTGGCCGTCGGGGCCACCTTGAACACGACCTGGTTCTGCTCCGAAGCCAACGTCGACTTCTCGGTGATCACCGGCGCGACCAGGATGTCGTAGTGCTTGAGATTGGTCATTTGAACCGTTCCTCCAGCGCCTCTACGGCGGCCTTGGTCAGCACCAGCTTGTCGCGGCGCAGGATGTCGTAGACGTTGATGCCCTGCACCGGCAGCACATCGACGGACGCCAGGTTGCGCGAGGCCAGCCGGAAGTTGTTCTCAAGCTCCTTGCCGTCGACGACGAGCGCCGAGGTTAGGCCGAGCTTCGCGAACTTCTCCGCAAGCGCCTTTGTCTTCGCGCTGTCGGCAGCGGCGCTGTCGACCACGATGAGCGCATCCGACTTCGCCTTGGACGACAGCGCGTGCTTCAGCGCCAGCATCCGCACCTTCTTCGGCAGATCGTGCGCATGGCTGCGGACGACCGGTCCGAACGCCTTGCCGCCGCCGCGGAACTGCGGCGCGGTGCGCGCACCGTGCCGGGCACGACCGGTGCCCTTCTGCTTGAACATCTTCGCAGTGGTCCCGCTGACCTCGCTGCGGCGCTTGCTCTTGTGCGTGCCGGCCTGCCGTGCGGCAAGCTGCCAACGCACCATGCGCTGCAGAAGGTCGGCGCGCGGCTCCAGTCCGAAAATCTCATCGGAGAGATCGACCGATCCCGATTTCTTGCCGTCGAGCGCGATTACGTCGATTTTCATTTTACTCAGGCCTCCGCGCCGCTGTCAGCTTCGGGAGCGGCATCGGTTGCAACTTCCGCAGCCGGAGCCTGCCCGCCAGCATTGCGGACCGCACCGGGGACCGGGATCCCTTCCGGAGCCGCGATCTTGACGGCGTCGCGCATCAGCACCCAGCCGCCCTTCGCACCCGGAACCGCGCCGCGAACCATGATGAGCCCACGCTCCGCGTCGGTGTTCACCACCTCGAGGTTCTGCGTGGTGACCCGCGTGTCACCCATGTGGCCGGCCATCTTCTTGCCCTTGAACACCTTGCCGGGGTCCTGGCTGTTGCCGGTCGAACCATGCGAGCGGTGGCTGATCGACACGCCGTGAGAGGCGCGCAGACCACCGAAATTGTGCCGCTTCATCGCACCGGCAAATCCCTTACCGATGGACGTCCCGGTCACATCGACCCGCTGGCCGGGCACGAAATGCTCGGCCGTCAGCTCGGCGCCGACCTCGATGAGGTTCTCCGGGCTTACGCGGAACTCCGCGAGCTTGCGGCGAGGCTCCACCTTGGCGACCGCGAAATGTCCGCGCATCGCCTTTACCGTGTTCTTCGCCTTGGCAAAGCCCGCACCGAGCTGCAGCGCGGTGTAGCCGTTCTTCTCGTTGGTCCGGTGGGCCACCACGTGGCAGCCGTCGACCTTCAACACGGTAACCGGAATCTGTTCTCCGGCGTCCGTGAAGATACGGGTCATCCCGACCTTCTGAGCGATCAGTCCTGAGCGCATGACCGTGTCGCTTTCCTCGTCCTTACAGCTTGATCTCGACGTCGACGCCGGCGGCAAGATCGAGCTTCATCAGGGCATCGACCGTCTGCGGGGTCGGCTCGACGATATCGAGCAGCCGCTTGTGGGTCCGCATTTCGAACTGCTCGCGGCTCTTCTTATCGATGTGCGGCGAGCGGTTGACGGTGAATTTCTCGATCCGCGTCGGCAGCGGGATCGGACCGCGCACGCGCGCGCCCGTCCGCTTGGCGGTGTTCACGATCTCTCGCGTCGATGCATCGAGAACCCGATGATCGAACGCCTTGAGCCGGATGCGGATGTTTTGCCCGTTCATTATGACTGTCCTGGGTGACTGTCTCGAAACCGGTCGGCGCGTCCTTGCCGGACGCGCCGTCCGACTACATTACTCGATGATCTTGGATACGACGCCGGCGCCGACGGTGCGGCCGCCCTCGCGAATGGCGAAGCGCAGACCGTCCTCCATGGCGATCGGCACGATCAG
>NZ_JALIDZ010000013.1 GCF_025397915.1 Microbaculum marinisediminis
CCCGTGCGGACCGCGACCGATCGTGTCCTAGCCGGCCCGCTTCGACATGGCCGCGAGGATCGCGTCACCCATGTCGCTGGTCGAGACCGAGTTCTGGCCCTTGGCGGCCAGGTCGGCGGTGCGGGCGCCGGAGGCGAGCACGTCGGCGATGGCGCCGTCGACGAGATCGGCGGCGTCTCCCATGTCGCAGGAATAGCGCAGGGCCATGCCCAGCGATGCGATCATGGCGATCGGGTTGGCGATGCCCTTGCCGGCGATGTCCGGCGCGGAACCGTGCACGGGCTCATAGAGCGCCTTGCGCTTGCCGGTCTCCGGGTCCGGTGCGCCGAGGGAGGCCGACGGCAGCATGCCGAGCGAGCCGGTCAGCATGGCGGCAACGTCGGACAGCATGTCGCCGAACAGGTTGTCGGTGACGATGACGTCGAACTGCTTGGGCCAGCGGACGAGCTGCATGCCGCCGGCGTCGGCCAGCATGTGCTCAAGCTCGACGTCGGGATACTCGGCCTTGTGGACCGCACTGACCAACTGGTTCCAGAGGACGCCGGAGCGCATGACGTTGCGCTTCTCCATCGACGTCACCTTGTTGTTGCGGGCGCGGGCGAGTTCGAAGGCGACACGGGCGATGCGCTCAATCTCGTGCGTCGTGTAGAGCTGCGTGTCGACGGCGCGCTTCTCGCCGTTCTCCAGGGTCACGATCTCCTTCGGCTCGCCGAAATAGACGCCGCCGGTGAGCTCGCGCAGGATCAGGATGTCGAGGCCCTCGATCACGTCACGCTTCAGGCTGGAGGCGTCGGCGAGCGCGGGATAGCAGATCGCCGGGCGCAGATTGGCGAACAGCTCCAGGTCCTTCCTGAGCCGCAGCAGGCCCGCTTCCGGGCGCACCTCGTAGGGCACCGAATCCCACTTCGGACCGCCGACGGCGCCGAAAATCACGGCGTCGGCCTTCTGCGCCTTGTCCATGGCGTCGTCGGAAATCGACTCGCCATGGGCGTCATAGGCCGAGCCGCCGACGAGGTCGGTCTCGGTCTCGAAGGTCGCACCGGAGTTCTTGTCGAGCCAGGTCAGCACGCGGCCAACCTCGGTCATCACCTCGGGGCCGATGCCATCGCCGGGCAAAAGGAGCAGATTGAAGGACGCCATAGTTCTTCCCTTGTCTTGAAACCAACCGTTTTGCGAAGGCCGTCAGGCCTTGAGTTTTTCCAGCCAGGCTTCCGCCTGCGCCTTGACGTTGGCGGGCGCGGTGCCGCCATAGCTTGTGCGGCTCTTCACCGAATTCTCGACGCCGAGCACCTCGAAGATCTCCGCCGTGATCCTCGGCTCGATCGCCTGCATATCGTCCAGCGCCAGAGCGTCGAGATCGCGCCCGGACTGCGCGGCGAGACCGACGACACGGCCGGTGACGTGATGGGCCTCGCGGAACGGCATGTTGAGCGTGCGCACGAGCCAGTCGGCGAGATCGGTCGCGGTCGAGTAGCCGGCGCCGGCGGCCGCCTGCATCCGTTCCCGGTTTGGCTCCATGTCGGAGACCATGCCGGTCATCGCCGCCACCGCGAGTTCCGCGGCATCGAGGGCGTCGAAGAACGGCTCCTTGTCCTCCTGCATGTCCTTCGAATAGGTCAGCGGCAGGCCCTTCATCACCGTCAGCAGGCCGACCATCGCGCCGAAGATGCGGCCGGTCTTGGCGCGCACCAGCTCGGCGGCATCGGGATTGCGCTTCTGCGGCATGATCGAGGACCCGGTGGTCCAGGCGTCCGACAGGTGGACGAAGCCGAACTGGGCCGACGACCAGATCACGATCTCCTCGGCGAAGCGCGACAGGTGCATCGCCATGATCGACAGCGCTGACAGGGTTTCGAGCACGAAATCGCGGTCGGCGACGGCATCGAGCGAATTGGCCGTCGGCCGGTCGAAGCCGAGTGCCTTCGCGGTCATCTCCCGGTCGATCGGAAACGAGGTGCCGGCAAGCGCGGCGGATCCGAGCGGGCTTTCGTTGAGCCGCCTGCGGGCATCCACGACGCGGCCGCGGTCGCGCCCCGTCATCTCGACATAGGCGAGCAGGTGGTGGCCGAAGGTGACGGGCTGCGCCGCCTGCAGGTGGGTGAAGCCCGGCATCACCGCGTCGTAGTGCGCCGCGGCCTTCCCGGCCAGCGCACGCTGCAGGGCGGCGAGCGCCGTGTCCAGCCGGTCGAGCGCGTCGCGGACGTAGAGGCGGAAATCGGTCGCCACCTGGTCGTTGCGCGAGCGGGCGGTATGCAGCCTGCCGGCCGCGGGGCCGACGAGCTCGGAGAGCCGCGACTCGACATTCATGTGAATGTCCTCGAGCGCGGTCGAGAAATCGAACGATCCGGACTCGATCTCTGACGCGATCGTGTCTAGACCGTGAGTGATCGCCTTCGCATCTTCGGGCGTCAGGATGCCGGTTTCCGCCAGCATGGCCGCATGCGCCTTGGAGCCGGCGATGTCCTGTTGCCACAGGCGGCGATCGAAATCGATGGACGCGTTGATCGCTTCCATCACAGCATCGGGACCTGCGACGAAACGGCCGCCCCACATCTTGTTGCTCATGGCGTCACTCTCATGGCGTTATTTCCCCGGGGGCGGACCCCGGTGCCGGTTAGGGACTAAGAAGACACGATGGACCAGAACAGATCTTCCGGCCGCGGACGCATCGTCTTGATCGGCGCATTGGGCGTCGCCGCCGCGATTGCTGCCGTCGGCATATACGGGATCGCTGGGCCGAATGGCAACGGCGAGGCCGGTCTTTGCGCGAGTTCGAGCGAACTGGCGGCAACGGTCGACGGCCTGGCGACCGGCGATGTGGCGGCCCTGATCGTCAATCAGACACCGAAGCCGGCGCCGGACCTGACCTTCGTCGACGATACGGGTGCCACCAGAAAGCTCTCGGACTGGAAGGGCAGGGCGGTCCTGTTCAATCTGTGGGCGACATGGTGCGCACCCTGTCGCCACGAGATGCCGGCGCTCGACAACCTGCAGGCCGCGCTCGGCGGGGACGATTTCGAGGTGGTCGCGGTCAACATCGATACCGGGGGCGACGAAAAGCCGAAGAGATTCCTGGAAGAGGTGAAGGTCGATGACCTCGCCTACTATGCCGACCATACGACGGACGTGTTCCGCGAACTGAAGAAGGCCGGCCGGGCGTTCGGGCTGCCGACGACGCTGCTCATCGACAGGAATGGCTGCGAGATCGCGCACATGGCCGGGCCTGCGGAATGGGATTCGGACGACGCGAAAGGCGTCGTGCGCGCGCTGATCGGTGGCAGCCAACAGTAGGCTGGCGCGCCGTCAGGCGAAGATATCGGTCATGGCGTTGAAATCTTCGGCCGCTTTCAGAAGTTCGCGATTACGCGCCTGGATGTCAGCCTCGATGCGCGTGACGGCCTGTCGCATGGCGAGGTTGACGAGTTCCTGGCCGGCCGAGGCATTGATCGAAAACAGGGACGTTGCGTAGGACTTCGCCGAGGCTGCGCCTTGCTGGACGGCCTGACGGTTCATCCGCGCACCATTGTTGAAGCGCTTGGACTGCGTCGTCTGATTTGCAAGGTAGAACTTCCCGCCGATCGCCACCGGTTCACCTCCAATAACGCCGGGTCCTACGGAAAAGCGTTGACAGACCGGCGTGGCGAGCGCCGACAATCGCTTCGCCGGATGGTTCCATCAGACCGTTACGTCCAGGTTTCCGCCAACCCCTGCCGCGGTGCTCTTTGCCAGTTGGGTGAGAGTCTCGCTGCTCTGCTCGAGCATGGCGACGACAGTCTTGCCGGCCTCGGCATTCATCTTCAGCATCTTGGCGGCGGCTGCCGTCTGTACCTTGGCCGCGCTGACGGATGCGAACGATGCGGCGATGGCGCTCGGTTCCATGGGCTACTCCGATATGGGCGGAGGGAACCTTGAAGGGGAGCGCTTAAGTTTCCGCTAAGCGCGATCGAGGTTGCGAAGACGCGCCGATCAAACCGAGATGTCGAGAACCTCGCCCGTGCCCGCGGCCACGTCGGCGGCGATGCGCTCCAGGTCGTCGGCGCTTTCGTGGAATGCCTCGAGCACGCGTTCGGCCGCCTTCGGGTTCATGTCCATCATCTTGGCGGCGACCGCGAGCGCGACGTCCGCCTTGTGGCGGGCGAGAAGTACCGAAACGGCAAGCGTCGGATCCATCGGATTGCGATCCTTTCGGCTACGGGTAACCCGGATTTTCGGGCTGTCGGCTTAACGCGGACCTTCAAGAAACGGTAAACGTTGACTGCTCGTGCGTCCGCCGCGCCCGAACAGGCTGCGCGATGGCGGTCAGACCGTGATGTCCAGGGACCCGCCGCTGCCTTTGGCCAGTTCGTCCACCTCGCGTTCCACCGATGCGACGGTGTCGTCGACGGCCTTTACCAGGTCCTTGGCGTCCTGCGGATCCGGGTTCTGCATCTTGGCCGCGAACGCCATGGCCAATTCGGCTCGATGTTTGGCGAGCAGCATCGATACGGCGATCTGAGATATCATGGTGTTACGAGCCTCTGGACCGATAACGTCGAGAGTGTCTCGCTGCCGGATTAACGGGACCTTTAAATAAAAGGTAAACGGCCGCGGCCTATTCAGGCGCCCTTGGCCGGATCTTCGCGTCCGACCGGCACTGCTGAGAGGGCGTGCCGGACCGGGATGTCCGCTCGGATGGTATGCGAGACTACCGTCGTCGCCTTAAGATTTGATTGAGCCGGGGACCGGGAACCGTGCCGGCAGCAGTGTGAACCCGGCGGCACCGTCAACCCGGTTGGCGCGAGGGCGACAGGCGTCCCCTCGTCGCGTCAAATCCGAACGACCGTGCCCGAAGGGACGGTCGGGATCAGCGGGTGGGGACGGGTGTCTCGCCGCGGTAGTCGTAGAAACCGCGCTGGGCCTTGCGGCCGAGCCAGCCGGCCTCGACGTATTTCACCAGGAGCGGGCAGGGCCGGTACTTGGAGTCGGCGAGGCCTTCGTAAAGCACCTGCATGATCGACAGGCAGGTATCCAGGCCGATGAAGTCTGCGAGCTCGAGCGGGCCCATCGGGTGGCGCGCGCCAAGACGCATGGCGGTGTCGATGGCTTCCACCGAACCGACGCCCTCGTAGAGGACGTATACCGCCTCGTTGATCATCGGCAGAAGGATGCGGTTGACCATGAAGGCCGGGAAGTCTTCCGACACGGCGATGGTCTTGCCGAGCTCGTCGACGAACGTGCGGGCGGTCTCGAAGGTGGCGTCCTCGGTGGCGATGCCACGGACGAGTTCCACCAGTTCCATGACCGGCACCGGATTCATGAAATGAATGCCGATGAAGCGCTCCGGCCGGTCGGTCGAAGCGGCGAGTCGGGTGATCGAAATCGACGAGGTGTTGGTGGAGAGCAGCGCCTCCGGCTTCAGGACCGGGCAGAGCGCCTTGTAGATCTCGCGCTTGACGGTCTCGTTCTCGACGGCGGATTCGATCACGAGATCGACTTCGCCGAGACCGGGCAGCGTCGGGCACCCGGAGATACGGCCGAGCGCGGCCTGGCGTTCTTCCTCGGAGATGCGGCCGGAGGACACCTGCCGGGCCATGTTGCCATTGATGGTGGCAAGCCCGGACTCGATGCGGTCGACATTGACGTCATGGAGCATGACGTCGAACCCACCCAAGGCGCAGACATGCGCGATGCCGTTGCCCATCTGGCCGGCGCCGATAACGCCGACCGTGCGGATCTTTGTGCCTGTCGTGCCGTCTGTCACGCTCACTTCACTCCATCATGCGGTCGAGCACGAGCTATCACGTTCGGCATGCCGCGTGAAGTGGCTTCATGCTGCAACGCACCAACACCCGGTCACTACTTCCCGATCTTGGCCAGTTCCTGGTCCAGTTCGGGCAGGATCTGGAAGAGGTCGCCAACCAGGCCGTAGTCGGCGACCTGGAAGATCGGTGCCTCCTCGTCCTTGTTGATGGCGACGATCACCTTGGAGTCCTTCATGCCGGCGAGATGCTGGATCGCGCCGGAGATGCCGACCGCCACGTAGAGCTCCGGTGCGACGACCTTGCCGGTCTGGCCCACCTGGTAGTCGTTCGACATGTAACCGGCATCGACGGCGGCGCGGCTGGCGCCAATCGCGGCCCCGAGCCTGTCGGCGACCGGCATCAGCACCGTCTCGAAGTTCTCGCCCGAGGCCATGCCGCGGCCGCCGGAAACGACGATCTTCGCCGACGTCAGTTCCGGGCGATCCGACTTGGTCAATTCCTCGCCGATGAATTCGGAAACAGCCGGCAGATCCGGCACCGTGGTGGCCTCGACCGAAGCCGAGCCGTTCATCTCGACGGCCGGGAACGCGGTGGCGCGCACCGTGACGACCTTCTTGGGATCGTTCGACTTCACCACCTGGATGGCGTTGCCGGCGTAGATCGGCCGTTCGAACGTGTCGGGACCTTCGACCGCCGTGATCTCGGAGATCTGCATGACGTCGAGCAGGGCCGCGACGCGCGGCATGAAATTCTTGGCGCTGGTCGTCGCGGCGGCGACGATGGCGTCGTAGTCGCCGGCGAGCGACACGACGAGGGCCGCCAGCGGCTCGGCCAGGCGGTGCTCGAGCGCACCGGACTCGGCCAGTAGCACCTTGCGGGCACCGGCAAGCTTGGCGGCGTCCTCGGCAACGGCCGCGCAGCCCTGGCCCGCGACCAGAACGTCGACGTCGGAGCCGATGGCCTGGGCGGCGCTCATGGCCTTGGCGGTCATGTCGCTCAGGGCGGCGTTGTCGTGTTCGGCAATGAGAAGAACGGCCATCAGATTACACCCGCCTCGTTCTTGAGTTTGTCCACCAGTTCCGCGACGGAGCCGACCTTGACGCCGGCCTGGCGCGCGGGGGGCTCGGTGGTCTTGACGACCTCGAGCCGCGGGGTGACGTCGACGCCGTAGTCGCCGGGCGTCTTTTCGTCGATCGGCTTCTTCTTGGCCTTCATGATGTTGGGCAGTGAGGCATAGCGCGGCTCGTTGAGGCGCAGGTCCGTGGTGACGATCGCCGGGGCGTTCAGCTTCACCGTCTGCAGGCCGCCGTCGATCTCGCGGGTGACGGTGATCGAGCCGTCGCCGATCTCGACCTTTGAGGCGAAAGTGCCCTGCGGCCAGCCGAGCAAGGCGGCCAGCATCTGGCCGGTCTGGTTGGCGTCGTCGTCGATCGCCTGCTTGCCGAGGATCACGAGGCCGGGGCCTTCGGCCTCGACAACGCCCTTGAGGATCTTGGCGACTGCGAGCGGTTCGACCGGCGCGTCGGACTTGACCAGGATGCCGCGGTCGGCGCCCATGGCCAGTGCCGTCCGGATGGTCTCGGCTGCCTGGGCCGGACCGATCGACACGGCGATGATCTCCTCGGCCTTGCCGGCCTCCTTCAGCCGGATGGCTTCCTCGACGGCGATTTCGTCGAACGGATTCATCGACATCTTCACATTGGCCAGCTCAACGCCGGTTCCGTCCGCCTTGACGCGGATCTTGACGTTGTAGTCGACCACCCGCTTGACGGGCACCAATACCTTCATAGAGCGCAACTCCCTCAGTGGGGACACAGAAAGAAAACGATGTGTCACAAGACTTTGACGCAGTGCACACCGACAAGGTCTGAACGGACGCGAAATCCGTGCTTCGCGCCTCTATACAATCGACAGCCGGCCAAAGCGCGGCGGACGGTAATTGCGGTGCAGCAAAGTGTCAACGCCGGGGCTATGCTATGGGGTGCGACGCGATGGGGTGCGGCGCTCTCGGGGGCGGCGCTCAGGAACGCGATGGCGGCACGGCCGTGACGAGGCCGCGGTCGAACAGCGGCACGCCGCGCCGGCGCATGAACACCACCAACACCGCGCCGGCGGCCAAACCGCCGATATGCGCCCACCAGGCGACGGACTCGTTCTCGGCCGCGGTCAGGACCGAGAAAACCTGCAGGACCACCCAGAATCCGAGCACCCAGGCCGCTTTCAGCCGGAGCGGGACGCGCCACAGCACCAGTACCCAGACCTTCACGTTGGGATGCAGCATCAGGTAGGCGGCGATGACGCCGGAAACCGCGCCGCTGGCGCCGACCAGCGGGGCAACGGACTGTGGCTGGGCGAAATCGTGAACCAGTGCGGCGGCGACACCGCACAGGAGATAGAAGGTTAGGAAGCGCCAATGCCCCATGGCATCCTCGACATTGTCGCCGAAGACCCACAGGAACAGCATGTTGGAGGCCAGGTGCAGGAAACCGCCGTGCACGAATTGGTAGGTCAGGAGCGTGAAGCTCTCCGGTACGACGGCGTACTGGGCCGGCAGTTCCCGGTAGTCGTTGAACACGGCCGGGATGAGGCCGAAGGTATAGGCCGTGGTCTCGAGCGCATCGGCGAACAACCCGCTGACGAAGACGACGTAGACAAAGACGTTGACGACGATCAGCGCGACCGTGACGTACTGGAACGGGAGATGACGCAGCGGATTGTTGTCGCTGATCGGCACGAACATGTCCGGCTCCCCCGTATTCCGCTAGCCAAGCCTAGGGCTCAGCGGTTCTGTCCGGCCACCCACAAGACCTCGTCACTGCCCTTGCCGTTGGCCCAGCGGCTGGCGACGAACAGGAAATCCGACAGCCGGTTGACGTATTTCAGCGCCATCTCGCCGACGCGCTCGCCTTCGCTCATGGCCAGTTCGACCATCAGCCGTTCGGCCCGGCGCGAAACCGTGCGGGCCAGATGCAGATGCGCCGCGGCCGGCGTGCCGCCCGGCAGGACGAAGGACCGCAGCGGCTTCAGATCGGCGTTCAGGCGATCGATCTCGCTTTCAAGGCGCGTCACCTGAGCCTCGACGATACGCAGCGGCTCCCACTCCAGTGTCTCGCCCGTGTCGGGCGTGCACAGGTCGGCGCCGAGGTCGAACAGGTCGTTCTGGATGCGGCCCAACATCGTGTCGAGCTCGGCGAACTGGGGATCGGCCGCGGTGTGGAGGCGGACGATGCCGATCGTCGCGTTGGTCTCGTCGACGGTGCCGTATGCCGAGACCCTGAGATCGTGCTTCGGCCGGCGCTCGCCGGTCGACAGGGCGGTCGTGCCGGCATCGCCGGTCTTCGTGTAGATCTTGTTCAGGATGACCATGGTGCGCTTCCGCTAGTGCCGGCTCATCAGCCAGATCGTCACCATGATCACGCAGATCGCCAGGAATTGCAGGCCGACGCGCCAGCGCATCAGCTTCTGCGACATATTGGGGCTGCCCCCGCGCATCATGTTCCACAGGCCGAGCAGCAGGACGACGGCCACGGCGGCGATGGCGAGGGGTACGATGTAGGAGACGAACAGGTCGGACATTTCGGACGCTTTCTCGCCGGTCGGTGCGCCGGCATCAAGCGTTCATAGCAAAGATTGTTGCGTTGAGCACCGTCGCGAACGCGACCCAGGCGAGATAAGGCGCCATCAACAGCCCGGCGGGATGCGAAACCGCTCGGAACAGCAAGGTGGTGCGCCCGACGGCCGCTAGCAGGGGCAGGATGATCAAAAGGCCGAGGAGCGGGCTTTGGGCTCCGAAAAACGCCCAGGACCAAAGGGCATTGAGGGTCAATTGCACCGCGAAGGCGAAAAGACCGCGCCTTCGCCGCAGTCGAAAGCCGGGGCGCGCCAGACAAGCCAGGCGGCGACCGCCATCATGATGTAGAGCGCGGTCCAGACGATGGGAAAAACGAGAGGCGGCGGCGTCCATGCCGGCTTTGCGAGGCCGGCGTACCAGGGATCGATGTTGGGCGTGGTGGCGAGCGAGCCGAGAAAACCGACGATCAGGCACAGCGCCACGAGGCCGCCGAGTGCGGCGGCATCGACGAGGCGCGATCGTTCGGGACCCTGCTGGCTCATGCCTGTCACGGGCGGCTACTCCTCCACATTCACCGGACATACGGCGCCGGACGCCCGGCAAGATCACTCCGACGTCATTTTTCCGCGTCCGAGGCGCGCGCGAGAAACGCGTGCAATGCCCGGGTCGGCAACGCCCGCCGCAGCCCAGCGGCCACGCCCGCGGGGACGGTGACCCGGTAGCGCGGTCGGGGGGCGGGCGCATCCAGCGCGTGACGCAGCTTCACGAACACCGCCTCGGGCCCGCGTTTGAACCGCGACGCGGAGCCGCCGCGTTCCATACGGGCCATGCGGGTGCGGTAGGTCTCGCGGTGAATCGACCCGTCGATATCGATCGTCCGGCGGAACACCTCCAGCGCATTCGGCTCGAAGCGGCTGTCGATCGGTCCCGGCTCGATCAGGCTGACATGGATGCCGGTGCCGAGAAGTTCCAGCCGCATCGTTTCGCTCAAGCCCTCCAGCGCGTATTTCGAGGCGATGTAGGCCCCGCGGTATTTCATCGGGATATAGCCGAGCACCGAGGAACACTGGACGATGCGGCCATGCCCCTGCTCGCGCATCACCGGGATCAGGCGGCGGGTCAGCGTATGCCAGCCGAAGAAATTCGCTTCGAACTCGGCCCGCAAGACGTCGGTCGGCAGGTCTTCGACGGCGCCGGCCTGGGCATAGGCGCCGTTGTTGAACAGGGCGTCGAGGCGGTGGCCGGTGGCGGCGAGCACGGCGTCGGCTGCGGCATGGATCGAGGCTTCATCCGCATAATCGAGCCGGACCGCCTCGAAGCCGGCGCTGAGGAGCCGGTCGACATCGGCGGGCTTGCGGGCGGCGGCGAAGACACGCCAGCCGGTTTCGCGCAGCCGTTCGGCGCAATGGGCGCCGATGCCACTCGAGCAGCCGGTAATCAGTATGGAGCGATCGGTCACGGGGCTGCTGCCTTAGAGGTCGAGCGCGGAGAGGCGTTCGGCGAGGAAATCGTAGACGAAGCGGATCCGGCGTGAATGACGCAGATCGCGATGGGCGGTCAACCAGATCGGCAGCTCGAGCACCTCGTGTTTTATGTCGGGGAACAGCCGAACGAGGCCGTCGCGGCGGCCGAGATAGGCGGGGCCGAAGCCGATGCCGAAACCGGCTTTCGCCATTTCCCAACCGGCGGACTGGGAATCGCAGCGATAGCTGAAGAAGTCGCGATCGATTTCAATGCCGACGCGACGGAAACCGCGGACAATGACGTCGATACGGTCGAAACCGATCATGGAATGTCGGTCGAGATCGGAGAGTTCGGTGGGGGTGCCGCGCCGCGCCAGGTAGTCGGGATGGGCGAACATGCCGATCTCAAGGTCGTTGACGTGGCGCGTGATGACGTCGTTCTGCTCGGGGCGGAACATCCTGAGCGCGATGTCGGCCTCGCGCAGAAGCAGGTTGTCCGGCGTCATGCTGGCCACCACGTCGATCCCGATCCGCGGTTCGGCGAGATGCAGGGCGGCGAGGATATCGGGCAGCAGATAGATCGCCACCATCTCGCTCGCAGTGATGCGGACGGTGCCTTCGATGGCCTCGGCCTTGCCTTCGGCGACGCGTCGCAGGCTTTCGGCGCGCTCGCGCATGTCCTGAGCGTGCTCGACCAGCGAAAGGGCGGTTTCGGTGATGCGCAGCCCCGATGACGTGCGGTCGAACAGACGCACGCCGAGCGACTGCTCAAGATCGGCGACATGGCGGCCGACGGTCGGCTGGCTGATGCCAAGCCGGCGCGCCGCCGCGGACAGGCTGCCGGTTTCGGCGGTGGCGAGGAAGGAGGGGATCAGGTTCCAGTCCAGGTTCCGTGACACCATGGAACACCCTCGGATAGCACTGGTTTCGCCAGATCATTCATTTTTGAATAGCTGCATGTCAACTCTTGCGAATGTTCATTCGGCTTTGTGGTGTCCATCTCCATCCGTGTCGAGCGGGTAAGCCACGTTTGGAGGAGAAGGCCATGATCGAACGCCATCAGGACCGGAAGACAGCTTTGATATTGGGTGCGCGCGGCCGGCTCGGGCGAGTCGTCCTGGACGAATTCGTCCGGCGTGGCTGGCGGGTGCGGGCCCTGGTGCGATCCGCCACGGGCGTGCCGGCATTGGACGATGTCGTGGCGATCGAGGGCGATGCCCGGTCCCGGCGCGACCTTATCGCCGCCGCCGAGGGCGTCGACGTCATCGTCAACGCGACCAATCCGCCGTTTCCGGCCTGGCAACCGGCAGTGTTCGAGATCACCGAGGCGGTGATCTCGGCCGCACGAACGAGCGGTGCCGTGCATCTGTTTCCCGGCAATATCTACAACTACGGCTGGCCGATGCCGGATGTCATCAGCGAGACGACGCCGCAACGGCCGACGACGCGGAAAGGCGCGATACGGGTGGAGGCGGAGCGACGCTATCGCGAGGCCGCCGATCTCTACGGCGTTCGCACGATCGTGCTGCGGGCGGGCGACTATTTCGGCGGCGATGGGCGCGGCAGCTGGTTCGACCAGGTCATCGCCGGCAAGGCGGCGCGGGGCAAGATGACCTATCCGGGACCGCTCAACCTGGCCCATGCCTGGGCCTATCTTCCGGACCTTGCGGCAACCTTCGAAGCCCTGGCGCGCCAGCGCGACGAATTCGGTACCTTCGAGACGTTCCATTTCGCCGGGCACACGGCGACCGGCGCCGATGTAGCGGCGGCGATGGAGACGGCGATCGGCAGACCGCTGTCCGTCGGGCGGCTGCCGTGGCGCGTGATGCGGCTCGCCGCGCCGGTCGTGCGCTCATGGCGGGAGCTTTCCGAGCTCGCCTACCTCTGGCACGTGGCGCACAGGCTGGACGGAGCCAAGCTCGAAATGGCGATCGGTGAGATTCCGCACACGTCGTTCGACCGTGCGATCCGCGAGAGCCTTGACGCTCTGGGCATCGATACCCGTCCGACCCGGCCTGCCGCGGCGCAACTGGCTGCCGTTTAGGGCGTGTTGCCGGATCGTCGAGCCGCCGGGGGGCCGGCGAGCCTGTCCTCTACCGATCTGTCGTGCGTCCTGTGCTATGCTTTCGGAACAGCGAAGCAAGAGGGAGCGTCCGGATGCGACGAGCGATCCAACTAATGACACTGGCGGGTGCTGGCGTCCTGATTGCGCAGGCGGCGCTTGCCGGTCCAATCATCCTCAGGAACGACTACTCTCCGAGTATCTGCGGCCTCGAGGTCTCCGTCGGCGAGAACGCGCCGAACGCGCCGGTGCAGCAGTTCGGCGGCATCGAACAGCCGTGGGAGCAGTCCTTCGACGCATCGAAGATCTGCTACCGGGTTTCCGAACCGCCGGACACCTGCGGGGCCTGGAGCGACTGGCGGTGCTGTGAAGCCAAGGACGGCGAGTCGCTCTGCGCGATCGAGTGATCGCGCAGGCGTACCCGAGATGACGCGGAGGCCGGCGGGACCCTAGTTCCCGCCGTCGAGCAGGCGCCGTGCGATCACCTGGGCCTGGATCTCGGCCGCGCCCTCGAAGATGTTGAGGATGCGCGCGTCGCAGAGAACGCGGCTTACGGGGAATTCCAGCGCGAAGCCGTTGCCGCCGTGGATCTGGACGGCGTTGTCGGCGGCGGCCCAGGCGACGCGCGCGCCGAGCAGCTTGGCCATGCCTGCCTCGAGGTCGCAGCGCCGTCCGGCGTCCTTCTCCCGCGCGGCATAGTAGGTGAGCTGGCGGGCGATCAGGATTTCGGCCGCCATCATCGCCAGCTTGTCGGAAACGCGCGGGAACTCGACGGTGGCCTTGCCGAACTGGATCCGCTCCATCGCGTAGTTGAGGCCGAGCTCCATCGCGCATTGGGCGACGCCGATGGCGCGTGCCGCGGTCTGGATGCGGGCTGACTCGAAGGTCTGCATCAGCTGCTTGAAGCCTTGGCCCTCCTCGCCGCCGAGCAGGTTCTCCGCTTTCACCTCGAAGTCGTCGAAGGAGATGTCGAACTCCTTCATGCCGCGATAGCCGAGCACCTCGATCTCGCCGCCGGACATGCCGGCCGCGGGGAACGGATCCTCGTCGGTGCCGCGCGGCTTCTCCGCGAGCAGCATCGACAGGCCCCGGTAGCCCTTCTCGTCCGGATTGGTGCGCACGAGCAGCGTCATCAGGTCGGCGCGGACGGGATGGGTGATCCAGGTCTTCTGGCCGGTGACCTTGTAGACGTCCCCTTCCAGGGTCGCGCGGGTCCGCAGCGAGGCGAGGTCCGAACCGGTGTTCGGCTCGGTGAAGACGGCGGTCGGCAGAACTTCGCCGGAGGCGATCAGCGGCAACCATTTCTGCTTCTGCGCGTCGGTGCCGCCGGCCAGGATCAGCTCGGCGGCGATCTCGGAGCGGGTGCCGAGCGAGCCGACGGCGATCCAGCCGCGCGACAGTTCCTCGGAGACGACGCACATGGATTCCTTACCGAGGCCGAGCCCGCCGTATTCCTCCGGGATCGTCAGGCCGAAGACGCCGAGCTCGGCGACATGCTGGACCACCTCCATCGGAATGTAGGCGTTCTCCAGGTGCCATTCCTGTGCGCTCGGCACCACTTCGGACTCGGCGAAACGACGCATCTCGACGCGCATCGCCTCGAGCGTTTCGTCGAGACCGGGGTCGCCGATGTCGCCGGGGCCCTTGTCGCGCATCAGCGCGACGAGGCGCGCGCGTGCTTCCGGCGTATTGCCGCCGGCGATCAGCTCGCGCACGGTCTCGGTCATGAACTGGGCGATGTCGCCGTCGCTCAGGCCGAGATCGCCGGGGCGCACGAATTCGCCCTGGCTCATCGGAATGCCGCCGGCGATCTGTGCCAGGTATTCGGACGCGCCGATGCGCACGCACAGCTCTTCGGCCTCGCCGAAGCGGCCTTCGGCGCCCATGCGCTCGGTATAGGCGGCGAGCTGACGGATCGCCTCGGCATAGGTCCCCAGCCACGACAGGCCATGGGCGGCACGCTGGTTCGCCTCCAGTTTCGCCGGCGACACCTTGCCGGCCTCGGAGACGTGCGCGGCGACGGCGCTGCGCGCCTGGGCGAGCAGGCGGCCCGCCGCGTCTGCGGCTTGCGTGAGAGCGGCGGCGAGATCGGACTGGGCATTCGAGGCGGCGGCAAGCGACATTCTTGGCGATCCGGTTCCTATGTTGCAGTGCGGCGAAAATAACGCCTGCGGCGGCCAACGCAAACCGACTTTGGTTTGTGGTGACCGAAATTCCTCACGTCGCCGGGCGCGTGGCGATCGCGACGCCGCCGACGGTGACGGCCATGCCGGCGATCTGCACGAGGGTCAGGGTCTCGCCATACAGGGCCCAGGCGATCAGCGCGGTGCATGGCGGCACCAGGTAGAACAGTGTCGACAGCCTGGCGATCGCGCCGCGGCGGATCAGGACCATGTAGATCAGGATCGCGCCGATCGACAGCACCAGAACGAGCCAGGCCATGGCGAAGATCACTTCGCCGGTCCAGTCGATGCGCAGGTCCTCGGTCGCCAGCGCCCCGACGCCGACGACGATGGCGCCGCCGACATATTGCAGGAATGTGCCGGTGCGCAGGTCGGTGTTCGCGGCATGCGCCTTCTGCCAGATCGAGCCCAGCACGATGCTCAAGACCGCGAAGAGGGTCGCGCCGACGGTGACCGGCGTGATGCCGGTGCCGGTCATCTCGATCCTGGGGCCGAGTACCAGCGCGAGCCCGACGAGGCCGACGACAAGGCCGAACCAGTGCGAGCGGGTGACCTTCTCGCCGAGGAACGGCCCGGCCAGAAGCCCGGTCAGCATAGGCTGCAGCGCCACGATCAGCGCGGCGATGCCTGCCGGCAGGCCATGGTAGACCGCCCAGAAGACGCCGCCGAGATAGCCGCCCTGCAACAAGGCGCCGGCGATCATGGAATCGGCGGTGGCGCGCCCCCGCCGCGGCCAGCTGGCGCGCCCGATGAGCGCGGCGATCAGCAGCAACGCGCCGGCTAGGACGAAACGCAGGAAAAGGAAGCTCAGCGGCTCGGCGCCGCCTGCGGCCGCCCGCGCGCCGATATAGCCGGTCGACCAGAGCAGCACGAACAGGCCGGGCATGATCCGGACGAAAACCGTCTCATCTGGCGGAGCGGCGGCGGGGGCGGGCGGATCGGTGCGCATTACAGCCGGTTATCGTTTCACATTACGGTATACAAGCGCCGGAAAGCAGTGGCCGCCATGCGTTGAAGACCGGGCTTGTCGGCGGTGGACCGAAAATCTCAGAATGGACGCAATGGCGGATACGAAGAATTCGACCGGAAACGAGAACGCGGAGATGGCGAACGCGGAGCCGGATGCCGGCCGGCCGGCGACGGCGGCGGGCATGCGCCGCTATCTCCACTGGAAAGCCTCCCGCAAGGACGCCTGGTGGATATCCAAGGTCATCTACCGCGCGGGGGAGCGGTTCCTGATGGATGACGGCCTCTACATGGCGAGCGCTCTCGCCTTTTCGCTGGTTCTGGCGATCTTTCCCTTCATCATCTTCATGACGGCCCTGACCGGCTTCCTCGGCGGCCCGCGACTGGCGGGATGGATCACCAGAGCCCTTTTCGACACGCTGCCCGATCAGGTCGCGCAGGCGCTGGAACCGGAAATCTGGAATGTCCTGATTCGCGATGCCGGCGGCGGCCTGCTTACCTTTTCGCTGCTCGTCATGCTGATCAGCGTGTCCGGCGCGGTGGAGACGGTGCGCGGTGGGCTCAATCGTGCCTACGGCCTGGCCGAAACACGCTCGGTGTTTCGCACCCGAATCGAGTCGATCGTGTTCGTGATCCTGACCACCGTCGCGCTGACGGTCGTGGCCTTCGTCGCCGTGGTCGCGCCGGTCAGCTATGCCGCGCTGCTCTCGTTCGTTCCCGATGCGGTCGACCTTCATCCGACCTTCGATCTCCTGCGCCAGGTTTTCCTGGCCCTGATCCTGGCGGCTCTGCTCTTTGCCCTGCACGTGCTGCTACCGGATTACGAGAAGCGCCATCCCCCGGTCTGGCCGGGCATTCTGGCGACCCTGGCGCTCTGGTGGCTTTCCGCACGCGCGTTCTCCTGGTACCTGGCCTCGTTCGCCGATTATGCGCGTGTCTATGCCGGCCTTGCCGGCATCGTGGCGGCTTTGATTTTTTTCTATCTGGCGAGCGCCATTCTGCTGTTCGCCGGTGCGCTCAACCGGGCTGTTCAGGAAGGGCGGCGGGAGCGGGCGGCCGGTTCATGAACCGGCGTCGGCGGGGCGGCAGTCGCGCAGATCCTTCAACGCGGTTCCGGCCGCCGTCGCGGCCTTGTCGATAACGGCGTCGGTGATCGCGATCTTGCGCTCGCGCAGCGACTGAAGCGTGGCCTGCATCGTGTCGAGCCGCACGCCGAGCGCGTCGACACGGGCGTCCAGGTCGCTACGGCGCTCCTCGATCGCGACGCGGAGCTCGGCGATCTCCGTCGAGGCGACCCGCAATTCGGCCAGCGCGTCGGCGGGATTGAGTCCGGTGGAGGCGATGGCGGCCTGGGTCACGTCGCCGGCGATGTCGGTCGAGAACGTGCGGACCTTGCCGATCAGAACGATGCCCGAAATCGCGGCGACGATGAACAGCAGCAGCGTCGCATTGAAAAGGGCGAGCAGCAGATTGCCGATGGTTCGGCCGAGGCGTGCGCCGAACGAGGGTTGCGATTGCGATTGGGTCATGACTGTCTCCCGCGTCCGGCGCGGAGGGCTCCGCGCCGAATCCCGGGAGACAGGTTACACCGGTTCGAAGAAATTCTTGACCGGTGATCGCGGCGGCGCCGGTCAGTCGGCGCTCGCCTCCAGAACGTCCTCGAAGCTTCTCAGTCCCGTTGCCGGCGACTGCACGAGAACGGCCATGTTCCCCGGCGCGTGCTCGTTCTTCCACATCTTCATGTGCGCCTTGGGGATCTGCGCCCAGGGGAAGACCTCGGACATGCACGGGTCGATGCGCCGCTCGATGACGAACTTGTTGGCGTCGCTGGCCTGCTTCAGATGGGCGAAGTGCGAGCCCTGGACGCGCTTCTGGCGCATCCACACATAGCGCGCGTCGAAGGTCAGGTTGTACCCGCTCGTGCCGGCGCAGAAGACGACCATGCCGCCGCGCTTCGCCACCAGGCAGGAGACCGGGAAGGTCGCCTCGCCGGGATGCTCGAAGACCATGTCGACGTCATTGCCCTTGCCGGTGATGTCCCAGATCGCCTTGCCGAACGCGCGCGCGCCCTTCAGCCACTCGGCGTACTCCGGCGTGTTGACCGTCGGCATCTGGCCCCAGCAGTCGAAGTCCCTGCGGTTGATGACGCCGCGCGCGCCGAGCGAGGTAACGAACTCGCGCTTGTCGTCGTCGGAAATGACGCCGATGGCGTTGGCGCCGGCGGCGGCGATGAGCTGGATGGCCATGGAGCCCAGGCCGCCGGACGCGCCCCAGACCAGCACGTTGTCGGCGGGCTTGAGGTCATGCGGCGGGTGGCCGAACAGCATGCGGTACGCGGTCGCCAGCGTCAGCGTGTAGCAGGCCGATTCCTCCCAGGTCAGGTGCTGGGGGCGCGGCATCAGCTGCTGGGCCTGTACGCGGCAGAACTGCGCGAAGGAGCCGTCCGGCGTCTCGTAGCCCCAGATCCGCTGGGTCGGCGAGAACATCGGGTCGCCGCCGTTGCATTCCTCGTCGTCGCCATCGTCCTGGTTGCAGTGGATGACGACCTCGTCGCCGACTTTCCAGCGCTTCACCTTGGACCCGACGGCCCAGACGATGCCCGAGGCATCGGAGCCGGCAACATGGAGGTCGGCCTTGTGGACGGCGAAAGGCGTGATCGGCTGACCGAGCGCGGCCCAGATGCCGTTGTAGTTCACGCCGGCCGCCATCACGAGCACCAGCACTTCGTTGGAATCGATCTCCCAGGTCGGCACCACCTCGACCTGCATCGCCTCGTCCGGCGGTCCGTGGCGATCCTGCCGGATTGCCCAGGCGTACATATTCTTGGGTACATGGCCGAGCGGCGGAATCTCCCCCACTTCGTAAAGGTCTTTCTTTTCGGCTTCGTAGACCGGGGGTTGGGCCTGCTCCGCGACGTTCGTCGCCATAGTTCACCTCCCATTTCCGCGGGGCTTTCCGCGAGACCAATCGAGTTCGATGGCCCGCTACGTCCTTTCGGACGGTCCCGGACCGTACGCGTCCTACACATGCCCCAAACTGGTGTTGCAGTGCAACAAGAACCATGCCGGTCTGTTTTCGTGACATACTTCGGCCCGGAGGCGCCGTCGCTTTGATCGCGAATGCCGTTGCCATCACAACCGCCCTCGCCGTCGCGGCTTTCGTCTTGTCGCCGCGCGTACGCGCTTCGTCGCATTGGAGAGCGACGGTCACGCCGCTGGCTTCGATCATCGGGTCGGGCTTCCTCGTCTCGCTGCCGATCCTCACAAGCGCCGTGGGGCACTACGCGATCGTGGCGATGGCGGCGCTGTTGGGACTGTCCTACCTGTTCGGGAGCGCCATCCGGTTCAACATCCGCTACGGCGAGCCGATGTTCGCCGAGGAGGGGCCGAGCCACCTCATGCCGGTCGAGCGCATGTCGCACATCGCGCTCGCCTTCGCCTACTTCATTTCCGTCGCCTACTACCTGACGCTTCTTTCGGCCTTCCTGCTGAAGGCGATCGGCTTGCCGGATCCCTTGTTGGCGCAGTCCATCACCACGGCGATCCTGGTCGCCATCGGGGCGTTCGGATTGTGGAAGGGCCTGCACGGGCTGGAGGGCGTCGAGGAATATGCCGTCGGGCTGAAGCTTGCGATCATCGCCGCGGTGCTGGCGGCCCTTGCCCTCCTCAACATCAATCTTCTCGTGGCCGGCGACTGGGCGCCGGCGCACGTTCCAGGCGTCGTGGAATGGGACGATGTCCGCATCGTGCTGGGGCTCCTGATCGTGGTGCAGGGCTTCGAGACCTCCCGGTTCCTTGCTGGCGAGTATCCGCCGGACACCCGCATCCGCACGATGCGACTCGCGCAGTTTATCGCTGGCGCGATCTACCTGGCCTTCTTCGCGCTTGCCCTGGTCGTCGCAGAGAAACACCCGGTCAACGGCGATGTCGCGGTGATGATCGATCTGGTCGCCGCGGCCGCGCCGGTGCTGCCGATCATGCTGGCCGCGGGTGCCGTCTTCGCGCAGCTTTCGGCCGCGATCGCCGATGCGATCGCGAGTGCCGGACTGATCCAGGAGGAAACGAGAGGAGCGATCCGGCGGCGTGGCGCGTATCCGGTCATCGCGGCAATCGGCGTGCTGATCGTCTGGAGCACCGACGTGTTCTCCATCATCGCGCTGTCGTCGCGTGCCTTTGCGCTGTTCTACGCGCTGCAATGCGTGGTGGCCGCGCAGGTGGCCTTGCGGGCGCCCGACGTCGACCGTCGCCGGCTGCGGGCGCTGGGTTTCGTCGTGCTCGCCGTCTTGGCATTCGCCGCCGCCGTTTTCGGGCTGCCGTCGGAGGGCGGCGAATAGCGCCGTTCTGCGCGTTTCACGAGGGATCGGCTATAGTGTCGCCGCGGGAGCATGGCGCACCCGGTGATTCGCCCGTGTCGCCCGCGGCAGACCCACAGGAGGCCAATTATGGGCATAGAATCGATTGTTTCGCTTCTGGTCATCGGCGCGGTCGCGGGATGGCTGGCGGGTCTCATCATGCAGGGCCGCGGCTTCGGCGTTATCGGCAATATCGCCGTCGGCATCGTCGGTGCGCTGATCGGCACCTATGTCCTGGGGGCGCTCGGCATCATGATAGGCGGCACATGGGTTTCCGCGATCATCAACTCGGTGATCGGCGCCGTGATCCTGCTGTTCATCATCGGGCTGGTGAAGAAGGCCTGATCCGGGCGGCAAGCGGCGAATCGACGACGGCCCGGACCGGGCCGTCGAGAGCGTGGTCTTTGTCTTATTGCATTGCAGCGAAGGTGGCGGTTTTATAGGGGCCGGTTAAATGGGGACCCTAATATGACCGACACGCCCGACCGCGATCGCCCGTGGATCTTCCGGACCTATGCCGGCCATTCGACGGCTGCGGAATCGAACCGGCTTTATCGCGGCAATCTCGCCAAGGGCCAGACGGGCCTGTCGATCGCCTTCGACCTGCCCACGCAGACCGGCTACGACTCCGACCACGTGCTGGCGCGCGGCGAGGTGGGCAAGGTGGGCGTGCCCATCTCCCATCTCGGCGACATGCAGGCCCTTCTCGACGGCATTCCGCTCGAGAAGATGAACACCTCGATGACGATCAACGCCACGGCCGCCTGGCTGCTGGCGCTCTACGTCGCCGCCGCCGACGCGCAGGGAGCGGACCGGTCCAAGCTGACCGGGACGACGCAGAACGATATCATCAAGGAATACCTGTCGCGCGGCACCTACGTGTTCCCGCCGGCGCCGTCTTTGAAGCTGACCACCGACGTCATCGCCTGGACCTGTCGGGAAGTGCCGAAGTGGAACCCCGTAAACGTCTGTTCCTATCACCTGCAGGAAGCCGGTGCGACGCCGGTGCAGGAGCTCGCCTTCGCGCTTGCCAACGCGATCGCCATTCTCGACAGCGTCAAGGCGTCGGGCGCGATCCCGGAGGATCAGTTTCCCGAGGCGGTGGGGCGCATCTCGTTCTTTGTCAACGCGGGCATCCGCTTCGTCACCGAGATCTGCAAGATGCGGGCGTTCACCGAGTTGTGGGACGAGATCACGGCGGAGCGGTACGGCATCGAAGACGCCCGCTATCGCCGCTTCCGCTATGGCGTGCAGGTCAACTCGCTGGGACTGACCGAGCAGCAGCCCGAGAACAACGTCACCCGAATCCTGATCGAGATGCTCGCCGTTACGCTGTCGAAGGGTGCGCGTGCCCGCGCGGTGCAGCTGCCGGCGTGGAATGAAGCGCTCGGCCTGCCGCGGCCCTGGGACCAGCAGTGGTCTTTGCGCATGCAGCAGATCCTGGCCTACGAGACCGATTTGCTCGAATACGGCGACCTCTTCGACGGCTCGACGGTGGTCGCGGCGAAGGTGGACGAACTCAAGACCGCCGCGCGCGCCGAACTGGAGTCCGTGCTCGCCGTCGGCGGCGCCGTCGAGGCGGTCGAGTCCGGCTACATGAAGCAGGCGCTCGTCGCCTCCAACACCGAGCGGCTCGAGCAGATCGAGCGCGGCGGCAAGATGGTCGTCGGCGTGAACGCCTATACCGAGACCGAGCCGTCGCCGCTTTCGACCGGCACCGGCGCGGTGCTGACCGTTCCCGAATGGGTGGAGCGCGACCAGATCGAGCGGCTCAACGCCTGGCGCGAACAGCGCGACGAGGCTGCCGCTGAGGCCGCGCTCGCGGACCTGCGCCGGGCCGCGAACGAAGGCCGCAACGTCATGGAGGCGTCGGTCGCCTGCGCCAAGGCCGGGGTTACGACCGGCGAATGGGGCTGGGCGCTGCGCCAGTCCTTCGGCGAGTTCCGCGCGCCGACCGGTGTCGGACGCGCGCCGCGCAACGATACCGAGGGGCTCGACGAGATCCGCGCCGAGGTCGATCGGGTGTCCAAGCGGCTCGGCCGCAAGCTCGCCTTCCTGGTCGGCAAGCCGGGACTCGACGGTCATTCGAACGGAGCCGAGCAGATCGCCGTGCGCGCCCGCGATTCCGGCATGGACGTGGTCTACGAGGGCATCCGCCTGACGCCCGCCGAGATCGTCGAGGCGGCGAAAGAGGACAAGGTCCACATCATCGGCCTGTCGGTGCTCTCCGGCAGCCACGTGCCGCTCGTCACCGAAGTGATGGAACGCATGCGGGCGGCGGGCATAGACGATGTGCCGGTCGTCGTCGGGGGGATCATTCCGCCGGAGGACGCCGAGGCGCTGAAACAGGCCGGCGTCGCCGGGGTCTACACGCCCAAGGACTTCCGCCTCAACGACATCATGACCGACGTCGTGCGCATCGTCGACGAGGGCATCGAGAAGGAAGTCGCCTGACGGGAGACGGCAGTGGCCTGACGGCGCCGCGGTTGCGCGGCGCCGCTCCGGTGTGTGCTTTTCTGTCCGCTACGGCAGCGGGCCGAGGTTGACGAGCTGGACGCGACGGTTGATGCCGCCCTCGGGATTGGCCGGGTCCTTCAGCTGCTCCTCGCCGAGGCCGAAGGCCCTCAGGCGATTCGGCGCGACCTTGAAGTACGAGACCAGCGCATTGCGGATGGCGTCGGCGCGCCTCTGGCTGAGCCCGAGGTTGTACTCGCGCTTGCCCTTGGCATCGGTGTGGCCGACGATCAGAAACTGGTCTCCGACCAGGACCGGGTGGTGCAGGGCGTCCGCCATGGCGCCGAGGATCCGGTAGGATTCCGGCTTGATGATGTCGGAATCGAAGTCGAACAGGATCTCGACATCGAAATTCGGCAGGTTGGCGAAATAGTCGAGGTACTCGTCACGTCCGACATTTTCCTCGGTGTTCTCGGTCCGGATCTTGACCAGCACGTCATTGCGCATCTTGTTGACGTCGAGGACCGTGGTGCGGTTGCTCAGTCCCTGCAGGTCTCGGATCAGGTCGCCCTGGGTAACGGCTGATTGGGCATGGGCCGCGCCCGTGGAAAGGGCGGCGACGACCAAGGCCGCCAGCGTCGAATAGAAAGCTTTCATCTTGTATCTCCGAAAATCGCTCGGCCGGTCCGGCGCGCCGCGCGAGCGCTTACCGTGGTAACGGAATGCGGAACCGGCATCGTGGAAACGAGTCAGCGCCAACCGGCGTCCGTGAGGGCCTGGGTGCAGGGTGCGCTGACCCTGCTGCCCGTTTTCAGGAGACAGCGCAGATAGCGCCCGTTGCCGGGATCGTATTCCTTGCAGAACCGCTTGATGTCGTTGGCGCACAGCTGCTCCGTGGCGGCCTGCGCGGCCGCGCGTTTGGCCAGCGATGCCTGCGTGGCGACGAACGTGGCCTTGCACTGCTCGGATACCTTCGACAGGTTCTTTTCCATGCAGGCGCCCATGCCGCTGCCGATATTCGTGTTCTTGCAGAACTTGCCGATGTCGGCGCCGCAGGCCTTGGCCAGTTCGTCGACGGACTGCGCGTAGCTGATCGTCTGGGCCCGTGCAGGCGCGATGGCGAGCATGCCGGCAACGAGGAAAAACACGGCGAATGCTGTCGCCGAATTCGTCAGGGCCGATTGATTGTGAGAAGTCATGTGATTCCTCTCAGAATGGGAAGATGTTCCGTTTGACGGGAAAGGTTATATTTAGGCAGCATACTGGATGCCGCGCGAAACACGAGCCGATATAGACGTCGCGTGATAAGGAAATCTTACGATACCGCCGCCGGGGAGCAACCGGGGCTGCCGACAAAATCGCCTTGTGGACACTGCGGAAGGCGGAGGCTGTAGGCGGGTTCTACTGCGCGTCGGACTCGATCAGGCTGGTCTCGACGGCGGCAATCAGTGCAGCGGCGAGGCGGCGCGTATCGAACGGGGCTTCGGCTATTGCCGAAAAGCCGGCTTCCTCGAGTATTTCGTCTTCGAGATCGGCGCGGCCGAGAGCCACGAGCGGAGGCGTCGCGTCACCGGCGAGCCCGGTGATCGCGCGGGCGGTGGCGAGCCCCGCCAGGCCGTCCATCTCGACATCGAGCAGGATCGCGTCGAACGCCTCGCGCGCGAACCGGATGATCGCTTCCTGGGCGCAGCCGACGGCAACATGCTCCAGACCGAGACGGTCAAGCAGAACGCCGACCATTAGTCGGTTCATCGGATTGTCCTCGACCAGCAGCACGCGCGGACGCACCGCAAGGCCCTCCGCGACACTGTGATCGAGCGTGGCGGGCCGGCGCAGCGAGCTGTCGGTGAGGGCGGAGAGTGAAACGCTCAAGGCGGCCGACGGCTCGGGAAGGCCTGCAACGAGCTCTGCCAGGGCGGCGATGCCGGCCTGGTCTTCCCAACCGGGGCCGGTCATGGCCCTGCCGGTCGAACCGGTGTCTGCGCTCAAGTTGGGAATCCCCTAGTGGTCCGTCCGTACGTTGGGACACAAAGATTTGGCAGCGCCTCCGCCGACTTCGTCACCGAACAAGCCGGCGGAGGCGGCGCCTCCCTGTGTTATGAGCAGCATGCTAGAGACGAGCCTTTAAAGGAAGGTCAAAGAGAGTGCTTTATCGCACTTAAGGTAAACGAGTTTTCTCTCGAGGGCAGCATTTCGCCCCCACACAGCGCCGAGGACCAATTGCCGTGAACGACTCTATTGCCCAGATCTTCTGGATCGTCTTGCCGGTATTCGGCCTGATCGGAGTCGGCTTTGCCGCCGCGTGGAGCCGCTATCTGCCCGAGTCGATCGGGGAGGGCCTGGGCGATTTCGTTTTCATGGTCGCCTTGCCGATCCTGTTGTTCAAGACGCTGGCGACCGTGCACTTCCCCGATATCTCGCCGTGGCCGGTCTGGATCAGCTATTTCGGCGGCGTCGCGGTATGCTGGGCGCTTTCGGACCTGATGCTGCGCAAACTGTTCGGACGCGATGCCAAGGCCGGCATCATCGCCGGCGTATCGGCGGGGTTCTCCAACGCGGTCCTGCTGGGCATTCCGCTCGTTTTTACTGCCTTCGGCGAGCAAGGCGCGGTTCCCGTCCTGTTGATCGTGGCGGTGCAGCTGCCCGTGCTGATGACGGTGAGCACGGCGCTGATCGAATGGGCCGAGCACCGCGACGGCACGGCGACGGGGCCGATATCTGTGCCGCGTATTGCCGGGTCCATCGCGCTCAATCTCGTCAAGAATCCGCTCGTCATCGGCATTGTCGGCGGCAGTTTCTGGCGTTTTCTGGGCCTTGGCTATTCCGGTCCGCTGCAGGTGCTTGGCGATCAGATTGCCGTGGTGGCCGTTCCCTGCGCGCTGTTCGCGCTCGGGATGAGCCTGACGAAATACGGCGTGCGCGGGCACGTGCTGCCGGCCGTGTTCATCTCCGCCTTCAAGCTACTGCTGATGCCGGCGATCGTCTGGTTCCTTGCAGCCAGGGTGTTCGCGCTGCCGCCCATGTGGACGACGGTGGTCACCCTTATCGGTGCCTGTCCGACCGGCGTGAACGCGTGGCTGATCGCCAACCGGTTCCGCACCGGGCTTGCGATCTCCGCCAACTCGATCACGCTGACCAGTGCGGGCTCGGTCCTCACCTTGCCGTTCTGGCTCTGGGTGCTCGGCGCCTGAGCCTAAAGCCCTACCATCCGTCGGATATCCGCGGGCGTCCTGCCGGCGTCGCGCAAGGCGGCCAGGCCCGTGTCGCCGCGCGTCTTGGACAGTTTGTGGCCGTCGTCGTTCATCAGGAGCCGGTGATGGGCGTAGTTTGGCGCGGGCAGACCCAGCAGCGTCTGGAGAAGGCGGTGGATCGCGGTCGCGTCGTACAGGTCGCGCCCGCGGGTAACGTGGGTGATACCCTGCAGCGCGTCGTCGACAGTCACCGACAGATGGTAGCTCGTCGGTGTTTCCTTTCGGCAGATGACGACGTCGCCCCACCGGGCCGGTTCGGCGACGATGTGTTCCACCGGAGCAGAGGCCCGGTCATAGAAGGCATCGCCATGCTCGATCCAGGATAGCGACCCGGCGAGAGCCGCCGCGCGTCTCATATCGAGCCGCAGGGCGTGGTGGCCAGCTTCCGCCAGACCGATATCGGGGCGCACCGGCTCGTGCGGCCGGCAGGTGCCGGGATAGAGTGGCGTGCCGTCGGGATCGCGCGGCCAGGGTCCCTCGGTCTCCTCCAGGGCGGCGACCGTCCCCGCGATCTCTGCGCGGGTGCATGTGCACGGGTAGAGCAGTCCCAGGTTGGCAAGCTCCCGGGCAGCGGCGCGGTAGTCGGCGAAATTGTCGGACTGGCGGCGCACCGGTCGTTCCCAGGCGAGACCGAGCCAGGCGAGGTCGTCTTGGATGCCCTGCTCGAACGCCGGGCGGCACCGGGTCCGGTCGATATCCTCGATGCGCAACAGAAAGCGGCCGCCGCGAGCGCGGGCCGCGTCGTGGGTCAGCAGCGCCGAAAGAGCGTGGCCAAGGTGCAGCGCACCGGTCGGGCTCGGTGCGAAACGCAGGACGGGAGGCGACATGACGGCAAGAGATACGCGTTAGTGGCGCAACTGCAAATGGGTATGCGCGTCGAAAGGCTGCCGCTAGTCTCGCGCCCATGTCTGTGACCATCCCCCGACTCGAAACGTCCGACGACATCGCGCGCGCGCTCGAGACGCTTGCCGCGGGCGATCCGGTGATCGCCCGCGTGCTCACCGAAACCGGCGTGCCGGCACCGCGGCGGCGCGAGCCGGGGTTCGAGGGGCTGGCCCACATCGTCGTCGCGCAGCAGGTGTCGACGGCGAGTGCAGCGGCGATCTGGGCCAGGCTGAGGACGGCCGTGGAGCCGTTCGAGGCGTGCGCACTGGCGGCTGCCTCGGACGAGACGCTACGCGAGGCAGGATTGTCTCGCCCCAAGATCCGGACGCTCCGCGCCGTCGCCGAGGCGGCCGAGACCGGTGCGCTGCGATTCGAATCACTTCGATCCCTCGCGGCCGAAGATGCGCATGCGGCGCTTTGCGCGGTGCACGGCATCGGTCCGTGGACGGCGGATATCTATCTGATGTTCTGCCTCGGCCATGCCGATGCGTGGCCTGCCGGCGATCTTGCCCTGCAACACGCGGTCGGCGCCGCGAGCGGCCTCGCGCATCGGCCATATGCCAGGGAAATGGCGGAAATCGGGGCGCGCTGGCGGCCTTTGCGTGGCGCCGCGGCGCTCTTGTTCTGGGCATACTACCGGGTCTTGAAGGGCGGTTCCGGCGCGCCTGTCTGATGGGCGTATTGTCGGATCGGACCGGCAACGACGCCTTTATGAGACAGCTTCACAAGACTGACACGGCGCATATATTATACGCATACCATATGTTGTCTCGTCCGCTCCGGATTCTCCCACATCAGGGGCGGGTCGAAGCTACGCTGGAGAGGAGAGATCTTGACGGTCGTCTCACCAGAGGCATGTCCGGCACTGGTCCTGAACGCGGACTTCCGTCCGCTGAGCTACTTTCCGTTGTCTTTGTGGTGTTGGCAGGACGCGGTGAAGGCGGTGTTCCTCGATCGGGTGAACATCGTCTCGGAGTACGAACGGACCGTACGAAGTCCCAGCTCGGAGATACGCCTGCCCAGTGTCGTATCTCTGAGAGAATATGTCCGTCCCGCCCGTCACCCCGCCTTCACCCGCTTCAACGTTTTTCTCCGAGACCGCTTCAGCTGCCAGTATTGCGGCTCTTCCGACGACCTCACCTTCGATCATCTGATCCCGCGTGCGCTGGGTGGCCAGACCACCTGGGAGAACGTCGTCGCCGCCTGCTCGCCCTGTAACCTGAGGAAGGGCGGCCATCACCCGCGCAAGACCAACATGTGGCCGGCGCAGATGCCGTATCGGCCGACGGTGTTCGACCTGCAGAAGAACGGCCGGCTGTTCCCCCCGAACTATCTGCACGAGAGCTGGCTAGACTATCTCTACTGGGATACCGAGCTGGAGCCGTAGGGTTGGCGCGTGTTCGCCTGGGGCGTGTTTGCGTGGGGCCTGCTTACCGGGCGCGTGTTTACCGGGCGCGCTTGAACGCCGCGCCCAGCGAAATCGCGGCAAGCGCCGCCGAAATCAGAAAATTGTAGCCCGCGAGCGACAGGCCGAAGAGCTGCCAGGCCGCTTCGTCGCAGCGTACGAGCACGACGTCGTTGAGGCTTTCCAGCAGGTTGCCGGTGTCGAGCGCGCGCCCCGCACCGGCCGCGCAGTCGGTCGGGCCCGGCCAGAATTTCCACTCGACCCCGGCGTGATAGGCGGCAAGGCCCGCACCACCCAGAAACAGGAGGCCGACGATCCCGATCAGGCTCCGGGGAACCGTCGATCCCGGCATACGGCGGGCGGTGACGAAGGCCACGAAAGCGAGCGGAACGCCGATATAGTAGGGAATGCGCTGCTGGAGGCAGAGCGGACAGGGCACGTAACCGGCCATCTGGAAAGCCCAGGCGCCGATGATGGTCGCGGCTCCCACGAGAATCACCGCGGCCGAGGCGCGGCCGACCGGCGTGCCGAAGTTGGGGGCGTTGCTCATGCATCCATCCGGGTTTGGCCGATCGCGGCCGGGGATCACAGCAGATAACGCGCGACGACGAATCCGCCAAACAGCAGAATCACGAAGATCGTGAACAGCAGTCCGAGCCGACGCTCTATGAAGTCGCGGATCGGCGGGCCGAGCCACCATAGCAGGGCGGATACTGCGAAAAAACGAAGCCCCCGGGAAAGGGCACTGGCGACCAGGAAGACCGGCATCGGCAGGCCGGTGGCGCCGCTGGCGATCGTGATCACCTTGTAGGGGAACGGCGTCAGGCCGGCGAAGAACACGATCCAGGCGCCGTATTCGTTGTAGCGGGCGGCGAACTCCTCGAACTTGTCCGCGTAACCGTAGAACTGCAGGATCGGCTCCGCCAAGGCGTCAAACAGGAACGCGCCGATAAGCCAGCCGGCGATGCCGCCGAGGACCGAGGCGAGCGTGCAGATCGTGGCGTAGAAAAACGCCTTCGCCCGCTTGGCCAGGACCATTGGGATCAGCAAGACGTCCGGCGGGACCGGGAAGAACGAGCTCTCCGAAAAGGAGATCCCCGCCAATGCCCAGGTGGCGTGGCGGCTGGCGGCGAGAGCCATTGTTCGATCGTAGAGTTGGCGCAGCATGGCGGGCGGATGTACGCGGTTTCCGGGGCTAAGTCCATCGGCGACGTCGCGTGTCGCGCATCGTCGTATGAAAGCGTTGACGATGGGCCCGCGAACCCTATGATCGCGCGCCGTGCCCCTGTGGCGGAATTGGTAGACGCGGCAGACTCAAAATCTGCTTTCCGCAAGGAAGTGCTGGTTCGAGTCCGGCCAGGGGCACCACTCCTCAATCTCTCCAGACACTTAGCCTCCGCGCCGATGCTGGTCCGGCGAGCGGCGGGTCGCTGCCGCCCGGCGATGCAGGCCCCGGCGGGGGGCGATTCCAGAGGGCGAGGCGGGAGAACCAGGGCGTGCTTGCGCAGGCACACTTCACCGTGCGCCGCCAGCGCTGGTTTCGATCTTTCGGATATCCGGAGGCGTGTTTTTGGTTAAAGAACCGGGTTCCGCCGAAACCGTCGGGTCGCGTCGCTAGAGAATCCCTATGGTCCGCATTGTCTGGGAAACCTGGGTCGATACGGTCTTGATATAGTAACCGTGATTTTGTCCCACGTCCCAGACGACGGCCAAGGTGATTATGAACACCACGATAACCGCACGCATACGGGTCAGCTTGGAACAAAAAGATTTAATACTCGTATACGATCAAAACGGGCCTTTTCATCAAAGGACCGTTTTAACCATAGCGATCGACGCCTAAAAAGGCGCGGCCCGGACGGGGGCAATGGCCGGGCCGCGCATTCCCGCCTTGCCTGTCTGCGAGAGCAAGGCGGAAACTGAGGTCAGGGACGAAACCCTAGTTTTCGGTCCCCTGCTGCGGGCCGCGGCGCATCCCGTCCTTGGGGCCATAACCGCCGCGACTGTCCCGTCCCCGATCGAAGTCGCCGGGGCGATCGTCGCGAGACAGGACGCCGTCGCCGTTGCGGTCGAAGCGTTCGACCAGCCTCGTGCTCGGCGTGTCGAACTCTTCCTTCGTTATCTCGGCGTCGCCGTCGGGATCGAGGAACTGGAAGGCCCGCACCGTCGCCGGCTCGGTAATCTCGCTGAACAGCGCTGAGAATTCGGTGAGAGAGAGCTTCCCGTCGCCGTTTGTGTCGTAGGTGTCGAACCGCTGGGTACGGGCGGCGTCGATTTCCGCCTGGGTCAGCTTTCCGTCCTTGTCCGTGTCCGCGAGCTCGAACATGCGCTTGGCGACCATCGGGCCCATCATGCCGCCCATCGGGCCTCCGAAATGCCCGCCGACCCCGTGACCCATCCGGCCGCGTTCGCCATGCATCATGCCGCGCATTCCGCCGTCGCGGCAGGGGCCGAAGCCGTGGCCGCGCCAGCCGCTGTCGGCGTAGACCGCCGAGCCGACCCCGACGACCGCGAGGACGGCGCCGGCGGCAGCCAGTAGTTTGGTGGAGGTTTTCATTCTTCACTCCAATTGCTCGTCTTTCGATGAGCGCATTGAAACGCGCAGACGTCGCGGGAGTTTGTCGGCAGGAGCCTGTTTTGTATCAGTTTGTATCCCTCCGGCGGCGGGCTTCGCGGTCATCTAGAGCCCGCCGGCCCCGTGTCGGCGCCGGGGCCGCGGCGGACGGGCATCGACGGCGACGTACGAATTGATACACATTCGGCTGCGCGTGGGCCGCCAGTGGATGTATCACAAGGGCATGAACGGCAAGCCGCACATACTCGTGGTCGACGACCATCGCGATATTCGCGAACTGGTCAGCCGCTATCTCGTTAAGAACGGCTTTCGCGCGACGGCGTCGGAAGACGCGCGGGCCGCACGGTCCGCATTGGCAACGTCGGCCATCGACCTGGTGGTGCTCGATGTCATGATGCCCGGCGAAGACGGGTTGTCGCTTTGCCGCTATCTCAGGGAATCGACACAGATACCGGTCATTCTTCTGACGGCGATGGCCGAAGAGACCGACCGTATCGTCGGGCTCGAGATCGGTGCCGACGACTACCTGACCAAGCCGTTCAATCCGCGCGAGCTGCTGGCACGGATCCGTTCGGTTCTGCGACGTACCGAGGCGATGCCGCCCAACCGCGAGCCCGGGACGGGCGGGACATACCGGTTCGCCGGCTGGGCGCTCGACCCGGCGCGGCGGGAACTCATCCGTGCCGACGGCGTGGCCGTCTCGCTGTCGACGGGCGAGTTCCGGCTGCTCGTCGCGTTCCTCGACAGGCCCGGTATGGTGCTCAGCCGCGACCAGCTGCTCGATATCACGCGCGGGCGAGACGCGGTTCCCTTCGACCGGTCGATCGACAATCAGGTCAGTCGCCTGCGGCGCAAGATCGAGGACGAGCCCAAGGAGCCCAAGCTGATCAAGACGATCTGGGGCGGCGGTTACGCGTTCTCGGCGGATGTCGAGCGCCAATGAAGCTACTACCGAAAAGCTTCTCGGGCCAGCTTGCGCTGCTCCTGTTTCTGGCCCTGCTGGTCGCCCAGATCGTGACATTCGTGTTGTTCGCCGGCGAGCGCATGCGCGCCGCGCAGCAGTCCTACCAGGAGTCCGTGGTCGAGCGCGCCATCACTCTTAAACGACTCCTGCAGGATATCCCGCCCGCCATGCACGGGCGTCTGCTGGAAGCGGCAAGCGAGCCGCGGGTCAAGTTCTGGGGGAGCGACAAGCCGAGCACCCGAGGCGGGCGGGACAAGGTATCGGACTTCCTGGCCACGGAACTGGCGGTCGCGCTCCAACTGCCGCGCGGCTCCGTGCGTGTCGCCATCGGCGTGGAGAGACCGGGGGACAGGCCGCATTGGTGGTCGTTCCGGGACGGCCGGCCGCCTCCGCCGCAGAGGATCGGCTGGTTCAAGGCGGCGATCGCGCTCGAAGGCGGCGGCTGGATGAATATCGCGACGGCGCCGCCGCCCGGTCCCCGGCCGTTCGGTCGACCGCTGTTTGTCAGCCTGCTGATATCCACTGTCGCCACACTGGTGGCGGCGATGCTGGTGGCACGCCGGATCGTGCGGCCGATGCGCGCCCTTGCGGACGCAGCCGAAGGGCTTGGTCGTGGCGAGGCGGTTGGCGCGCTGCCCGAAACGGGCCCGGAGGAGGCACGGCGCTCGGTTCGTGCCTTCAACGAGATGCGCGAACGCCTCGATCGGTTCGTGCGTGATCGCACGCACATGCTGGCGGCGATCTCGCACGACCTCAGGACGCCGCTCACCAGTCTCCGACTTCGCGCCGAACTGCTCGATGACGTCGAGATGCGCGAGAAGATGATCGAGACGGTCGAGGAGATGCAGCACATGACGGAGGCGACACTGGCCTTCGTGCGCGCAGATCAGGCCGAAGAGGAGACCCGCTCGATCGATCTCGCCGCGCTTGTCGACAGCCTCGCCGCCGATCTCGTCGAACTCGGCCAGAGCATCGCGGTGACCGAGGCGGCGCGTCCGGTCGTGCGCGGGCGTACGGTGGCGCTTCGCCGCGCCATCCGCAATGTCATCGAGAACGCCGTGCGCTACGGCGAACGGGCGCATGTCACCGTCGACATGACGCAGACCCCGTCCGAAGCGCGGGTCCTGGTCGAGGACGATGGTCCGGGGCTGCCCGAAGGCGATCTCGAACGGGTGTTCGAACCCTTCGTGCGCGGCGAGGCATCGCGAAGCCGGGAAACCGGAGGCATCGGTCTGGGCCTAGCCGTCGCCCGCTCGATCCTCCGGTCGCACGGTGGCGACATCTGGCTGGAGAACCGGCCTTCCGGTGGGTTGCGGGTGGTGATGACGCTGCCAGCCTGACGGCGAATATCGAGAGAAATAGCCGCTCGCGGCCGTTTACCGGATTTTCAAGCGGATCCGGGACGATGCGCCCCGTATGCCTAACGGCAGGGGTCGTCTCGTATGAGAACGATACTGAAGAAAACGGTGCATCCGTCCTCGATATTGTCGGCGCTCACGGGGAGCGTTTGCCGGCGGGTTGCGCTCGTCGTCTTCCTGGCGGTGATCGTGCTCAACGCCGCGGTCACGATATTCGTCTATCACACCGACAGAAACGACTTCGTCCGCGAACGGACGGCAGAGGCGCTGTCACTGTTCGCCGCGGCGGTCGATTCGACTGCGTATCCGGGGATCGAAGCGCTGACCCGGATGGGCGAGAACCTTGTGCGCAACACCAAGGTCGATGGCGGGGTGGTCATCAGTGGCGCGGGTGAAGACCGCGCCGTCTTCGGAACGGTTCCCGGCCTGACATGGGCGGAGGCGCGGCTGAACGGCGAAGTCGTCCGCTTCTCTCCAGCCACGGGTGCATTCGACATCTTCATCTCGCCCGAGCAATCGCGGTTGCCCTACGGTGTGATCCTGCGGCTGAACGCGGCCGAGGACTGGCGGAAGCTGTCCGCAAATCTGTTCCAGCAGGCGATGCTGCTGCTTGCGGTGGCCGTCGTCTTGAGCGTGCTCACCGCGCTGATCGTCGCCAATCAGGTGGTGCGGCCGGTCGCAACGATCCGCAAAGTGGTCGATCTGACGCTCAACGCGCCGGAAGACTCCGGCGCGGTTCGCACGGGCATCTCGCGCACAGACGAGATCGGCGCGCTGGCGCGCGCGGTCGACCAGCTGCTGTTTCTGACATCCACGACCTTTACCGACGAGCTCGCCGCCGCGGTGACGATCCTCGAGACGTCGCCCCACGGCATCCTCACCTTCTCGGAGCAGGGGCACCTGATTTCGGCGAACCAGGCCGCGCTTGCGTTGTTCGGGGAACGCAATTTCACCGGTCTGCTCAATCGTGATCCCACTAGCCTGTTCCGGTTCGGGGACGAGGCGGTGGATTGCGTCGAGTTCGCCGGCCGCGGCAGGATGCTCGGTCCAGGAGAGATACTCCAGGAGCCCGAGAATTTCCCGTGTCTGGTCGCGGGTGACACGGTCAATCGCGCCGATGGGACGGTGCTGCGGCGCTTTCTGATCTTCGTCGACATGCGTGATCTGGTCGATCAGGTGCGCGCCGAAGTGCATCGGCGCGAAGCCGCCGAACGGCGCGTCACGGACCTGGTCAGCGATCTGCGACTGATGCGCCGCAATTTCGATGCCTGCCTCGTCATCACCGAAATGGACGATACCGGTACGGCGCGCCCCAGTCCGGTTACGTTGCAGCCGCGTGGCCTGATAGACACGTGGATGGAAAGATTGGCCGCGGACGGCGAACCTGTGCCCTCGGGCCTGGAGATCGGCGACCTGCCGCCGGTCAAGGGTGTGCCGGCCGACCTGCGTCGCCTTTTCGACACGGCGCTGGAGGTGGTGCGGCGTCGCAGCGGCGCCGCGGACGCTCGTATCGCGATTTCCGCCACCGGTGGCGGCGACGACGTGGCTATCGTCTTCCGTGAAATCACGGAAGACGGTGCCGATGTCGAGATCGCCTCCGATGTCGACATGGCGATCCTGCTTGGCGCGCTCGGCGTCCTGTGTCGCCGGCAGGGCGGGGCGCTGATGGCGATGACCGGCAAGGACGGGACCAACCAACTCGCAATACGGCTGAAAGTCGATCTGACGGTCGCCTCCGAGGTGCCTGCTGAATCTGAAGCTGCCTAAGTTTTCCCGCGTTGTGGCGCCGCAACCTTTGCGTCGACCCTGGAATCCCGTTAACAAGGGTCATGGTCTATTCTGGGCATAACCGACGGCGAGGCGGGTGGTGCTGGCGGCACGTTGCGGCTGCGGTTCTGTTCGCCGCCTCAAGCTTGGTTCTCGCGCCGACTGCAGGGCGTGCCGGCCCGGCGCTGGTGTTCGATACCGGAACGGGAGAAGTCCTGCACGCTTACGGGGCCTACACGCCGTGGCATCCGGCGTCGCTCACCAAGATCATGACGGCCTACGTCACCTTCGAGGCGATCCGCGACGGTACCGTCACGATGAAATCGCCGGTCCGCGTTTCGGAACTGGCCCTGTCGCAGCCGCCCAGCAAGATGGGTTTTCCGGTTGGCACGGAAATCAGCATCGAATACGCGCTACGCATCCTCATGGTGAAGTCGGCCAACGATATCGCGGTCGCGCTGGCGGAGGCGGTTGGCGGCAATTACGACGTTTTCGTCGCAAAGATGAATTCCACGGCCCGGCGTCTGGGCATGTGGGACACGCGGTACGTCAATTCGCACGGTTTGCATGACGAACGGCAGGTGACCACCGCCCACGACCTCGCACTGCTGACCCGGGCGATGATCCGCGATTATCCCCAGTACCAGGCCTTTTTTGAAATCCAGTCGATCCAGGTCGGCCAGAAGGTGCTGCGCAACCACAACAAGCTGATCGGGCGTTTCCGCGGCGCCGACGGCATGAAGACCGGGTACGTCTGCGCCTCCGGGTTCAACATCGTTGCGACCGCCACGCGCGGTGGCCGCAGGCTGGCTGCGGTCGTGCTCGGCGGCGTGCGATCAAGCCTGCGCGACGAAGTGACGGCCGGGCTTCTGGAAGCCGGTTTCGAGGCCGGCAGCGGTTTCTCGCTGTTCGGCAAGTCGGGCCGCCCAACGATCGACAGCCTGCCGCGACCCGCATCCATCGGCGCGCCTGTCGATATGCGCCCATATGTGTGCCAGAAAAAGAAGGCGCCGGCGGAGTACCTGTCTTTCGGAACGGAGCCCGCGGCGACGGTCGAAGCGAATTCCTCGCGGTCCCTCAATCCTGCCGGAACCGCGCTGGCGCTGACCGCGGCCTCGGCCATCGACCTGGGACCGATGACGCCCGGGGCCAAGCCGGTCATCGCGTTCGACGTTCCGCTGCCGCGTCCGCGCCCCGTGGAAGCGCCGAAGACCAACCCGTTCAAGTTGTTCGCCAAGCCGAGCAACGCGAGTGCGGGTTCGTCCGACTTGACCGTGCGGCCGCGTTCCAATCCGATGCGGTGACCGCTAATCGGTGACCGTCATCCGGCCTTGCGGCGAATCGTGAAGCGATAGACGCCCTCCGTTTCGGATTGTTCGACCAGCGCGTGGCCGGTTTCCGAACAGAAGTGCGGAAAATCGATCACCGAGGCCGGATCGGTCGCTTCGACCGTCAACAGGGCCCCGGGGGCGAGACCCGACAGGATCTTGCGCGCCTTGAGGACCGGAAGGGGGCAGATCAGGCCCTTGACGTCCAGAATGTCGGCAGCAGACGAGTCCGGCTGTTTCTCGTTCATCAAAACGGTCCGTCCTCTTAGCCCGTGAATGCGTTGCGGTCTTGTCGGCGACAGAAGCCGCCGGCGCGTGGGGTCTCGTCCCGCGCCCTCTTATCTAGGCCGTTCCAGAATGCTAGGAAAGACGCAAAGGGCGACCAGTGTCGCTGGCGGCGCTCGATCAGGAAGAGTGCCTGCTTGGGGGAGGCGCGGGGGAAGAGATGTCGCTCCTTAAACGGCTGCGCAGCGAATTCATCTACCTTGTTTCGGCCATTCGAATTCTCGGCAGGGTTTCGCCTATCGTCAAAAACCGGACACGTACGTTTCCGGACATCCTGGATACCCTGGCCGACCGATACGCCGACAACGTCGCCCTGCTGAGCGATCGTACCCAGTTGACCTACCGCCAGCTGCAGGCGCGCGCCAATCAGTACGCGCGCTGGGCGCGCTCCCTGGGTATCGGCAAGGGCGACACGGTCGCGCTGATGATGCCGAACGAGCCGGAATATCTCGCCGTATGGATGGGCGTCATCCGCGTCGGCGGTGTCTGCGCGCTGATCAACACCAACCTGTCCGGCGCCGGGCTGGCGCATTGCCTCAATATCGTCAACGCGCGCCAGATCCTCGTCGGCGGCGATCTGGTCGCCAATTTCGAGTCCGCGCTTACCCATATCGAAACGCCGCCGCGCCTGTGGGTCGCGGGCAAGTCGCATCCGGGTGGCGAACCCATCGAGGTCGTGCTCGAGCAGTTGCCGGACGGTCCGTTGCCGGATGACGAAAAACCCGATCTGACGATCGATGATCCGGCACTCTATATCTATACGTCGGGCACGACCGGCCTGCCCAAGGCGGCGGTGATAAACCACTACCGGGTCCAGGCGATCATGGCCGGATTTGCCGCAGCGTGTCATTCCGGCGAGAGCGACCGCATCTACATCGCGCAGCCGCTCTATCACACTGCCGGCGGCGTGCTCGCGCCAGGCATCGCGCTGATGAACGGGGGCTCCTGCTTCATCCGGGAGAAGTTTTCCGCGCGCCAGTTCTGGGACGACGTGGTCGCCTACGATTGCACCATGTTCCAGTATATCGGCGAGCTGTGCCGCTACCTGCTCAACGCGCCGACCCATCCCAACGAGACCAGGCACAAGATCCGGCTGTGCAACGGCAACGGGCTCAGGCCCGACATCTGGACCGACTTCCAGGAGCGCTTCCGGATCCCCCGCATCATAGAGTGGTACGCGGCGACAGAAGGCAACGTCACGATCTTCAATCTGGACGGTACCCCCGGCGCCATCGGCCGCATTCCGAAGTGGCTGGAAAAGCGGTTCATGACCAGGATCATCCGGTTCGATGTGGAATCCGAGACGGTCGTGCGCGGGGCAGACGGCTTCTGCATTGAATGCAAGCCGGGCGAAACCGGCGAGGCGATCGGCCGGATCCTCATCGATCCGAAGGCTCCCGCGCAGCGTTTCGACGGATACGCGGACAAATCGGCGACGGAAAAGAAGATCCTGCGCGACGTGTTCGAGACGGGCGATGCCTGGTTCCGTACCGGCGACCTACTGAAGAAGGACGCGGTCGGCTACTTCTATTTCATCGATCGGATCGGCGACACGTTTCGCTGGAAGGGCGAGAACGTGTCGACCTCAGAGGTCGCCGAGACGATCAATGTGTTTCCGGGCGTTCGCGAGGCGAATGTCTATGGCGTCCACGTGCCCGGCCACGACGGACGCGCCGGAATGGCGGCGATCGCGGCCGACGACGACCTCGATCTCGCCGGCCTGCGCGAGCATATCAATGCCCAGCTACCGCCCTATGCCCGGCCGTTGTTCGTGCGTATCCGCAAGGAGATGGAAGTGACCACCACGTTCAAGCAGAAGAAGGTGGATCTGCGCAACGATGGCTTCGACCCCGCCCGCATCTCCGACGATCTCTATTTCAACGACCCCGATACCGCCCGTTTCGAACTGATCGATCCCGATCTCTTCGGGCGAATCCAATCCAGGGCTATTCGCCTTTAGGACCGAGACCCGATGCCGGGCGGCCAGGCCGAGCGGTTTCCGGGACCTGCCAACCTGCAATCTCGAACGGAGACTTCGCATATGACCGATCTCGCCACGCCGACCGACGTCCTCGACTTCTGGTGGTCGGCCGGTCCGACCAAATGGTACGCCGGCGGCGAGGCGTTCGACGAAGCCTGTCGCCAGCGCTTCGAAGCCCTGCTTGAACACACCGCGTCAGGTGGACTCGAGGATTGGGAAGCCACGCCGCAAGGGGCGCTTGCCCTCATCATCGTGCTCGACCAGTTGTCCCGGAATATTCTTCGCGGAAGCCCGCGCGCCTTTGCGCAGGACGAACGGGCGGTCGGCGTTTCCGAACGTGCGATCGCCGCAGGCTACGACAAACTCTGGCCGGTGCCAGCGCGCAATTTCTTCTACATGCCATTCATGCATGCCGAGGATATCGACCTGCAGGCGCGCTGCTGCGACTTCTTCCGCGCCCATGCGGACCAGGATGGCTACTTCTACGCGCTGGTGCACCTGGATGCGATACGCCGTTTCGGGCGTTTTCCCCACCGAAACACGGTTCTCGGCCGCGAGTCGACGCCGGAGGAGCGGGCCTACCTGGACTCCGGCGGGTTCTCTGCCTGAACCGGCCTGACGTGCGGTCCGGAACCGTTTCTTAAGCGCTTTTATCTAGGCTCCCGCCCGTATTCCGGAACCGGACAGGACAGGGGCCAGGGTGAGCGAGATAACCTCCGCGAACCAGCAGGACGATGCGGGTGTGCCGCGCGGGCGGATCGCCCGCGGGCGCCGTCTGGTCGTCGACATACTGCGCGCCGAGACCGACCGGACGCTGGCCCAGCGCACCGCCGTCATCGCCTTCTTCATCCGTGCGTCGAGTGCGGCGATCGCGCTCGTCTCGCAGATCCTGCTGGCGCGCTGGCTGGGCAGCCATGAATATGGCGTCTTCGCCTTCGCCTTCGTGACGCTGGTGATCGTCGGCGGCCTGTTGCCGATGGGCTTTCCGACGGCAGGCCAGCGGTTCATCGCCGAATATGCCGAAGCCGGCCAGTCCGGCCTGCTGCGCGGTTTCCTGGACGGCAGCCGCCTGCTGATGGTGGCGATCGGCACGACAGTGTCGCTGCTCGGCGCCCTCGGCCTATGGCTGTTCGGCGACCTGATCGACCGGCAATACCTGCTGCCGCTCTACCTGATCCTCGTCTGCCTGCCGGCCTATGCGCTGATGGAGGTCCAGGACGGCATCGCGCGCAACTACTCGTGGATCGACCTGGCGCTGGCCCTGCCCTATCTGGTGCGGCCGCTGATCATCATCGCCATCGTCGGCGGCACCATGCTCGCCGCCGGTAGCGCCGACGCGATCACCGGTGCCTACGCGCTGATCGGCGCGATCTGGTTCACCGGTGTGCTGCAAACGCTGTTACTCGAACTGCGGCTCCGGCGTCGCGTGCCGAAAGTCGCGCGTGTTTACGCCTGGAAGCCGTGGGTGATCACCTCTCTGCCGATCTTCCTGGTCGAGAGCTTCTACATGCTACTCACCAATACGGACGTGCTGGTGCTGTCGATCTACGAAAGCCCGGACAAGATCGGCATCTACTATGCCGCGGTGAAGACCTTGGCGCTGATCTCGTTCGTCCCCTTCGCGGTGACGGCTGCCTCCGCGCACAAATATGCTGAGTACGGCGCGACCGGAGACCGGGCCAAGCTCGAGGCCTTCGTGCGCGATACCGTGAACTGGACGTTCTGGCCGGCGCTCGCGGCGACACTGGCGATGCTCGCGGCCGGCAAGCCGCTGCTGTGGCTGTTCGGGCCGGAATTCGTCGACGGCTATCCGCTGCTGTTCATTCTCGTGCTGGGCCTGATGGCGCGGGCGATGGTCGGGCCTGTGGACCGGGTCATGAACATGCTCGGCCAGCAGAACGTGTGCGCGCTGATCTACGCGGTCGCCTTCGCGCTCAATCTGGTGCTCAACTTCACCCTGATCCCGCTGTTCGGGCTTGCCGGCGCCGCCTGGGCGACGAGCCTCGCGCTGATCGCGGAATCGATCTTGCTGTTCTTCGGGGCAAGGGCGCGGCTCGGCCTGCATGTCTTCATTCTGAACGGCAAGCGCTGATCCGCGTCGCGAAACGGGACACCGGACATCCGGTGCGGGAATACGGTATGGCGACGTCATCCGTCGACACAGGTGCGATACTGATGCGAAAGGGCACAGACCGCGCGGCGAAAGCGGCATCCGCCGGCGCGCGGCCGGAGCGCGCCGAAGTCGCTCGATTCGTCACCGAAACGGTCGATCGGGAGGGCCTTGTCCGCATCCGCGACGCCTGGAAGGCGCTCGCCGGCCGGGCCGCCGAGCCGAATGTCTTCTACGATCCGGATTTCGCGTTGCCGGCGATCGAAGGCCTCGTTGCCGGCGCCGCCATTCGTGCACTGCTGGTGTGGTGCGACGACGGGCCGTCCGGGCGTAGGCTGACCGGCGTGTTTCCCTTCATCGCGAAGCGGCGCTGGAGCGTCCCGCTCAGCGTCGGCGAGGCGTTCATCCATCCCTACGCCATGTCCTCCGCTCCGCTGGTCGACAGGCAGGCGGTCCCGGAGACCGTCGCAGCCTTCCTCGACTGGCTTGAGGGCGACACGTCGCCGGCGGCCTGGCTGTTCCGCTTCCTGCCGGAAGACGGCTCCTTGCACGCGGCCTTTGTCGATGCGGCCGGCCTGCGCAAAGCCGCGCTCAGCCGTCATGGCGCCTACCATCGGGCGGTGTTCGACGGCGGCAGCGTCGATGAGCGCTATCTGGATGTCGCGCTTGGCAGCAAACGGCGGAAGGAATATCGCCGCCTTCGCCGCAGGCTCGCGGATCATGGCGAAGTGACCGTGACCCGCGCCGAGGCCCCTGACACGGTCGCCGCCGGGATAGACGCGTTCCTGGCGCTGGAGGCCGCCGGCTGGAAGGGCGCACGGGGGACGGCGGCAGCGTTGTCGCCGGAGATCGCGCGGATGTTCAAGGCCATCGCCGCGGGCCTGGCGGCTTCCGGACAGATCCGCGTCGATGCGCTCACGGTCGACGGCAAGCCCGTCGCCGTCGCGGTGAGCTGCGGCGAGGGCACCGACTGGTGGTTCTGGAAGATCGCCTATGACGAGGACTTCGCTACCTATTCCCCGGGTGTCCAGCTCGTCGCCGAGATCACCCAGGCCGCGATTGCCGCGCGGGACGACGAGACCTACGACTCCTGCGCGCTGCCCGGTATACCGATGATCGAGCGGCTGTGGCGCCAGCGCCGGCCCTATGCCGATGTCCTGATCGCGCCGGCGACGCTTGGCGGATTGCGGGGGATGGCCGGGCGCCTGGAAACGTGGCGGCGTCGGATGGAATGGCTCGCCAAGCGGGCGCTCTCCGCGATCGGCAAGCGCTAGCCCGACGCGGGCTCAGCTCTTATCGCGCAACAGGCGGCGTATGACCTTGCCGGTCGTCGTCAGCGGCATCTCCTCGAGGAACGCGATCTCGCGCGGATACTCGTGGGCGGCCAGCCGGTCGCGGACGAAGTCCTGGATATCGGTCACGAGCGCGTCGTCGGGCTCGACGCCCTCTCGCGGAACGATGAAGGCCTTTACGATCTCCGTGCGGACAGGGTCCGGCTTGCCGACGACGGCGGCCAGCGCCACGGCGGGATGGGCGATCAGGCAGTCCTCGATCTCGCCGGGGCCGATGCGGTATCCGGCCGAGGTGATCACGTCGTCGTCGCGGCCGACGAAGAAGAAATATCCCTCCTCGTCGACGAGGCCCTGGTCGCCGGTCTTCATCCAGTCGCCGACGAACTTGTCGTCGGTCGCCTCGGGCCGGCCCCAGTATTCCAGGAACATCACCGGATCGGGCCTGCGCACGGCGATCTGACCGATCTCGCCGGGAGCGAGAACGTTGCCGTCCTCGTCGATCACCGCGACGTCGTGGCCGGGCACCGGCTTGCCGATGGCGCCCGGTTTCGACACGCCTATGGCCGCGCAGGAGGACAGCACCAGATTGCATTCGGTCTGACCGTAGAATTCGTTGACGGTGAGGCCCAGCGCCTGCTTCGCCCAGTCGTAGACCTCGGCGCCCAGCGATTCCCCGCCGCTACCGACCGTGCGCAGCGAGATGTTCCAGCGATCGCGCGGGTTGCGGACGCCGCGCATCATCCGAAGCGCCGTCGGCGGGATGAAGGCGTTGCGGATGCCGAGCTCGGCCATCAGCGCGAAGGCGAATTCGGGATCGAACTTCTCGAACCGGCAGGCGACGACCGGCACGCCGTGGTAGAGCGCGGGAAACAGGATATTGAGCAGGCCGCCCGCCCAGGCCCAGTCGGCTGGCGTCCAGGCGATGTCGCCGGGCTGCGGGAAGAATTCGTGCGGCATCTCCACCCCGGGCAGATGGCCAGGGAAGACGCGATGGCCGTGCAAGGCGCCCTTCGCCGCGCCGGTGGTGCCGGAGGTGTAGATGATGAGGGCCGGGTCGTCTCGGCCGGTGTCCGCGATTTCGAAATGCGGCGAGGCGCGGTCGCAGGCTGCGTGAAAGTCTTCGGCGCCACCCGGACTATCCCCGCCGGGCCCGTCGACGGAGAAGATGGTGTGCAGCGTCTCGGGATAATTTTCGAGACGGGCGATCTTGGTAAGGCCGTCCGCGCCGGTGACGAGCGCGCAGGCGCCGGAGTCGGTCAACCGGTATTCGAGCGCGTCGACGCCGAACAGCATGGCGAGCGGTATGACGATCGCCCCCAGTTTGTAGGCTGCGAGATGCGCGATCGCCGTTTCCGGGCCTTGCGGCAACAGCAGTGCCACCCGGTCGCCACGTTTGACGCCGGCGGCGGACAGCGCGTTGGCGAACCGGTTCGAGCGGTCGCTCAGCGTTCCGTAGGTGATCTTCTCGACCGAGCCGTCGGCCAGCCTGTTCAGGATCGCGACCCGGCCGGGGTCCCGCGCGGCCCAGCGGTCGCAAGCGAAATGGGCGATATTGAACCGTTCCGGGATGTCCCAGCGGAACCGTTTGACGAGCTCGTCGTAAGAGGAGGCGTTCGGCAGCATGGCGCGCCTTCATCGTAAGAGGCGGCCGGATCGTAGAAACCGGAGCGGTTTATTGCAACGTTCCGGGTAACAAACTGCTGGGCAGACGGCCTTTTGGGGGGCTCAGGTGGGCTTGGCCATGATCAGCACCCAGTAGACCTTGTATTTGGTGCCGGGCAGATAGACCGCGGCAATGCCGAGGTTCTCGGCGGGCTCGAACAGCATGGTGTCCCGGTGCGGTTCGCTGTCGCGCCAGCCGGAAAACGCCTCGGCCAACGTGTAGTAGCCGGCGCTGACCGATTCCTTGACCTCTGCGGTCTCATATCCGGCTGCGGCGAGCCGCGCTTCCAGCTTGCCGTCGGGCCGGATCGCCGCGCCTTTGCTGGCGGCTGCCGCGAGATCGCGGGCGTAGTCGCGCGCGAGGCCGTTCAGCCTGTCATCGAGTGTGACGTCCGACAGGCCGTTCTTGGCGCGATAGGCGTTAACCATGCCGAGTGCCGAGGCCTCGTCGAGGTCGCCGGCGACCTCGGCGAGGTTCGCGTAGAGCGGTGACCGGGACCCGGAGTCCGGGCCGAAGCAGCCGGTCAGCAATGTCGGCACGACCGCCGCTATGGCCAGCCGCAGAACGAACGCGCGCGCGAACGGGATCATTCGGCCGGTTTCTCCGTTGAGCGGGAGCGCCCACCGATCGCTTCCTCGAGCCGGTCGATGTCGCGCAGGTTGATGTCGCGCTGCGGGAACGGAATTTCGATGCTGGCCTCGCGGAAGCGCTTCAGGATCTCGAACCGGAAGTCGCTGCGTACGGTCAGCGAGTTGTTCACGTCGCCGATATAGGCAAAGAGGTTGAACACGAGCGAGGAGTCGCCGAAGTCCATGAAATAGACCCGCGGCTCGGGATAGGCCAGAACGTTGGGATGCCCCCGGGCGATATCGAGCAGGATATCGCGCACCGTCTCCGGATCGGCGCCATAGGCCACGCCGATGGGGATGACGACGCGGCCCATCATGTTGGAATGCATCCAGTTTTTGACCGTACCGGTAATCAGGTCGGAATTGGGGACGATGACGGTCGCCCGATCGAAGGTCTCTATCTCGGTCGAGCGGATGGAAATCTTCCGGACATTGCCCTGTTCGGCGCCGACGACGATCCAGTCGCCTTCCTTTATCGGCCGTTCGGCAAGAAGGATAAGGCCTGAAACGAAGTTGCTGACGATCGACTGGAGACCGAAACCAATGCCGACGGACAGGGCACCGGCCAGCAGAGCGACGTTCTCCAGGTTGAGGCCCATATAGGTGACGGAGAGGATCGCGGCGAGGATGACGCCGGCGTAGCCCGCAATGGTCCGGATCGAATTGCGCAGGCCCAGATCGAGCTGCGTATTGGGCAGGAAGCGATTGGCAAGCCAGCTCTGGATCGCCCGCGTCGCCACCAGGCCGATGACGAGCACGATCAGCGCGCCGAGGATCGACGACAGCGAAATCGTTACGCCGCCAATCCTGAAGCCGAAGAAGGCATTCTGGATCCATTGGTTCCACTGGCGGGTATCGAAGCCCCAGGGCAGCATGACCAGAACGGCGCCGCAGATGACGACCAGAATGCGCAGCAGGCCGCTCGCCACCAGAGCGAGCTGCATGACACCGCTTTCGCTGATGCCGAAAGCCGAAGCGACGAAGCTGCCGATACGGCTGGTGGGAACCAGAACGGCATTGACCGTTTCTTCTATCAGTCCGAGCAGCAGCCAGACGATCGCGAACACGGCGCCGGCCAGTACGAGCTGGATAGCGAGGAAATTGGCGAGCGCGATGAATCCGGTGATCAGTGCCGCGAAGATGGCGAAGGTCGAAAGCCAGATGATGCGGTGCATCCATTGCCAGATAAGGCTGGTCTGGCCGGCTTCGCCAAGAGGGATCTCGCGCCAGGCGGAGGCAAGCCGCCGCAATGCGCTCGCTATGAGGGCGGCGATCAACAGAGCGGCCAGAGCGCGCTTTACGATCTCGACCGAAACCGGCGCGACCAGCACGTCGTTGGCCGTTTCCAGATAGCCGCCGACGGCGAGAACGCCGGCGATCAGGGTCACCGATGCAACGGTCTGGGCTGCAGCGGCATCGGACAGGTTGATGGGGCGCCAGGCCGGCCGCAGCGGCGCACAGATGCCGCGGGCCAGTCCAAACAGGAAGCTGAAGCTGGCAACCGCAGCGAACATGCCGCGGTTCATCTCGATCAGGCGGGGCGTGAGCAGGCCGCTGGTATCCAGCGCCAGATAGACGACCGCGATGGCGACCACCGGTAGGATGCCGTCCGTCACCATTACCAGAACCGCGCGGGACAGCTTCTGAAGACGCGGCACCTCTGTGTCGGCTTCGCCGATCGGCGGGGCGAACTTGCGCATGAAGCGGCGCACGAAAACGCCGATCACGATCGCAACGATGAATGCCACGGCGATGACTAGCGCTGATTCGACGTTCATTCGAGAAACAGCGACCGCCCAGGAATCTGTGATCAGCAGGGTAAAGCCGCGCGTGACTTTCGGAACGTCCTGCAGCCCGTCAATCCAGAGAGACGGATTGAGAATGCTGTGGTTGCGCACCAAAAGCGACCGGGAGAAGCGGTCACGTCGCTCGGCCGCAACTTCGCGAACGACCTGCTCGGCCTGGACGATGGCGAGCCGGACCTTCTTCAGGGTCGCGTCCGCCGCCGCCAGCGCGGCTGTCTCCGCCCTGCGGCGTTCGGCAATGTCCGGTGTCTCCGGCGGATCGTTCTCGCCGGGCGCCGGGCCGAGTTGATCGAGCCGCGCCTGGATCGCCGCGACATCGGGCTCGATCTGGGAGGCCAGGGCGCGCGCCTGTTCGATGATGTCCTCGGCTGCGGTCCGTGCGGCCGCGAGCTCCTCATCCGTCACGCCGTCGCGCTGAATGGCGAGCAGGGTGTTGTCGAGGTTGAGTTTCCAGGCGTCGGCCCGCTGGCCGATCGCGGATTGCGCCGCAGCCGGTGCCGAGAGCGCGGTGCCGGCTTGCGGTTGTCCTGCCGTGCCGGATGTGCCGGTTTGCGCGAAGCCATGCGCCGGCAGGGATACCGCCAGGACGGCCAGGATCGTGAAAATCACCGCAAATCGCCCGCGGCGCGCTGTCATGGGCGCTCTCCTTCCGAATCGACGGTCACAATAGACAGGAATTCCAGGCGGGACGAGGGCAGGCCATCGCGCGGAACAGCGGATCAGGGGCGGTCGGTCGGGGCCGATGATGGCACCGTTCTGGCAAGGAGCAGGACCAGGCCGACGGCGCAGAGCGCCGTGGCGACGGCCGCAGCGATCCCCCAGGGGCCAAGGCGATGCGCAAGGTCGGAGATGCTGGAGACATGTCCGGCGAAGTACCAGGCGCCGAGCCCCCAGGTGCCAACCCAAAGGAAGCCTCCGATCACGTTGAACAGCAGAAATCGCGGGAACGGCATGCCGGCGGTACCGGCGACAAGACCGTTCAGTTGCCGCAGGATGTCGAAGAAACGGGCGAAAACGACGGCGATCGGGCCGTAGCGGGTGAAGACGGATTCGACCTTGGCGAACCGTTCGTGGGTGAGGCCGAAGCGGCGCCCGTGATGGAGGATCAGGGTGCGGCCGAGCGTGCGCCCGACGAGAAAGCCGACGCTGTCCCCGAGGACCGCGCCGCACCACGCCCAGACGAGCAGGGCGATCAAGGATATCTCGCCGCGGGCGGCGAGCGTTCCGGACAGAATCAGCAGGGATTCGCCCGGAAGCGGGGCACCAAAGGATTCCAGAAAGATGATCGCGCCGGCCGCGACCGGGCCATGGGCGCGGACGAAGCCCTCCGCATCGGTGAAAAGCGACTCGATCATCATGGCCGCGGGACAGGCGGAGACGCGGCTCGCGCCGCAAGCGATATCAAAGGCCGTGCCGTCATGCCGAAAGTCCGGTTCTGCCTCGCGTCTCCTTCCTGTTTGCTATCTGGACGGTCCGCGGTCAATCTCGCTGGTCCGTCGGTTTTCATCGTTGCGAACAGGGAGGCGGGCAATGCGCGACGAGGGTGCGCCGCGGCGCGTCGTGATCATGGGCGCGGCCGGGCGCGACTTTCACAATTTCAACACCGTCTATCGCGGCGACCGCAGTGTCCGTGTCGTCGCCTTCACCGCCGCCCAGATCCCCGATATCGCCGGGCGCCGATACCCGGCCGCGCTCGCCGGGGCGCTCTATCCCGAAGGCATCCCGATCATCGACGAGGCCGGCCTGGCCGCGCTTTGCCGGGAAGAGGCCATCGATACCGTCGTCTTCGCCTATAGCGACGTGACGCACGCCCATGTGATGCATCAGGCGTCGATCGCGCTTGCCGCCGGCGCCGATTTCACACTGCTCGGGCCGAAGCACACGATGCTCAACGCCCAGGTGTCGGTGATCGCCGTCTGCGCCGTCAGAACCGGCTGCGGCAAGTCGCAGGTAACCCGCTGGCTTTCGCGGCTACTCAAGGAGAAGGGGCTGCGGGTGGCCGTGGTGCGGCATCCTATGCCGTATGGCGATATCCAGCGGCAGGCGGTGCAGCGCTTCGAAACGCGCGGCGATCTCGACGCGGCCGACTGCACTGTGGAAGAGCGCGAGGAATACGAGCCCCATCTGGCGCTCGGCACCGTCGTCTATGCCGGCGTCGACTACCGCGCGATCCTGAAACGGGCGGAAGCCGACGCCGACATCATCCTGTGGGACGGCGGCAACAACGATTTTCCCTTCTACGTGCCCGATTTGATGATCACCCTGGTCGATCCGATGCGGGCGGGCCACGAAACGGCCTATCACCCCGGCGAAACCGTGCTGCGCATGGCCGATATCGTGCTCGTCGCCAAGGCCGACGCGGTCGACGCGGGCGCGATAGCCGAGGTCAGCGGGACGGCGCGGCGGCTCAATCCGGACGCCCGGATCGTGCGCGGGGCCTCGCCGGTGACGCTCGACGATCCGGCGCGCGTCAAGGGCCGGCGCGTGCTGGTGATAGAGGACGGGCCGACGATCACTCATGGCGGCATGGCCTACGGCGCGGGCTATGTCGCGGCAATGCGTGCCGGCGCTGAGATCGTCGATCCGCGCGCGGCGGCGGCGGCGGCGCCGGAAATCGCAGCGATTTATGCGAAGTATCCGCATATCGGGGCGGTTCTGCCGGCCGTCGGCTACAGCGACGACCAGCTCGACGCGCTACGCAGAACCATCAACGCCGCGAAGGTCGATGTCGTGATCTCGGCCACGCCCTGCGATCTTGCCGGTCTGATCGATGTGAGCGTGCCGATCGTGCGGGTGCGCTACGATTATGCGGAAATGGACGAACCGGGGCTCGGCGACCTTGTCGAGGCGTTCCTCGAACGGCGCGAGCGCGGTTAATCCCAGAACTCCGTTGCGGTCGCGCGCGCGGTGATCGCGGTGCCGGCCGCGCCGGCAAGTATCGCCGCGGCATCCTTCAGCGCGCCGATGCCGGCGGTGCCGCCGGTCGCCTCGACAAAGCGGCAGGCGGCCTCGACCTTCGGGCCCATGGAGCCCTCGGCGAAGCGGTGCCGGCGGATCGCGTCCGGCGAAATCCGCTTTATTCTCCGTGCCTTGGGCGTGTCACAGTCGAGATAGACACCGTCGACATCGGTAAGCAGCAGCAACGCCCCGGCCCGCACTTGCGTGGCCAGCAGGGCGCTTGCCTTGTCCTTGTCGATCACCGCTTCGACGCCGACGAGACCGCCGTCGTCGCGGCGCACGACCGGGATGCCGCCGCCGCCGGCGCAGATGACGATGACGCCGTTTTCGACGAGCAGCTCGATGACGCCGATCTCGAAAATGCGCCTGGGCTCCGGCGAGGCAACCACTCGGCGATAGCCGACTCCGTCGCGGCAAAAGGTCCAGCCGCGGTCGTCTTGGAGTCGCCGCGAGTCGGCTTGCGAATAGACCGGGCCGATCGGCTTGGTCGGCGCGGCGAAGGCCGGGTCGTTCCGGTCCACCTCGATCTGGGTCAGTACCGTCGCGCAGCGACGGCCGGCCGGCAGCCGGTTCATCAGCTCCTGCTCGATCAGGTAGCCGATCTGGCCTTCGGTCTCGGCGTCGAGGACGTCGAGCGGATAGGCGTCCGTGGCGCGGTAGGCGGCCCCCTGAAGGGCGAGGAGGCCCACCTGCGGGCCGTTGCCGTGAGTGACGACGAGGCTGTGGGACGCCGCGATCGGGGCGAGCGCGCTGGCGGCGACCGCGACGTTGCGGCGCTGGTTGGCGGCGGTCAGCGGTTCGCCGCGCCTGAGCAAGGCGTTGCCGCCGAGCGCGGCGACGAGACGCGTCGATGGCGGCCTCATCCGCACGGCGGCGCGACCTCGCGGTCCGGAATGGCAGCGCCGGTGGCCATGATGTCGGCGATCGCGCGGCGGGATATGTCGCCGCGCCATTTTCGACCCTCTTCATGGCTGGGCGTGGGCATTGCCGGTCTCCTTCGCGGCCAAGGGGGCAGGCGTGATACTAGCGCACTAAACCGGTCCGGCCGCGGTCCTGTCGAGGCTCCGCGCCGATGCCGCGCCGATGCCGGAGCGGTGCGACAAGCATTTTTTCCGATAATCGCCTATATGAGGAGGCGCCGGCTTCGGCCACGGCATCGCAACGCCACCGGAACGCCACGCCGCATATCGGACCGAGAACGTTGAACGACCCCGATCTATCCCGCCTGGAGACGCGGCTCGGCCGGCTGCACGCGCGCCAGCGCCTGGGCGTGGAGACGGATCACGAGGCCCAGATCTTCGGATACGGCCGCAATTTCTTCCATCTGGAAAACTCGCGGCTGTTCGCGCTCGCCGTCGAATATGGCCTGAAGGCCACCGGTCTGTACTGGCGGGGAAAGCGCAACGCGACCCGCGTCGTCCTGCGCGAGAACATCGTCAGATCCGCCGTGCTGCCGCCCGCCTTCGACGGCTACACGGTGTTGCAGCTGAGCGACCTGCACGGCGACGCCAGCCTGCGGGCGATGGCGCGGGTGCGCGAGATGATCGGCGGCCTCACCTACGATCTCTGCGTCCTGACCGGCGATTATCGCGGGCCGACGCACGGCCCGCACGGCCCCGCGGTCAAGATCGTCGCCGAACTGCTGCCGGCGATCACGACACCGGTGTTCGGCATCCTCGGCAACCACGACACGGTGCGCATGGTGCCGGATCTCGAGGATCTCGGCATCCGCATGCTGATGAACGAGGCGGCGGTGATTGAGCGCGACGGGGCGCGGATCCACGTCGTCGGTGTCGATGATCCGCATTTCTACCGCGCCGAGAACATCGAGAAGGCGGTCGCCACGGTGCCGGACGACGACTTCTCGATCCTGCTGGCGCACACGCCGGAAATCTACCGCCAGGCGGCGCATGCCGGATTCGACATGATGCTTTGCGGCCATACCCATGGCGGCCAGATCTGCCTGCCCGGCGGCATCCCGATCACCCTGGATTCGGAGCTGCCGCGCCGGCTCGGGGCGGGCGCCTGGGCGCATCACGGCATGGCCGGCTACACCTCGCGGGGCGCGGGCACGTCGATCGTGCCGGTGCGGTTCAACTGCGCGCCGGAAATCACCCTGCATCGCCTGGAGGTGGCGCGCTGAGCCTCAGTGCGGCTCGTCGCGGAAGCCCAGCCGGAAAAGCCATTTCGACAGGACCACCCCGCCCAGCCAGAACAACACGACCGTCAGCGCCACATCCGGCCATGTCAGGCCGAGCAGCGGCATGGCGGCGAGCGCGGGCAGCAGCGCCTCGGGTATCTGGTCGAGGCCGGTCGCGCGCGCGCTGGGGGGAAGGCCGAGCCGGCGCTTGATGAAACTCGACGCCAAGTCGCCCGCCATCGAGGCCGCCCCGATGGCCAGGCCCAGCGTCCACGGTTCGCCGAGCAGGACGGCGCCGAGCGCCGTCATAGCCAGCGCGACGACGAGACCGCGGATGGTCTTGGAGGCGCCGAAGAGCGGCTGTCCGTCGAAAAGGCGGATCCCGCCGTCGAGCGGCCGGGACAACCGGTCTCCCATGATCCGCTTGGCCGCAATCGGGCTGACGTTCGCCAGCGCCAGCAGCGCCAGGACCTCGAACACAGGGACGATTTGCAACATGGATGGAGAACGTCGTTGAATGGCGGTGTCAGAGGAATACCGTATCGCGCGGCCACGCGCGCGGTTTTCCGCATCCCGCGCCGTTATCGGGAGATCCGGCACCGCAACCGGGAGGACCACCATGGCCTTGACGCTCGCAACCACGGCCTTCGCGGAGGGCGGCGGTATTCCGCAGCAATACACATGCGAGGGAGACGACCGCTCGCCGCCGTTCGAATGGGCCGGCGTGCCGGAGGGAACGGAGAGCTTCCTGCTCGTCTGCGACGATCCGGATGCGCCCGGCGGCACCTTCCATCACTGGGCCGCCTACAACATTCCCGCCGACCGGCGGAGCCTGAGCGGCGGCTACGGTCCGGAGACGCCGGAGACCGACGTCGCGCAGGCGATCAATGATTTCCGTTCGCCGGGTTATCGCGGCCCGTGCCCGCCCAGGGGGCACAGGCCGCATGCCTACCATTTCCGGCTCAGCGCCCTGAACGGCCGCATCACCGCGGCGGGACCGGGTGCCGGCTGCGTCGAGATCCAGCGGATGGCCCGTCCCTTGGAGATCGAGGCCGTGGAACTGATCGGCTACTATGGCCGCTGATCACCAGTTGGGGACCGCCTCATGCGCCTGTTCGCGCTGAATGCCTCGCGCGCCTTCGGCGAAAGCGTCGCCGCCGCAATCGGCGTCGATCTCGACGCGCATGAGGAGCGCGCCTTCGAGGACGGCGAGCACAAGGCGCGTCCGCTCGTCAGCGTGCGCGGGGCCGATGCCTATGTGATCCAGAGCCTGCACGGCGGGCCGGACGAGAGCCCGAACGACAAGCTGGTGCGGCTGCTGTTCTTCCTGGCGGCGCTGCGCGAGAACGGCGCGGCGCGGGTCACCGCCGTCGTCCCCTATCTGGCCTATGCCCGCAAGGACCGGCAGACCAAGCCGCGCGATCCGGTGACGACGCGCTACGTGGCGCAGCTCTTCGAGGCCGTCGGCGTCGACCGGGTGATGACGCTGGAAGTGCACAATGTCGTCGCCTTCCAGAACGCCTTCCGCTGCCAGAGCGTGCATCTCGATCTCAGATCGGTCTTCCTCGATCGCGCCGCCGCGCTGGCCGGGGGCGATATCGTCGTTGCCTCGCCTGATCCCGGCGGGGTCAAGCGGGCGCAGCTTTTCCGCGAGGCGCTGGAGGCGCGCATCGGCCGGCCAGTGGGCCAGGCCTTCATGGAGAAGCGGCGCAGCGCCGGCGTCGTCAGCGGCGACCTGCTGGTCGGCGAGGTCGCCGGCGCGCGGGTGCTCGTCGTCGACGACATTATCGCCTCGGGCGGGACGATGACGCGCGCCGCTCAGGCCTGCCGCGCGCACGGCGCGGCCGATGTCCGGGCGCTTGCCGCGCACGGGCTGTTCACCGGCCATGCCGCCGAGACGCTTGCCGACCCGGTGCTGTCGGGCATCGTCGTCAGCGATACGGTGCCGCCGTTCCGCCTGGGTGGAGAGGCGCGCGACCGGGTCGAGATCGTGTCGGCGGCGCCGGCGGTGGCCAAGGCGATCAGCCGGCTTTCCGGCGGCGGCTCCATCAGCGGCCTGGCCGGGCCGATGGACTGAACCCGGCATATGGATTGAGCTGGGCCTACGGATTGAACCGGGCTTATGGATTGAACGGGGTCGGGACGATGTCCTCGCGCTCGGCCAGCGCGACATAGCGCCAGGCGAGGGGGCGCCATTTCTCCGGCGTGCGCGGGGTCGGTTCGGCCAGGTGGACCAGCGACAGGCGGGCGCGCAGCAGGGCGCGATAGATCCAGTAGAAGCGGATCAGTGGCGCCGGCGGGCGGTCGTCCAGGGCATCGGCGCAGCGCTCCAGCAGCAACGGGAAGATCCAGTCCGCCCCGTCGCGCGCGCATTCGAGGCCGAGGAACGCGATCTCCTCGAACGGATCGAGCAGGCGCAGGTCGCGGTTGAACTCGAGGCAATCGATGATCGCCACCGGCTCGTCCAGGCAGACGTGTTCGGGGCGCAGGTCGCCGTGGCCTTCGACGATGCGGCCCGCGCGGATGCGCGCCTCGATCAGGGGGCGGGCGGCCGCGAAGGCCGCGTCGAACCGGGCGAACGCCGCCTCGATGCGGGCGCCGTCGAAGCGATAGGCGGGGTCGCTCAGGACGGCTGCGGTCTCGGCCTGCTCGACCAGGTAGCGCTCGGTGTAGTCGTGCGGGTCGGGTGCCTCGGACGGCGCGTGGGCGAAGAAATCACTTAGCACGTCGGCCAGATGCGCGATCATCGGCCCGGTTGCCTCGCCGGTGCGGATCAATTGGTCGAGCATCTGCTGCTCGGGCAGGCGGCGCATGGCGACGAGCCAGTCGACTACGGCAACGCCCGGACCGAGCGCCAGCGCGCCGGCGGCATCGCGCGACAGCGGCGTGACGGCGAGATAGACGTCGGGCGCGAGCCGGCGGTTGAGACGCACCTCCTCGCGGACGAAATGCTCGCGGGCCGCGAGCGTGCCGAAGTCGAGGAAGGGATAGCGGACCGGCTTCTTCAGCTTGTAGACGAGCGGGCCGGCGAGGAAGACCCAGGACATGTGGGTCTCCACCGCGCGCACGGCGCGGGGGCGGTGCGGATAGCTGGCCGGGTCGCTCAGGTAGCGGACCTTGTCGGCAAGCGACGGCGGCCTGGTTGCGGCGCCGGCCGGGGGCGCATGATCGGAATCGGACATCGCTTCTTCGTTATCCTGCCGGCATCCGCCCGCGCCTTGATTGCCATCAAGGCGGATTCCGGGTTCCAATGGGAGCATTCAACCATGGAACGGTCGTCGATGGGCAATACCGCACGGGACGTCGTAATCGGGCCGAAGGCGCTGGAAGGCCGGCTGGAGCTGCCGGACGGGGCGGGCGGGCTCGTCGTGTTCGCCCATGGCAGCGGCAGTTCGCGGTTCAGCCCGCGCAACAATTTCGTCGCCGGCGAACTGCGCGCGCGCGGCCTCGGCACCCTGCTGTTCGATCTCCTGACGGAGACGGAGGCCGCCGACCGGCACAACGTCTTCGACATCCCCAGGCTGGCGGCGCGGCTCGTCGAGGCGATCGCGTGGACACACGGCGAGGCCGACACGGCGGCCCTGCCGCTCGGCCTGTTCGGCGCCAGCACCGGCGCGGCGGCGGCGCTGGTGGCGGCGGCCGGCATGCCGGAGGCGGTCAGGGCGGTGGTCTCGCGGGGCGGCCGGCCCGATCTTGCCGGCAACGCGCTCGCCCAGGTGCGGGCGGCGACGCTGCTGATCGTCGGCGGGGCCGATCACGGCGTGATCGCGCTGAACGAGGCCGCCTTCGCCGAGCTTGCCTGCGAGAAGCGCCTGGAGATCGTGCCCGGGGCGACGCATCTGTTCGAGGAACCGGGGACGCTGGACGCCGTCGTCGCGCTCGCCGGCGACTGGTTCGAGACCCATCTGACCGGCAGCGGGAGCGCGTGATGTTCGCCGATCGCACCGAGGCCGGGAAGAAGCTCGCCGCGGAACTGACGCGGATCGTGGCCGAGGATCCCGCGCTCACCGATCCGGTGGTGCTGGCGCTGCCGCGCGGCGGGCTGCCGGTGGCGATCGAGATCGCGCGGGCGCTTAAGGCGCCGCTCGACCTGGTGCTGGTGCGCAAGATCGGCGTGCCGTTCCAGCCCGAGCTCGCCGCCGGCGCGGTGGTCGACGGCGACGATCCGCAGCTCGTGGTCAACACGGACGTGGTACGGCTCGCCGGCCTCAGCCAGGCCGATCTCGACGCCGGGGAGGCCCGCGAGCTCAAGGAGATCGAGCGTCGCCGCGACCAATACCTGAAGGGGCGCGCGCGGGCGCCGGTGGTGAACCGCACCGTAATCGTCGTCGACGACGGCATCGCGACGGGGGCGACGACGCGGGCGGCGCTGAAGGCGCTGAGGCGGCGCAAGCCGAAGGCGCTGATCCTCGCCGTTCCGGTGGCGCCGGAGGATACGGTCGCGGCGATGCGCGGCGAGGTCGACCGGGTCGTCTGCCTGGAGATGCCGGCCGCGTTCTACGCGATCGGCGCCCACTACATCGACTTCCGCCAGGTCTCCGACCAGGAGGTGGTCGCCCTGCTCGACGAGGCGGCCCGGGACGGGTGACCGGTACGGGCCCCGGGGAGCCAGGCGTCGGGGGTTAGGCGTCGGGGGTTAGGCGGGGGCGTGACCGGCCTCGCCGGCCGGTCACGCGGATATCGTCAGGGTGCCGGTGGCCTAGGCGGCCTTCGGAATGCCGCCGCCGGCGCGGTCGGCCTGATCGAAGATGTGCAGCCGCCTGGTCGGGGCCGACCAGTGCGGGCACATGAGCCACAGCCGAAAGAGATGGCGCTTGCGCGACTGTTCCGGCCAGTCCTGGTAGTCGGTGCGGCCGTGCACGGTGGTGCGGTCGTTCAGGAACTGCATGTCGCCGGGGCGGAACTCCATGTCCAGGAAGACGCCGTCGCGATTGGCCACCGTCTCGAAGAAGCTCAGCGCCTCCTCGGCGCGCGGATCGAGCGTGCCGCCGTCATGCTGGGCGCCGCTACGGATGAGCTCGGGGATGTAGGAGCAGTGGATCTGCCCGTCGTCGTCCTCGGCAAAGACGGGGATATTGACAGGGGTGAGGGCCGGGGAGGCGCCCCGGTCGGCGGTCGGGCGATAGAACTGGAAGCCCTCGATCAGCGGATCGAGAAGGTCGGGCCGCTCGGCGACGAAGGTGTTCCAGATGGTGGCCGCCGAGGCGATGCGGCTCAGCCCGCCTTCCTTGGCGTTGCGGTGGCAGAACAGCCCGACGATGTCGGAGGGGTCGCGGTGCATGCTGATCGTGCCGCCGCGGCGATAGGGGCGTTCGTTGCCGGCCTCCGAGCGGTCGATGACGTCGCCGAGATAGTCGCCGCGATGGCTCTGCGACACCGAGGTGCCGAAATAGGATCCGACGCCCACGAAGATCAGGCGCATGACGTCTTCGGAATAGCGGTCGACGTCGATGCCGGTCATCAGCGCGAAGCCGCAGCCCGAGCGCAGGACCTCGTCCATTGTCCTTAGTTCGGCGCCGAGCGTGGGCAGCGGGAAGTCTTCGGGGGTTACCTCGGAGAGCGCCAATCCGCGGCCTTCCAGATGCTTGGCGGCCGCCTCGATCTCGGCGAGATGCTGCGGCGTGAACCGGAACTCCCATTCGGATCTGGCGCCGTAGTCGGACCCCTTCCATGCCATCGGTCCGGTGATGGCGGTGCGGCCGGCCAGATATCCGTTCGCGCGTGTCATGTCTTTCTCCCTTGCCAAGGACGTTGATTAGTTGTTCGTGATATCAGAACAGTGTTCATAATAGACGACCAATTTCGCTTGGCAAGGCAGATTCTCGGGCCTAGAATCGCTTTAAAAGCGCGGGTCGTTGTCATCTTGCCGGAGCATGCATGTCGGAATTGGGCCGAAACGAAGACGCCAGTCTGGCCGTCAGGGAGGACGCGGGGGGGCACGGCGCCAAACCGGGCAGGCTCAGCACCGTGGCCAAGGCGCTCGACCTGCTCGAGCTGATGGCGGCGCAACCGCGGGAGTGGGGCGTCACCGAGCTGGCGCGCGAACTGGGCCTGAGCAAGAGCGTCGTCCACGGCCTTCTCGCCACCCTGCGCGACAAGGATTTCGTCGTCGGCGACGAACGAAGCCGCCGCTACCGGCTCGGTTTCAAGGCGATGACGCTGGGCGCCGATTTCGACCTGGACCAGGAGTTGCGCACGGTCGCCATGCCGGTGCTGAAGGAACTGACGGAGCAGACCGGCGAGGCGAGCTACCTGATGGTCCGGCGTGGCATCAAGGCACTTACGATCGCGCGGGCGCTTCCTGCGACGCCGATCCACCTCGCGATCGAGGAGGGCGTCAGGGTGCCCTTGCATGCCGGCGCATCCGCGCGGGTGATCCTGGCGTTCTCCAGACCCGATGTCATCGAGTCCGTGATCGCGGATGTCGGCCTTCCCAGGCTGGCGGAGCAGACGATCACCGCGCGGGACGACCTGCTGGCGAGCCTGGCGGACATCCGGGCCAAGGGATGCGCCTACAGCGCGTCGGAGATGCTGGACGGCGTCTACGCCCTGGCCGCGCCCGTGTTCGGGCCGAACGGCATGGTCGGCAGCCTGGGCATGGTCGGCATCGAGGCCGCCGTAGGCGCGCGGCACGAGACCTTCACGACCCTGGTGATCGATCACGCCAGGCGGCTGGAAGCCGCGCTCGGCGGGTCGGCGGGCTAGCGTGGCCGATCCCGGATCGACTGGGCCCCGCAGGGCGTTTCCACGGACCGCAGAGGACCGAGGTCCGCGACATCGCGCAGGCAGTCGGGGCTCAGGTCCGCGACGGACCGTCGGCCGAGCAGCGCCATGACGCGCAAGAATTGCTCGGCCAGAAGCGCGAGGGCCCGCGCCACGCCCGCCTCGCCTCCGGCGGCCAGGCCGTAGAGCGGGGCGCGGCCCGACAGCACGGCGTCGGCGCCGAGCGCGACGGCCTTGGCGATATCGCTGCCCCGGCGGATGCCACCGTCGATCATCAGCACCGTGCCGGCCCCCAGTGCCTGGCGCGTCTCCGCCAGGATCTGCAGGGGCGCGACCGCGCCGTCGAGCTGCCGCCCGCCGTGGTTGGACAGCACGATGCCGTCGGCGCCGGCGTCCCGCGCCCGGACGGCATCCGAAGGCGAAAGCAGTCCCTTGACGACGAGCGGTCCGCGCCATCTGGTGCGAAGCCAGTCCAGGTGGCGCCACGAAAGCGACGGGTCGATCTGCGTGCGCGACCAGTGCGCGGCGCCGGACAGATCGCGCCGGTCGGGGGGCAGGATCTCGTCGAGATTGCCGAAGCCGGGAATGCCGGGCAGCAGCACATCCCTCACCCAGCCGGGATGGCGCAGTGCCTCGAAGCGGCGCGACAGGCGGGGGCGGCTCGGCGTGGCGTAGTTCCGCTTGTCCCATTCGCGGTTGCCGAAGACATTGCTGTCCACGGTCAGGATCAGGGCCTCGCATCCGGCCCGCTCGGCGCGCTCGAGTAGTGCCTCCATGAAGGCCTGATCGCGGAAGATATAGAGTTGCATCCAGTGGCGCAGTCCGGGTACGGCGGCGACGGTTTCGATCCGCGCGTTCGACACCGTGCTCTGGGCGAGGGGAATGTCCGCCGCCGCCGCAGCGCGCGCCAGCGCCAGATCTCCGTCGCGGCGCATGAGGCCGTTAAACCCGGTGGGGGCGACGGCGAAGGGGAAGGCCATGGGCCGGCCGAACAGGCTGGTCGTGGCATCCACCGTGGCAACGTCGTTCAGCGCGGCGGGCAGAAAGGCGACGTCGTCGAAGACGGCGCGGTTTCGCCGCAGCGTCACCTCATCCTCGGCGCCGCCGTCGAGATATTCGAAGACCACCTCGGGCAGGCGGCGGCGCGCCATATGCCGGAGTTCGTCGATCGACAGCGCCCGATCGACGCGGCGCGAGGCAAAGGTCCGGGCCATCGGAAGCTCCGTGTCGGGTGGCGTTTGTCACTGTTTCGGCTGGAAGGCGGCCTGCGCCGCAGCCTGCAGGAACATCGCGTCGCCGCCCTGGATGTAGAGGGCGAGCCGCGGATCGGGGGCGGGCCGCGGGGCGGTGGCGGTGAATAGGCCCACCTGGATCCCCGCGGCCCGGGTCCGGACGACGATCTCGTCGATGGCCGCTGCAAGGGCCTCCGGACCCGGCCGGCCGGCGGCGGCGAGACTGATGCCGAGATCGCCGGGCCCGATGAAGATCAGATCCATTCCCGGCACCGCGAGGATGGCGTCCAGCTCGGCGATGGCCTCGACCGTCTCGATCTGAATCGACACCAGGGTTTCGCGGCGGGCCCGCTCGACATAGCGGGCCGCAGCGTAGCCGTAGCGCGTCGCGCGGCCCGGCCCGGCGCCGCGCTGGCCCTCCGGGGGAAAGCGGGCGGCGCGGACGACCGCCCGCGCCTGATCCGCCGAAGCGATGCGGGGCGCGAGAATGCCGCACGCCCCGGCGTCAAGGGCCTCGGCGATGAGCCAGGGCATGGCTTCGGGTACCCGGACCAGCGCCGGCACCCCGCCCAGATCGGCGGCGCGCAGCATGTCGGCCAGCAGGGGGCCGCGCAAGGCGGCATGCTCGCCTTCGAGGCACAGGAAATCCGGGCCGGCAGTGCAGAGGATCTCGACCGACACGGGGCTCGGGATCGAGACGAAGGGGCCACGCAGGGCCGGTCCGGTGCCGAGCCGCGCCCGCAGGGCCGCGGGCGCGGAAGTTGGCTGTTGCGCCATTCTGGTCTCCGTAGGAAGGGGCGGGGGTGAGGATCAGTGCTTGCCTTCCAGAAGGAAGAAAGCGCGTCCCAGCCGTCCCTCGATGCGGATGTAGCGGTCGAGCCGCACGCCGTTCGAGGTGCGCCGCACGCATTGGATCATAGCGGCCAGGGACTCCAGCGAGGGCACCTCGAAGATCAGGTACCAGGTGAAGTCGGGCGCGCCCGGTTGGCCGACCATGAACAGGTCGTCGTCCAGCGTCGCCAGACATTTGGCGCCAAGCTGATCCCATTCCTCGATCATTTCCTTGAAGCGCGGCAGCACCTTCTCGCGGCGCTCCTCATCGGAGGCGGCGAACCAGCCTTCGGTGGCGGCGCCGAGCAGGATGACGCGATAGGGCTTAGGGACTTCGGGCACGGCGAATTCAACGGCCATGGGATACCTTTCTGTTTCGGTGGAGTGTCGGTTCGTCGCTTCGCGCCGATCAGCGCATGTTGATGCCGCCGTTCACGTCGATGGTGGCGCCGGTGACGAAGGCTGCCTCGTCGGACGCCAGCCAGACCGCGGCGGCCCCCACCTCGCGGTCGTCGCCGAGACGGCCGACCGGGATTGTCTTTGCCATGGCGGCGACCTTGTCGGCCGGCATGACGCGGGTGATCGGTCCCTCGATGGCGGCGGGGGCGATGGTGTTCACCGTGACGTTGCTGGCGGCCAGCTCCGCCGCGAAGCACTTGCTGAGCACCACGATCCCGGCCTTCGAGGCGGAGTAATGGCCGCCGGCCACCACGCCGCCGCGCTGGCCGGCCAGCGAGCTGATGTTGATGATCCGTCCCCGGCCCGCTTCGCGCATGATCCGTCCGGCGGCGCGGCAGCCGAAGAAGGTGCCGCGCAGATTGACGGCCATCACGTCATCCCATTCCGCGGCGGGAATGTCCCAGAGTGGCTTCGAGATGGTCAGCGCGGCGTTGTTGACCAGGATGTCGAGGCTGCCCCGGTCGCGCATCAGGCCCGCCGTCAGCTCCTGCCAGAGTGCTTCGTCGCGCACGTCCTGCACCGCGCCCCGGCTGCGGCCGGCGCCCGCATCGAGCTGGGTCGCGACATCCCTCACCGCCCGGTTCACATCGGTAAGCAGGACCGAGGCTCCCTGCTCGTGAAAGGCACGGGCGATCGCCAGCCCCAGTCCCTGAGCGGCGCCCGTGACAAGGGCGACCCGGCCGGCAAGTTTATCGGTCATGGGTATTTCTCCGATTAATTTTGGTATTGTTTTCATACCAAAAATGGTGCTGAACTATTCCAGCACGCGATTGGACGAATCGACAAGGCCTTTTTCATGGAAGACGAAATCCGCACCGTTTTGAGCGAAGAGCTCGGGGATCTGGCGACCTTCGGCGCCGAGATTCCGGAACGGTATCGGCGCGACTGGCTCTCCGAGCAGGCCGTGACGCCGATCGCGGTCATCCGTCCCCGCACGACCGAGGACGTGTCCCGTGCCTTGCGGCTGTGCAGCCGGCTGGGGATAAGCGTGGTTCCGCAGGGCGGCATGACCGGGCTTGTCGGCGGCGCGCAGCCGGTGGCGGGGGGCGTGGCGCTGTCGCTCGACCGCATGACCGCCATCGAGGAGATTGACGAGGTCATGGCGACGGTCACGGTGGAGGCCGGCGCCACCCTGGGCGACGTGCAGCGGGCCTGCGAGCAGGCCGGTCTCTTCCTGGCCGTGGATCTGGGCGCGCGCGATTCTTGTCAGGTCGGCGGCGTCATCTCGACCAATGCCGGGGGCAACCGCGTGATCCGCTACGGCATGACGCGCGAGAACGTTTTGGGGATCGAGGCGGTGCTGTCCGACGGAACCATCGTCACGTCGCTGAACAAGCTTCTGAAGAACAACGCGGGCTACGATCTGAAACAGCTGCTGATCGGCTCCGAGGGAACGCTCGGCGTCGTGACCCGGGCGGTGCTTCGGCTGCACGCGCAGCCGCAGAGCTTCTGCTCGGCCTTCTGCGGCTGTGCCGATTTCGCCGGCGTGATCGGGCTTCTGAAGGCGGCCCGGTCGACGCTCGGGGCGGCGCTGACCTCCTTCGAGGTGATGTGGCCCAGCTTCTACGATTTCATGTGCGACGGCCTGCCGGAGTTGCGGCGTTCGCTTGCCGGGCGCCACGGGGTCTATGTGCTGATCGAGGCCAGCGGGCCGGCGGGGCAGGCCCGCCAGTCGCTGGAGGACCTGCTGGCGGCGGAGATCGACGCCGGCCATATCGCCGATGCGGTTCTGCCCAAGTCAGAACGCGAGACGACCGAGCTCTGGGCCGTGCGCGAGAGCGTCTCGGAATACGGCCGCCTGATGGGGCCGCTGACCGGCTTCGACATCGGCATCCCGACCGGCGAAGCCGGCGCCTTCGTGGCCGAGATCGAAGCCGCGCTCGCCCGCCACTGGCCGGACGTCCATGCGCTGAGCTACGGCCATATCGGCGACAGCAACCTGCACCTGGTGGTGAACGTGCCGTCGGCCGGGGCGCATCAGCCGCATGATGCGCTGTGCGACCTGGTGTTCGAGGCCGTCAGCCGGTATGGCGGAACCATCTCGGCCGAGCACGGCATCGGCACGATCAAACGGGACTATCTGCATCTCACCCGCAGCCCTTCGGAACTCGAGGTGATGGCGCGGCTGAAGCGCGCGCTCGACCCGAGGGGCATCCTCAACCCGGGCAAGGTCCTTGCCCCGCCCCATTCGGCGACGTCCCAGGCTGTATCCCCAACGGTATCCCCGTCGGCGACGCCTCCGTCCGGGCCGGCCTGACCACCTGCGGCCGGACGGGCACGGACGCCTGTCACGGTGCGCCACTAACAATGCCGGGAAGGCATGGACTTGCAGCAACAAGGGAGATTTCGATGAACGCGATCAAGACAGTCATCTCTGCTCTGGCTCTGGGAGCCGGCATGCTACCGGCGCTGGCCCAGGCCGAGGACATCAACCTCGGCATGGTCATCGCCACGACGGGCCCCTTCGCCGGGGGCGAGGCGTCGCTGATCCACGGCACGCGCATGGCGATCGAGGAGATCAACGCGGCCGGCGGGATCAACGGCGACAACCTCGTCCTGGTGATCGAGGACACCGGCAGCGAGCAGACCGGCGCGATCAACGCCTTCAACCGGATCGTCTCGATCGAGCCGGTGGCGATCATGAACACGACGATCAGCGGCTTCGTCATGTCGCAGATGGGCATGATCGAGGACGAGGGCATCCCGACATTCACCGGTGGTGCCTCGCCGCAGCTGGCGGCGGACGCCAAGGGCACCGAGGCGCTGTTCCGCGTCCGCACCAGCGACATCCTGGTGGCCAAGGCCGCCGCCCGCTTCGCTACCGAGAACCTGGGCCTGGAGAAGATCGCGGTCCTGCGGCTGAACAACGAGTACGGCAACGGCTGGATCCGCATGATCGAGGAGCAGCTCGCCGAGGACGGCAAGACGCCGGTCGCGGTGGAGAGCTTCGAGAGCGTCGACCGCGACGTGACGGCGCAGATTCTGCGGATCAAGAACGCCGGGACCGAGGCGATCATCGTGGCCGGCGATCCGCCGAACCATCTGGTCATCGTGCAGCAGATTCGCCAGCTCGGGTTCGAGGGCGCCGTGATCGTGTCGAACTCGGGCGTGCTGCCCTCGACCCTCTCGGCCTACGCCCCCGGCGCGGCGGAGGGAATCTACGGCACCGTGGATTCGCTGCCGGTGGCCGATCCCGCCCACGCCGAATGGGTCGAGCGCTATCGCAGCGCCTACGACATGGATCCGGATTTCGCCGCGGCGGAATATTACGACGGCGTGAAGATGCTGGCCGAGGCGATCGCCAAGGTCGGCACGGACCGAGCCGCGCTGGTCGCGGAGCTGCGCGGCATCGACGGCCATAAGGGGGTCGGCACCACCTACAGCTACGCCAATGGCGGCGACGGCGGCACCAGCGTGGCGATCGTGCAGGTCGAGAACGGCGGGCTGAAACTCGTCACCAGCGTCGACTGAGCGGCGGCGCGGACATGGATACCTTTATCCAGGTGCTGCTGGCCGGGACGACCATCGGCTGCATCTACGCCCTTGTCGCGCTCGGCTTCACCCTGACCATCGCGGCAGCGGGCGTCGTCAACTTCGCCTATGCCGAATGGGTGACCTATGGCGGCTTCTTCGGCGTGATGCTGGTCGGCCTGGGCTGGCCGCTGTGGCTGGCTCTGATCGGCGCGGTGGTCTTCTCGGTCGGCGTCGGCTACGTCTTCCAGCGGGTGGTCTTCCGCCCGCTGGAGGGAAAGCACTTCCTGACCACCGTCACGGCGACCATCGGCGTCTCGGTCAGCATGGCGGCGCTGGCCGTCCTGATCTGGGGGCCGTACCCGCTGACGTTGCCCACCTTCTTCGGCAGCGGCATCATCTCCCTGGGCGGGGTATCCCTGTTTCCGCACAATCTGCTCATCATCGCCATCACCGCCGTGCTGATCGGCGTCCTGCACCTGGGCCTGACGCGGACGACGATCGGCTACCGCCTGCAGGCCACGGCCCAGGATCCCGACGCCGCGCGGCTGATGGGTATCCGGGTCCGCCGGATGCGCACCCTGGCCTATCTGTTCTCGGCCGGCCTGGCCGGCCTGGCCGGCTTCCTGGTGGCGCCGCTCTTCATCGTCACCACGACGATGGGCTTCTCGCTGATGCTGAAGGGGCTGGCCGCGACCATCGTCGGCGGATGGGGCTCGCTCAAGGGCGCCGTGTTCGGCGGCCTGATCATCGGTATCATTGAGGCCCTGGGGGCCGCCTACATCTCGTCCGAGTACAAGGACGTGATAGCCTTCCTGATCGTCATCGTCGTGCTGCTGGCCATGCCGCGCGGCCTCTTTCCCGAGCGCATCGCGGAGAAACTGTGATGACCGGGAGGACGTCCGACACCGCAAACAACCGGATCCGTCTCGCCGGGCTGGCCCTGGCGCTGGCCACCGCCGCGCTGCTGCCCTTCGTGCTGGGCTCGAACTACCATCTCGGCGTCGCGCATCAGGTGCTGATCTTCATCATCCTGGCCTCGGGCTACGACCTGCTGCTGGGGTTCACCGGCCTTCTGTCCTTCGGGCATATCGGGCTGTTCGCCATCGGCGCCTATACCAGCGCGATCCTCGTGACCTCGACCGGTGCGCCCTTCATGGTCGGACTGATCGGGGCGGCGGTGCTGACCGGCGTGGTCGGGGTAGTGATCTCGATCCCGGCATTGCGCATCAAGGGCCACTCGCTGACCCTGCTGACGCTGGCGCTCGGCGAGGTCATCCGCGTCGTCATCCGGTCGATGGAATGGCTCACCAACGGCTCGCACGGCATCGCGGGGATTCCGCGGCCCGAGATCCTGGGCTTCTCGTTCCGCCAGCCGCTGCCGCTCTACTATCTGCTGCTGGTCATCGCCCTCCTGACCATCGCGTTCGCGTGGAAACTGAAGCGGTCGCGGTACGGCCGGGCCTTCAACGCGATCCGCGATTCCGAGATCGCGGCGGATGTCTGCGGCGTGAATATCTCGCGGATGAAGATGCTGGCCTTCGGCCTCAGCGCAGTCATCGCGGGGATCGCGGGCAGCCTCTACGCCCATACCGTGCGCTTCATCAGCCCCGAATTCTTCAGCCTCGGCCTGACCGTGATCCTGCTGGCCATGGTGCTGATCGGCGGGCGCGGCACCATCATCGGCCCGATCCTCGGCGCGATCCTGTTCATCTCGCTGCCCGAGGCCCTGCGCTTCGTGAAGGAGTACTACCTCGTCGCCTTCGGGATCACGATCTGGCTCTCGGTCCTGCTCCTGCCGGAGGGGCTGGCGGGGCTGCCGCGCCGGCTCAGGCGCTGGATGCCGCGACGCAACGCGAAGGAGGCCGGCCTATGACCATGGTGCTCGACGTCTCCGGCGTGACCAAGCGGTTCGGCGGGTTGACCGCGCTCAGCGATGTCAGCTTCAGCCTGGACCGGGGCAAGATCCTCGGTCTGGTCGGCCCGAACGGATCGGGCAAGTCGACCATGCTGAACGTGCTGTCCGGCGTCTACGCGCCGGAACTGGGCAGCGTCACGCTCAACGGTGCCGCCATCACCGGCATGGCCCCGAACCAGATCACGCGGGCCGGCCTGGCGCGGACCTTCCAGAACCTGCAGCTCTTCGGCGGGCTCACCATCGGGCAGAACGTCATGGTGGGGCGCAATTGCCGGATGAGCAGCTCGCTGCTCGGGACGATCTTCGGCTTCTCCTCCGCCCGGCGGGAAGAGGACGAGGCGCGCGAGACGGCCCGGACGTATCTGGATTTCGTCGGTCTCGCGGACCGCTTCGACGACGAGACATCGTCGCTTTCCTATGGCGAGCGGCGCCTGCTGGAGGTCGCTCGGGCCCTGGCGGCCTCGCCCGAGGTGCTGATGCTGGACGAGCCCTGTGCGGGACTGTCGCAAGGGGAGGCCGACGACCTGGCCGATTCCATCCGTCAGGTGGCCGCGCAGGGGATCTCGGTCATCGTGATCGAACACAACATGCGCTTCATCATGCAGCTGGTGGACCGGATCGTGGCGCTGAATTTCGGGCAGAAGATCGCCGAAGGCACGCCGCAGGAAATCCGTGCCAACGAAGACGTGATCGCCGCCTATCTGGGACGTCGCCATGCTTGAGATCCAGAACCTGACCTCCGGCTACGCCGGCATGCCGGTGCTGAAGAACCTGTCCCTCACCGTCGAGACCGGCAGTATCGTCGTCGTGCTCGGGGCGAACGGCGCGGGCAAGACCACGCTCATGAACACGATATCGGGCCTCGTGCGGCCGATGTCCGGGCACCTGCTGATGGAGGGCCGCCCGCTCGCCGGCCTGGCGGCCGAGGACGTGGTCGCGGCGGGGATCAGCCATGTCCCGCAGGGCCGGCGCGTCTTTCCCGGGCTGACGGTGGGCGAGAACCTGATCGTCGCCGTCACCGCGGCGACCAAGCGCGCGCCGGGCGGCTTCGACCAGGCGCTGGAGGAGGTCTACGAGCTCTTCCCGCGCCTGAAGGAGCGCCGGAACCAGTTGGGCTGGTCGCTCTCGGGCGGCGAGCAGCAGATGCTGGCCGTGGGACGGGCGATCGTGGCGCGGCCGAAGCTGATCCTGCTCGACGAGCCCTCGCTCGGCCTGGCGCCGCTGATCTTCCAGTCGATGTTCGACGCGATCGCCGAGCTGAACCGGCGGGACGGAACGACCTTTCTCGTGGTGGAGCAGAACGCCGAACAGGCGTTGCGCATCGGCCACCGCGCCTATGTAATGGAACTGGGTGAATTGGTCGCCGAAGGTTCGACGGCGGAGATCGCGCGAGATCCCGCGATCGAGAAGGCCTATCTCGGTGCGTAGGTATGACAAGGGTCTGGGCAGGCTTGCGGACAGCCGCATGAACGATCGGTACTTTCGACCCGTCAAGGTGTTGCTGCCCAGCGAGGAGGTGGCGCGCCTGATTTCCGATGCGATCCGCTCGGGGGACTTCCCCGTTGGCTCCCGGCTGCCCTCGGAACGGCGGCTGGCGGAGAAGATGGAGGTCAGCCGTCCGACGGTCCGCGAGGCTGTCCGTATTCTCGTCGAGCAGGGGGTGCTTGCCGTGAAGCCCGGTTCGGGCGGTGGCATTTTCGTGGCCAGCGAGGATGTGCCCTTCGACATCATCGTCGACATGCCGCAGATGCGCCCTGGCGAGATCGACGATGCCTTGGAGATGCGACGGCTGATCCTGCCGTGGGTCGTTCAGATTGCCTCCCGCTATGCCGGCGATGATGATTTCGAGCGGATGCGCTCCGCCATCGTCTTCGGGCGTGCCAGCCTGCCGCCCGAGGGCGAAAAGATCTCCGCTCAGGCGGTCAACCTGGTGATCATCGCGACGATGCGCTTCGACCTGGCCATGGCCGAGGCGACCCGCAACGTTCTGGTGCGGCAGCTGATGGACCAGCTGCTGCATTGGGTCGAGCCGCTGCGCCACCGCACACTGCATACGCGGGAGGACCTCGAGCTGTCGCTGGACCTGACGAACGAAATGCTGGAGGCGATCGAACTGGCCGACGCGGAGCGCATCGACCGGATCACCGAACGCAGGCTGAGCATTCTGGAAACGGCGCTGGAACAGCACACAGGCCGCCGAATGCGGCGCCATCGCCGCTGACCGGCCGCTAGCTCCGACGAGCGGCAGGGATCCCGTTGTCGGGATCACCTGCGGCCTCCGGTCCGGACGTCCTCTTTCCGGGCGCCGTCAGCCGGTAATGGCGTCGGCGCCCTTGGGTGATGTCTCCGAGGGTGGTTCTTCTGCCGGGGCGGTGGCGTTGGCGATCGCGGTGGCGAAGTCGGCGGGCGCGGCGGTCAGGAGGCCGACCTGCGCTTCGGCGAAGAAGGTGTCGATCACCTCGGTGACGTCGGCCAGCAGCGCGCCGCGCAGCGCGGCCTCCAGGTTCATCACCGTCTTCGGCGGGGTGACGAAGAAATCCCCGGTGATCACGATCTCGCGGATGCGGTCCTGGTTCGGGCCTTCCAGGCGCAGATGCGCGGTGATGGTGCCGCCGCGGCCGGTGTGGCTGCCGACCAGCACGTCGGCGCGGCCGGCCGGGTCGTCGATCTCGTAGACGAACGCGTCGGTGCCGATGTCCTCGTCGAACAGGCGGCGGCTGGTCTGTTCCTCCTCCGCGGTGATGTCGCCGGGCTGCGGCGTGATGCCGAGCCGCTCGGCGAAGCCCTCCAGCAGCGCCTGCTTCACCTCGGCGATCGCCGGCGGCGTGCCGCCGAACAGCTCCCTCAGGGTGACAACGCGCTGCACGCCGCTGGTCTCGCCGCGCTTGGCCAGCTTGGCGGCCGGGATGTTGAGGAGCGCGGCCATCCGGCTCGCGTCCATGTCGACCAGGGTCGTGCCCTGGTAGAAGATGGTCGAGCCGTCGAAGAAGCCGCCGGTGCCGGAGATCTTGCGGCCGTCGACCTCGATGTCGTTGCGCGGGCGGTAGCGGGCGTCGATGCCGAGCTTCGACAGGCCCGCGGCGGCGGCCTCGCAGATTTCCCGGGCGAGATCGCCGAGATTGTCGATCGCCAGCGTGCTCCTGCGGAAGACGAGCTCCCAGCCGAACTGGCCCTCGTCGAGATAGAGCGCGCCGCCGCCGGTGATGCGCCGGCCGATACCGACGCCGGCCGCGCGGCAGGCGTCCAGGTTCAGCTCCTGCGAAATCGCCTGGTGCCGTCCCACGAGCACCGACGGCGGGAACTGCAGGAAGCGCACGGTGTCGGGGATGGTACCCGCCTTGTGGCTTTCGATCAGCGCTTGATCGAAGGCGATCTGCTCCCGGCACGGGCGGATGCCCGTGTCGATGACGCGAAACGGCTTTTGTGCGGCTGCCGTGTTCATGGTCGACCTCCCTAGTCGTCGAGTCCTTCGAATTCTTCCCCCGGAACGTAGGTCTCGCCGGGCCGGTCCATCCCGAGCTGGCTGCGCACCTTGCGGATGTCGACGTCTTCGAGGGCGAACGGATAGCTGGCGATGTTGCTGGGCGGCGAGTCGCCATAGGGCCGGTCGCAGGCCGAGATGTCCTCGGCGAACTTGCCCGGGCAGCCCGAGGTGCGGAAGGCGATGCCGGACTCGATGATCGCGTCGAGCTCGGCGCCCTTCAGGCCGAAGTCGACGATCCGGCCGGTCTCGTCGAAGGCCATGTGATCGATCCGCACGTCGCAATAGTCGATGAGGTAGCGGGCGAGCTGCACCCGCCGCCACTGGTCGCGCGGCGTGGCCGGCAGATGATCCATCAGCGAGCCCTTCTCGGGGAAGAAGCAGAACATGTGCGAATGCCCGCCGAGATCGACCAACTGCTGCACCAGTGCGATCACGTCGTGCTCGGTCTCGCCCATGCCGACGATGATGTGGGCGCCGAACTTCTGCGGACCGAAGATGTCCCGGGCATCCATCAGGACCTCCCAGTACTTCTTCCAGCTGTGCGGCGACTGGACGCCCTTGCCACGGGTGCGGTCGAAGAGCTGCGGCGTCGCGGCGTCGAGCGCCACGGTGAATATGTCGGAGCCCATCTCGCGCAGGCGCGCGACGTCGTCGCGCGTCATCGTGGTGGGGTTCGACAGGATCGAGATCGGGATGGCGTCGGGATCGATCCGGTCGGTCCAGGTCTTGAGCACCGTCACCGTGTCCTCGTCGGAGCGCGGATGGGTGATCATCGAGATGCACATGCGGTGGAACGGCGAGGCGGCGACGTCGCGGGCGACGATGTCGACCACCTCGGCCATCGGCACCGCCGGCCAGTCGACCCGGATGAAGTTGCGGTCGGCGTAGTTGCGCTCGGCTTCGCGGTGGCGGGCAAGGCCGCAATAGGCGCAATTGGCGCGGCAGCCCTCCGGATAGGTCAGCAGCAGGTTGAGGCAGCGGGTGCAGGCGCAGCGGTGCATCTTGCCCTGGACGAGGCCGAGCGTGATCGCCGCCGCCGTCGACATCTGGACGTAGTCCGGCGAGCGCATGTGCGGGGTCAGGATGTTGTAGTTCGGGAAATAGTGGCCCTGCGGCGCGATGTCGTTGTCCTTGACCGGACGGCCGTTGCGGAACGCGGCGGGCACGTTGCCGGGCGTGCGCGGCTCCATCAGGTCGTACGGATTGTAGTCCAGGCCGCCGGCGCCGATCGCACCGGGGCCGGCGTTTTCCGGTTTCAAACAGGTCATGCCATTTCCCTCGCTTCGCTCCCGATCGCGGGGTCGACCGTCGATCCGCCATGAGTCCGGCTTTCGTCGCGCCAGTACTCGGGATAGGCGATCCAGCCGCCGCGCAGATCCGCCTCTTGCGGCCGCCCCTGCCGGGCATAGGTGTGGAGGAGCCGCGACCGCCGCTTCCGCGCAAGCGCGAGCGACGGCCCGAACAGGTCCTCTATCTCTTCGGCGTAGTCGTCGAGCGCCTCGGCCTCGCCGGCGATCCGCGCCGCGGCGGCCTGTCCGGCGAGCCGGCCCGAGATGACGGCGGCGTTGATGCCGGCGCCGGTGACGGGGTTGGTCAGTCCGGCCGCGTCGCCGCACAACAGTACCGGGACGTCGCCGAGCGCCCCGACCGGCCCGACGATGCCGCCGACCGGGATCAGTCCTCCGGTGTGGCGGTGGACCGTGGTGCCGACGCGGCCGGCGGCGACGAGCTCGGCGTGCAATGTGTCGAGCAGCGGCTTCAGCCTGTGCTTTTCGGCGGGAACGACGCCGAGGCCGATGTTGCACAGCCCGCCCTTGGGAAACAGCCAGGCGTAACCGCCGACGATCTCCGGGCGCAGAAAGATGTCGGTGCCCGTGTGCGGCGCCAGCAGGTCGACGGTGATCTGCCGGGTCTCGACCAGATCGACGTTCGGGCAGTCGATCGCGGCGCCGACGCGGGAGCGCGGACCGTCGGCGCCGATGACCACCCGGGGGTGGACCGCGAGGCCGGTACCGACCGTGGCGGCGCCTGTGGGCGAGAGCGTGCGCAGCGGCGTCGCGAAACGGCAGTCGACGCCGGCGTCCCTGGCCCGGTCGACGAGCTGGCGGTCGAATTGCGCGCGGTCGATCATGTAGCCCATGAAGTTCGGCGTCAGGTCGGCGTCGCCGTCGCCGAGAAAGGTCTCCATCCGGTCGATGCCCTGGATGCGCGACGCGCCGACGGTCGCGACCTCGGCGCGGACCATCGTCGGCACGAACTCGGCGCACTGCACCGGCAGCCCAGGCTCGGCGTTGCGCTCGACCGCGAGCACCCGCGCGCCCGCCTCGGCGGCGGCCGCCGCGGCGGCGGCGCCGGCCGGGCCGAGGCCCGATACCAGGACGTCGATGTCCGCGCCCGCGGTCATGCGCTGCACGAGGTCAGCCGCCGCGCGGCCAGACCTCCCTCCATCCTGGCGCCGATCTTGATCGAGCAGCAGGCGTGCTCCTGGTGAAAGTCGCGGCCGATCGCCTTCGAAACGGCGACGGCGCCCTCGGCCGGGAAGGCGATGCCGTCGAGCCCGGCCATCACCGCGTAGGCGTCGGTGACGCGCTTGTGCATGCCCGCCGGGCGGGCGCAGCCGAGCAGCACCTGCTTGTCCGGCAGCCGCCGCCGGGCCTCGAGGAAGATCCGGCCGACATCGCCCGTCGCCGGCGTCGCGAAGGTGCCGGGCTTGGCGTAGAACGGCATGACGACGACCAGCACCAGCGCGTTGACGGGGTAGCGCGACACCATGTCGAGGGCGGTGGGCTCGCCCAGGATCTCGCCGTAGTGCAGGCCGACGACGATATGCGGCGAGATCTCCATGGAGGTCGCGGTGAGGGCGGCCAGCGTCTCCTCGAAGTCCTCGACCGGGCGGTCGAGATGATAGACGTCGCGGATCGTCTCCTGCGCGCCGATCACGTCCATCATCGCGGTGTCGACGCCGGCGGCCTCCATGCGCCTGGCGCCGGCCTCGTCGGTCAGCGCCGTGTGGATGGCGATCTTGAGATAGGGGAAGTCCCGCTTGAGGTTCTCGATGACGGGATAGAACCGCTCGTAGCGGATCTCGTTGCGCCGGTTCGAGCCGCCCGACAGCAGGAACCCCTGCAGGTCCTGCATCAGGATCAGGTCGCGGACCTTGCGGTCGAGCACGTCGGGCTTCGTCGCCGCGATCATCGGCTCGAGGATCTTGGCGCGGCAATGGTCGCAGTCGAGCGCGCAGGCCGCCCCGGTGATGGAGAAGGCGGGAAAGCTGTTCTTGCCGCAGCCCTTGATCTCGCTGCTATCGTATTCCTTGAAGGTCGGCGTGGAAAACCGGATCGGGCGGTTCGTCGCCGCGCGCGCGGCCGCCTCCATGTCGGCGACGAGGCCCGGATCGAACTCGGCGTCCTCCAGATCCTCGATCGCCAGAACGCGCTCAAGCCAGTCCGTCATGCCGACACGTCCTCCGAAAACCGGGTTGTCCCGGTTCCTGTTCCAGTTTCGGTTCCAGTTTCAGTCGTGGCCGCAGTCCCGGCGTCTGCCTCGTGTGGCGTCGGCCCCGTCGGGGCGGCGGGCGCCAGAACGGCGGCGGCAATCTCCTTCACGCGCTCGCGGACCGGCCCGTCGTTGCGCGGATCGACGAGCGTCGTGTACCAGCGCGGCAACCTGTCCTCGTCGTCGACGAGATCACAGTCGAGCGCGCGAAGCAACGCGACGCTCTCGGGCGGAAGCGCATCGGGGATGGCCTGGTCCGAGAGCCGCCCCCACAGGCCGGCCCAGCAGCGCGCCACCGTCCACGGATTGTAGCCGCCGCCGCCCAGCACCACCGTCGACGGCGAGAGCGCGGCAAGCCGCATCACCGCGTCCCAGAGGCAGCCGTTGCTGAGCGCCATGGCCGACAGCGGATCGCCGGCCAGCCCGTCGGCGCCGCAGGTGACGACCACGGCCTGCGGCGCGAACCGCCGCGCCAGCGGCAGCACCGCCTGGTCCAGCAGGAAATCGAACTCGGTGTCGTTCAGCTCCCGCGGCACCGGGATGTTGCGGGCGTTGCCCGTGCTGCGGTCGTCGAGCCGGCCGGTGTTGGGCCAGCGGTTCTCCTCGTGGATCGAGATCAGGAACACGTCGTCATGGCCGCGGAAGGCGGCCTCGACGCCGTCGCCGTGATGGGCGTCGAGATCGACATAGAGGACGCGCTCGAAGCCCTGCTCCAGGAAGGTCAGGACCGCGAAGGCGGGGTCGTTGAAATAGCAGAAGCCGCTGGCATGGTCGCGCATGCCGTGGTGCGTGCCGCCCGAGGGGTGGTAGGCGATCCCGCCCTCGGCCGCGAGCCGGGCCGCCAGGATGGAGCCGCCCACCGAGGTGCTGGCGCGCCGGAACAGACCCTTGAAGACCGGGTTTTCCATCGTGCCGATGCGATAGCGCTCGCGCATCGCGGCGCTGACGCCGCCGGTCTCGGCCGCCTGCAGGGCGGCGACGTAATCGGGCGCGTGGAGCTTGAGCAGATCGTCGAGGGTGGCGACGGGGCTGTCGACATAGGCGCGCGCGCCGTGCGGCTCCAGCCAACCGAGCTGCTCGCACAGCGACAGCACGGTGCCGATGCGCTGGATGGCGAGCGGATGATTGCTGCCATAGCCGGTTTCCCGGTAGATCTCGCTGGAGATGAAACGGCTCGGCATTCCGGTCCTTCTCGACATCCGGCCCTTCCCAATATCCGTCCCGGGCGGATCGCTTCCGACAGCTGCCAGAAGCAGGCGCCTGACGCAGGCACCCGGCGCAGCCACCCTGCGGGGACCCATAGTCACATTCTAATTTTTGAATGTAAACAGGTTCCCATGCGGAAACCGATCTTAGGGTCGCTCATGACCGGAAGAAAGGACGCGGCGGGGCGAGGCTGCAGGATTCCTGCTCGGCCTCATCGAATTGACAGGCCGCTGGAAACTGGATATGCAAACGTTTGCATTAGTCCAGCCCGAGCCTCCAATCCCCCGTGATCAGTTCCGATTTTCCGTTCGCTCGAAAGGTCCGAGGGCCGAGGGCATCGCGATGCCGCGGGAGACGTCGATGTCGATAGAGGACCTTGTCGTCCTGTTCGTGGTGCTCTTCGTCGGTGGCGTCCTGAAGGGGGCCACGGGAATCGGAGTTCCGATCGTCGCGGTGCCGGTTCTGGCGGCGTACCTGAATCTTCACCTCGCGGTCGCGGTGATCATGCTGCCGAGCGTGGTGACCAATGGCTGGATGCTCTGGAGGCTTCGCGCGGAGAGGCCGCCGACCCACTTCTTCTATACCATCCCCGTCGGCACGCTCGCCGGCATCGCTGCCGGCGTGACGCTGCTGGCGTCGTTGCCGGACCGATATCTCAACCTCGGCGTGGCGGGCGCGATCGTCGTGTTCCTGATGTCGCGCGCGATCCGGCCGAGCTGGCGCCTCGGCCCGGCGGCGGAGCGGATATTGTCGCTTCCCGCCATGTTCTTCGTCGGTTTGATCCAGGGGGCGACCGGGATCTCGGCGCCGGTCGTCATGATGTATCTCAGCAGCCTGGGCATGGAACGCGCCCAGTTCGTGTTCTGCGTATCGCTGCTGTTCTTCGTGGCCAGCGTCGCTCAGGTGCCGGCGATGGCGGTGGCGGGCCTGTTCGGGCCGTTCGAGCTGCTGCTGGGCCTTCTGGCGCTCGTTCCCTCGATGCTGGGAATCCCGGTCGGCGACCGGATCGCCCGCAGGATGTCCGTGGTCTGGTTCGACCGGGTCATCATGATGATGCTCGTCGGCCTCGCGGTGAAGCTGGCGGCATCGGGGTTTGCCGGCTGAGCCCGGCCCGTCGGGTGGATTGTCAGGTGGCCGGTCAGGCCGCTCTCAGGTGGATCGCGGCGGTGCGCTGCTCTCGCGAACGACCAGTTCGACGGGGAGCACCGTCTGCATCGGCGCGGCCCGATCGGACTCTTCGATCATCTGCAGCAGAATGCGCGCGCTCGTCTGGCCGGCCTCGAATTGCTTGATCCGCACCGTGGTCAGGCCCAGCGGCAGGAAATCGAGAAACGGCATGTCGTTGAAGCCGGTCACCGACACCTGGCCCGGGCAGTCGATGCCGCGCGTGCGCAGCAGCTTCAGCGCGCCGATGGCGAGACGGTCGTTGGCGCACAGGATCGCGGTGACGTCCGGATCGTCGTCCAGGATCCGGCCGGCGCAGCGCTGGCCCTCGGCCTCGTTGTAGCTGTCCGCGGCGACGATCGGCGCATCTTTCTCGGCGATGCCGTATTCCGCGCAGATCTCGCGGAAGGCCTCTAGGCGCATCTGTCCGGTGGAGTAGCTCTGCGCGCCCGCGATGTTGGCGATGCGGCGGTGGCCGAGATCGTAGAGGTGGCGGAAGGCCAAGCGTATGCCCTGGCGCTCGTCGTTGATCACATAGGGAATGGTCCCGTCCTCGACCTTGCGGTTGAGCGTGACGATCGGGATGCCGGCCGCCGCGACCTGGGCCATCTTCGGGTCGGTGCGTTGCGCCGCGCCGTTGATGATCCCGTCCACGCCGCGTTCGCGCAGCACGAACAGGAGCCGGGTCTCGCGTTCGGCGATGTTGTCGGTGTTGACGATGATCGACGTGTAGCCGCGCGGCTCGAGCACGCTTTCGATGCCGCGGACGATGGGCGGAAACAGCGTGTTGGTGATGTCGGGGATCATGACGCCGACCGACCACGTGCGGCTGATCCGCAGGCCCGCCGCCTGCCGGTTCGGCCGGTAACCCAGGGTCTCGGCCGCCTCCCGGACCCGCTCGATGACCTCCGCGCTCAGCAGGTTCCGCTTCTTGGAATCGGGGTCCAATGCCCGCGACACCGTCGAGGCGTGCACGCCGGTCGCGCGGGCTATGTCCTTGATGGTCGGCCTTTTCTTCATGGGTCTTTCTTTATCGCATCGGGCCGAATTCCCGGGCAATCCATCATCGCCCGGGGGCCCTCCATATAGGCTGGAACGGACGCCGTGCAAACGTTATCCGGCGCCGCTTGACGGGTTTCGAAGCCCATGATATGCCGGTATGCAATCGTTTGCACAATCGCATTTCGCGGGTCTCTCGTGACGAATGGCGGAGATTTCGCGAGGGGCGAGGCGATTTACCGCTGACAGCGCGGCGCGGGCGCCGCCGCGGGAATGCGGTCCCGGATAGTCGAAGCCAAATGGAGCCTTAGGAATGGACAAATTGAAACTCGGTTGGATCGGGATGGGCCGCATGGGCTACCCGATGGCGGAACGCCTCGTGAAGGCCGGGCACGACGTCAGCATCTGGAACCGCACGCGGTCCAAGGCCGAGCCGCTCGCCGCGCTCGGGGCGACGCTGGTCGACTCGCCGGCCGATCTCGGCGGCGTCGACGTGCTGTTCACGATGGTGTCCACGGGTGCGGACGTCGAGCAGGTCTATTTCGGCGAGAACGGCGTCCTGTCCGGTGACGCCGCGCCGTCGATCTTCGTCGACTGCTCCTCGATCGGCGTCGACCAGTCGGCCGACATCCGCGAGCGCCTTGCCGCGCGCGGCGCGCAGCTTGTCGCCTCGCCGGTCAGCGGCAACGGCAAGTGCGTGCGGTCCGGCAAGCTGTCGGCCGTCGCCTCGGGCCCGAAAGGCGCCTACGACACGGTCGAGCCGCTGATCGCCACCATCGCCGGCCGCGGCGTCTCCTATGTCGGCGAGGGCGAGCTGTCGCGCTTCTGCAAGATCGCGCACAACGTGTTCCTCGGCGTCGTCACGCAGAATCTCGCCGAGATCACCATCCTGTGCCAGAAGGCCGGCGTGCCGCGCCACGCCTTCCTCGAGTTCATGAACGGTTCGGTGATGGGCTCGATCTTCACCAAGTACAAGTCCAACGCGCTGGTCAATCTCGACTGGACGACGACGTTCACGCCGGCGCTTCTGCGCAAGGACCTCGACCTCGGCCTCGCCGCGGGTCGCGACCTCGACGTGCCGATGCCGGTGACCGCCTCGGCGCGCGAATCCTTCCAGTCGCATTTCGGCGCCGCCAGCCTGCAGTCCGATCCGGACGGCTATCTGGCGAAGGACTTCGCCGCCGTGCTCGAGACGGTGGGGCTGGCCGCCGGCGTCAAGCTGGAGCCGGAGAACGTGCCGATGCCGACCGGTCTGGAGCTTGCCGACGGCGCGGAGAAGTAGACCGCGTCGCACTCCGCGGAGTGCGGCATCCGGTCCGGCGGACCGTTGGGGACCGCCGGACCATCCGCCTCCGACACAAGGGCCAGCCCCGAAACCAGGGCCGACACCGACACCAAGGCCAGTTCCCGCAACACGGAAGGCGGCGCCCGGCAGGCCGGCGCCGCGCCAACTGGACGCCACGATGGCGCATAGGAAGCCGAGATGAACACCAACGCACTGAATCCGCGAATCCTGCAGCCCGGCGATATCGATCCGAACTGGCGCTGGGACAGGCACATTCCCGCATGGGGCCACACGGCCGTCGATTTCGAGCGCCGGGTCGATCATGACCGTCTGCGGCGCTACCGGCTGAGCCGGGCCAAGGACGCCCTGAAGAAATCCGACTGCGGCGCGCTGCTGCTCTTCGACGTCAACAACATCCGCTACGTTTCCGGCACCAAGATCGGCGAGTGGGAACGCGACAAGATGTGCCGCTTCGCGCTGCTCGCCGCCGACGAGGAGCCCTATGTCTGGGACTTCGGCTCGGCCGCCGTCCACCACCGCGAATATTGCGACTGGCTCGACCCGGAGCGCATGCGCGCCGGCGTCGTCGGCATGCGCGGCACCATCCCGCCGTCGTTCGGCCTGATGAAGCGCTATGCCGAGGAGATCTATTCGCTCCTGAAGAAGGCCGGCGTCGCCGACATGCCGGTCGGCGTCGACTACGCCGAGACCGCGATGTTCTTCGCCCTGCAGGATGCCGGCGTGAAGGTCGTCGACGGCCAGCAGATCATGCTGGGCGCGCGCGAGATCAAGAACATCGACGAAATCCAGCTGCTCAACCAGGCCGCCGCGATGGTCGACGGCGTCTACCACATGATCTTCGAGGAGCTGAAGCCCGGCGTGCGCGAGAACGACATCGTGGCGATGTCGAACAAGCTTCTCTACGAGATGGGCTCCGACGACGTCGAGGCGATCAACGCCATCTCGGGCGAGCGCTGCAACCCGCACCCGCACAACTTCACGGACCGGCTGTTCCGCCCCGGCGATCAGGCCTTCTTCGACATCCTGCAGAGCTATCAGGGGTACCGGACCTGCTACTACCGGACCTTCAACGTCGGCCGCGCGACGCCGGTGCAGGCCGATGCCTACAAGACCTGCCGCGAATGGCTGGATCTCGCGATCGCGCAGATCAAGCCGGGCGTCACGACCGATCGTGTGGCTTCGGTCTGGCCGAAGGCCGAGGAGTTCGGCTTCCCGGACGAGCTGTCGGCGTTCGGGCTGCAGTTCGGCCACGGCCTGGGCCTGGCCCTGCACGAGCGTCCGATCATCAGCCGCGCGGTCAGCCTCGACAATCCGATGGAGATCCAGACCGGCATGGTCTTCGCGCTGGAGACCTACTGTCCCGCCGCCGACGGCTATTCGGCGGCCCGCATCGAGGAAGAGGTGGTGGTCACCGACAAGGGCTGCGAGGTGATCAGCCTGTTCCCGGCCGCGGAGCTGCCGATCGCCAACCGCTACTGACAGCCAGGATCGCCCGGCCCGCCTGGGCCGGGCTCTTCCGTTCCGGAGAGCAAGACATGAGTCCAGCGAAGAGAAAGAAGTCCAACGCGGAAGACTATCTGCGGATGTACCGGCAGATGGTGCGCATCCGCGTCTTCGAGGACAATGCCAACCAGCTTTACCTGTCGGCGAAGATGCCGGGCCTGACGCATATGTATTCGGGCCAGGAAGCGGTCGCCGTGGGCATCTGCGAGGCGCTGACGGACAGCGACAAGATCACCTCCACGCATCGCGGCCACGGCCATTGCGTCGCCAAGGGGGCCGAGTTCAAGGAGATGTTCTGCGAGCTCCTGGGCAGGGCCGAAGGGTATTGCCGCGGCAAGGGCGGGTCGATGCATATCGCCGACCAGAGCCACGGCAACCTGGGCGCCAACGCCATCGTCGGCGGTTCCATGGGGATCGCCACCGGCGCGGCGCTGACGGCGAAGCGGCTCGGCACCAAGGACGTCGCGGTCTGCTTCTTCGGCGACGGCGCGACGGCGCAGGGCCTCTGGTACGAGGTCATGAACATGGCGGCGCTGTGGAAGCTGCCGGTCATCTATGCCTGCGAGAACAACGGCTATTCGGAATACACCAGGACCGACGAGATCGCCGCCGGATCGCTGACGGCCCGCGCCGAGGCCTTCGGCATCGAGTCCTACCGGGTCGACGGTCAGGACGTGCTGGCGGTCAATGCCCTGGCCCAGGGGCTGGTCGCGCGCTGCCGCAAAGGCGAAGGGCCGTTCTTCATCGAGCTCATGACCTATCGCTATCACGGCCACCACGTCGGCGACATCAACCGCGAGTACTACCGCTCGAAGGAAGAGGAAGCGCTCTGGAAGAGCGAGCGCGACCCGATCTCCCTCTTCGGCGACTGGCTCGTCAAGGAGAAGATCGTGACGAGCGAGGCCCTCGTCGACATCGACAACGAGATCAAGGCCGACGCGAAGGCGGCGGTCGACTACGCGCTCGCGGCCCCGTTCCCGGACGCCGGCGAGGTGGACATGCATGTCTTCGCGGACACCGATCCGGCGGCGTTCAGCGTCGGCGCGGCCTGAGGTCAGAACAATGAGAGAGATCACCCTTTCCAAGGCCGTGAACGAAGCAATCGCCGAGGAGATGCGTCGGGACCCGACCATCTTCCTGATCGGCGAGGATGTCGCCGAGGCCGGCACGCCGTTCAAGGTTCTGTCCGGTCTGGTCGAGGAGTTCGGCACCGACCGGATCATCGACACGCCGATCTCGGAGCCGGGTTTCATGGGCATGGCGGTCGGCGCCGCGATGACCGGTTCGCGGCCGATCGTCGACCTGATGTTCGGCGATTTCATCTTCTTGGTCATGGACCAGCTCTGCAACCAGGCGGCCAAGACCCATTACATGTCGGGCGGCAAGCTCAAGGTGCCGCTGGTGCTGCGCACCAATCTCGGCGCCACGCGCCGCTCCGCCGCCCAGCACTCGCAGTCGCTGCATGCCCTGGTCGCCCATATCCCGGGGCTCAAGGTCGCGCTTCCCTCCAGCGCCTACGAAGCCAAGGGCCTGTTGAAGACGGCGATCCGGGACGACAATCCGGTCGTCATCTTCGAAGACAAGCTGATGTACAACGACAAGGCGCCGGTGCCCGAGGAGGAGTATCTGATCCCCTTCGGCGAGGCGGCCGTCCTGCGCCAGGGCCGCGACATCACGCTGGTCGCGACGTCGTCGATGGTGCAGGTCGCCCAGAAGGCGGCGGCGCTGCTGGAGCGCGACGGGATCTCCGCCGAGATCATCGATCCGCGCACCATCGTGCCGCTGGACGAGGAGACGATCCTCGACTCCGTCAGGAAGACGAGCCGGGCGATCGTCATCGACGAGGGCCACCAGAGTTTCGGAATAACCGGCGAGATCGCCAGCCGGATTACCGAAAAGGCGTTCTACCACCTCGACGCGCCGGTCCTGCGCATGGGCGCGATGGACGTGCCGGTGCCGTTCTCGCCGGCGCTGGAGGACCTGACCGTGCCGACGCCGGAAGGCGTTGCGGAACGCGCCCGGCTCTCGGTCAGGGGAGAGCTCTTCCATGACGCATGAGGTCATCATGCCGGCGCTGGGCATGGCGCAGGACACCGGCCTGATCGTCGCCTGGCAGAAGGCGCCGGGCGATGCGGTCGCGGCCGGCGACATCCTTTTCGAGGTCGAGACCGACAAGTCGACGGTGGAGGTCGAGGCCGGGCACGACGGCTTCGTCGCGGCCCTGTTCGCCGAGGCGGGCGAGGAGGCGCCGGTCGGCAGCGTCATCGCGCTGATCTCGGCGGAAAAGCCTGAACAGCCGATCCAGGCCAGCCTGTCGTCGACAGCCGCGCCTGAGCCGGTTGTCGCGACACAGACCACACCTGCGGCCGTGCCGGAGGATGGGCCTGGGGACGGGCCCAAATCCGAACCCGCGACCGCGCCGGCGAAGAAGCCGGTTCCCGCTCCGACAAAACCGGGCGGGCCGATCCTGGCCTCGCCGAAGGCCAGGCGGTTGGCCGCGGAGCAGGGGCTCGAACTTGGCAGCCTGGTCGCCGCGGGCGTCCCGCAGCCCTACCACGTTGCCGATCTGGAGACGCTGAAGGCACTGCCTTCCGCGGCGGCCGCAGCCGGTGGCGCGGCAAGCGCCCATATCACCGCCCGTGTCGCCAAGGGGACGTTCACGGACTTCCTGTCCTGGCTCGACGGGCAGGCCACGCACGACGCCGTCTGGGCCGCCTTTGCCGCCGCCAGCCTGCGCGCCGTGACCGGGGCGGACGCCCTGGTGGTCCGGGTCGACCATCCGGTGCTCGGCAGATCGGCGGTCTTCGCGGATCCCGACCTCGGCCCGCTATCCGCCGCCTTGCCCGCCGATACGGATGCCGCGCCCGCGCTGATCCTGCGCGACCTGACGGGGAGCCGGATCACGGGCGGACGCTTCGGCGCCGCCGGGGCGCCAACGCTGACCGTTGCCACCGCGGGCGACGATCTCGCGCTGACGCTCGACTTCGCTCCCGATCAGCTCGGCACCGATGCGGCGATCGCCCTCCTCGAGGGCTTCGCCGGCCGGCTCGACGAGCCGCTGCGTCAACTCCTGTGAACCGACAAGGATGACCGACTTGAAAACCGATCTCTACATCAACGGCGAATGGCGGGACGGCTCCGAGGGCGTGCGCTTCGACGTGCTCGATCCGGCCACCGAAGAGGTACTGGCGTCGGTCGCCTCGGCGGAGATCGCCGATGCCGATGCCGCGCTGGACGCGGCGGATGCCGCCTTCGCCGACTGGGCGGGACGCAAGCCGCGCGAGCGCGCCGAGGTGCTGCGCAAGGCCTTCGAGCTGATGACGGCGCGGCTGGAGGATTTCGCGCGGCTGATCACGCTGGAGAACGGCAAGGCGCGCGCCGACGCCATGGGCGAAGCCGCCTATGCGGCGGAGTTCTTCCGCTGGTTCTCGGAGGAAGCGGTGCGTGCCGACGGGCTGATCACCCACGCCCCGGCATCGGGCGCGCGCATCATCGTACAGCACAAGCCGGCCGGGATCGCGGTTCTGGTGACGCCGTGGAACTATCCGGCCGCCATGGGCACGCGCAAGATCGCGCCGGCGCTGGCCGCGGGCTGCCCGGTGATCATCAAGCCGGCCTCCGAAACGCCGCTGACCATGCTGGCGCTGATGCCGCTGCTGGAAGAGGCCGGCGTGCCGAAGGGGCTGGTCAACGTGCTGCCGTCGAGGCGGACGGGCGCCCTTGTCGACCACATGCTGCACGATCCGCGCGTGCGCGTAGTCTCGTTCACCGGGTCCACGCCGGTCGGCCGCAAGCTGCTGCATGCCGCCGCCGACCAGGTGTTGAAGCCGGCGATGGAACTCGGCGGCAACGCGCCGGTCATCGTCTTCGAGGATGCCGATATCGACACCGCCGTGGACGGCGCGATGCTGGCCAAGATGCGCAATCTCGGCGAGGCCTGCACGGCGGCCAATCGCTTCTACGTGCATACGCGCGTCGCCGAGGCATTCACGCGGAAATTCACGGAGCGCATGGCGGCGCTGACCGTCGGCAACGGGCTGGAGGACGGCGTCGATGTCGGGCCGTTGGTCAATGCCGATACGCGCGACAAGGTCGCCGCCTTCGTCGAAGACGCGATCGCCAAGGGCGCCGAGCTGCGTATCGGCGGCACCGTCCCCGATACGAAGGGCTTCTTCTACCCGCCGACCGTGCTGTTCAACGTGCCGGACGATGCCGACTGCGTGCGCGACGAAATCTTCGGTCCTGTCGCCGCCATCCAGACCTTCGACGACGAGGCCGATGTCATCCGCCGCGCCAACGACACGGAATACGGTCTCGTCGCGTATGTGTTCACCGAGAACATGAAGCGCGGCCTGAATGTCTGCGAGAAGCTGGAATACGGCATGGTCGGGCTCAATCGCGGCCTCGTGTCCGATCCGGCCGCGCCCTTCGGCGGGGTGAAGCAGTCGGGGCTGGGCCGCGAGGGTGGCCACGAAGGCATGCTGGAGTTCATGGAAACCCAGTACATCTCGGCGAGCTGGTAGGAGGCGATGATGTCGGATGTCGTCGCCAGCCCGTCCGTTCGGGCGCGGGCCCGCGAGACGGGGATCGACCTCGAACGGCTGGCTCGCGACCTGGGCCGCCAGACCATCACGCGAGAGGATCTGGACGGCGGCAAGGCGGCCGCCGGCGCCACATCCTACTGGGACGTGGACCACGCGCAGTACGGTCCCGTGACCGAGCAGCCGATGTCCCGGTTCGCGCAGGTCGCGGCCGCGAACATGGCCGCGGCGCAAGCGCTGATCCCGGCCGTCACCCATCACGACCGCGCCGACGTCAGCGCTGTCGAGGCGTTTCGCACATCGCTGAAGGCCGAGGCGCAGGCGAGGGCAACCAAGCTGACCGCGCTGGCCTTTCACGTGAAGGCCCTGGCGCGCTGCCTGCGCGACTTCCCGACCTTCAATGCGTCGCTGAGCGCCGATGGGAAGACGCTGATCCTGAAGCGGTTCGTCCATATCGGCATCGCGGTCGATACGGCGCACGGGCTGATGGTGCCGGTGGTGCGCGACGTCGACAGGAAAGGGCTCTGGCAGATCGCCGCCGACATCGCCGATCTGGCGGCGCGCGCGCAGGAGCGCAAGGTGCGCGGCGAGGAGATGGGTGGCGCCTCGATGACGATCTCAAATCTGGGCGCGATCGGCGGCACGGGCTTCTCCCCGATCATCAATCCGCCGGAGCTGGCCATTCTCGGTATCTCGAGAACCGAGACGATGCCGGTCTGGGACGGCGAGACCTTCGTGCCGAAGCCGCACGTCCCGCTCGACCTCAGCTACGACCACCGGGTCATCAACGGTGCCGATGCCGCGCGCTTCATGACCCACTACGCAAGCCTTCTGGCCGATCCGCGCCGGATCCTGGTCTGAGGGGCGCCCGATGTCGGACCGTCACGCGGAATTGGTTGTCCTTGGCGCGGGGCCCGGCGGATATGCCTGCGCCTTCCGTGCCGCCGACCTCGGTCGCACCGTCGTCCTGGTCGATCCCCGGCCGACGCTCGGCGGGGTCTGCCTGAACGAGGGCTGCATCCCTTCGAAAGCGCTCCTGCATGCGGCCGAAGTGATCCGCGACGCGCGCGAGATCGGGGATTGGGGCGTCGCCCTCGGCGAGCCCCGGATCGATCTGGCCGGGCTCAGGGACAGGAAGGACGGCATCGTCGGTCAGCTCACGGGCGGGCTGACGGGGCTGGCCAGGCGCCGAAAGGTGCGGGTCGTCCGCGGCACGGCACGGTTCACCGGACCCGACAGCCTGGATATCGACGGGGTGGCCTGGACCTTCGACCAGGCGGTGATCGCGGTCGGCTCCGCGCCGATCGCCTTGCCCGGCTGGCCCGAGGACGAACGGATCTGGGACAGCACCGCCGCACTGGAGCTCCGCGCCGTGCCGAAGCGCCTGACGATCGTCGGCGGCGGCATCATCGGGCTCGAGATGGCCACGGTCTATTCGGCGCTCGGGTCGAAGACGACGGTCATCGAGCTCTCCGACCAGATCGTCCCCGGCGCCGATCCGGAGGCCGTGGGCATCCTGCATGCCGCGCTCGTGGAGGAGGGCATCGAGATACACACGTCGACCCGAGTGGCCGGCGTCAAGGCCGTGCGGGCCGGGCTGACGCTGACATGCGAGGGGGCCTTCGCCGGAGACATTAAGGCCGACGCCATCATCCGCGCCGTTGGCCGCCGTGCCAATGGCGGGTTGCTGAATGCCGAGGCGGCCGGGGTCGCGGTGGACGACCGGGGCGAGATCAGGGTGGACGCGCAGTGCCGCACCGGACAGCCCCACATCTTCGCCATCGGCGACGTCACCGGCGGACCGATGCTCGCGCACCGGGCGACCCACCAGGGCCATGTGGCCGCGGAGGTCGCCTCGGGCCATGCGGCGGCGCTGGATACCGTGCTGATCCCCGCGGTCGCCTATACGCGCCCGCAACTGGCCTGGGCCGGGTTGACGGTCGCACAGGCCAAGGAGGCGGGCATCGCCCACAAGACGACGAGCTTTCCCTGGGCCGCCAGCGGCCGGAACCTGTCGTCGGGCGGGGGCGATGGGCTGACCAAGCTCGTCTATTGTCCCGATACGCGCCGCGTCCTCGGCGCCTCGCTCGTCGGCGCCAATGCCGGCGAGCTGTTGGCCGAGGCGGTTCTGGCGATGGAAATGGGCGCGACGCTGGACGATATCGCGCTGACGGTCCACGCCCATCCAACCCTTTCGGAAACGATCGCCTTTGCCGCGGAGCGGGCGCTCGGAACGCTGACCGACCTGTGACGTTCACGAACGCGCGGTCCGTGCCGCCATGCTGGAAGTCGAATGGATATGGAACGCAGTAACGGTGCTTCCTGCTACGATCTGAGGGGCTACGATCTGACGGGCAGGACCGCCCTCGTGACCGGCTGTCGCCGGGGCATCGGGCGCGCCATCGCCAGGGGGCTCGCGGAGGCGGGCGCCGATATCGTCGGCGTCAGCGCCAGTCTCGAGCTCAAGAGCAGCGCGGTGGCGCGCGACGTCACCGCCTGCGGGCGCCGCTTCACGCCCTACCGGGTGGACTTCTCCGACCGGGCCGCCGTGCATGGCTTCGCCGAGACGCTCGACGGGGACGGCCATGCGATCGACATCCTGGTCAACAATGCCGGCACGATCCGGCGCGCCCCGGCCGCGGATCATCCCGATGCCGACTGGGACCATGTCATCGAGGTCGATCTCTCGGCCCCCTTCGTGCTGACGCGCGAGATCGGCCGCCGCATGATCGCCCGCGGCGGCGGCAAGATCGTCTTCGTCGCCTCGGTGCTGAGCTTCCAGGGCGGCATCAACGTGCCGGGCTACGCGGCGGCGAAGGGCGGCATCGCCCAGCTCACGCGCGCGTTCGCCAACGAGTGGGCGGCCAGGGGCGTCAACGTCAATGCGGTCGCGCCCGGATACGTCGCGACCGACAACACGGCCGCGCTGCAGGCCGATGCCCAGCGCTCGGCCGACCTGATGGCACGCGTACCTGCGCAGCGCTGGGGCACGCCGGAGGACATCGCCGGTCCGGTCGTGTTCCTGGCCAGCGAAGCGGCCCGGTTCGTTCACGGCGCCATCCTGCCTGTCGACGGCGGCTGGCTGGCGCGATGACGAGTGGCGGGCCGGACGCACGATTTCCCTGGATCCTGACATGGGACTGAACCGATGGACTTCATCCTCTACAACGCGCCCCAATCCACCTGTTCGCAGCGGGTCCGCTATTCCCTGAACGCGAAAGGGGTCGCGTTCGAGGAGCACAAGCTCGACCTCTTCTCTGGCGATCAGCTGAAGCCGGACTATCTGGCGATCAATCCGAACGGCGTCGTACCGACGCTCGTCCACGAGGGGTGCCCGGTGACCGACAGTTCGGTCATCCTGGAGTATCTCGAGGACATCGCGTTGGATGCCGCGCCGATGCGTCCGGACGATCCGCGGGACGTGGCGCGCATGCGGGCGATGATCCGTTTCATCGACGAGGTGCCGACGCCGGCGATCCGCGTGCCCTCCTACAACCTCGCCTTCCTGCCGCACTTCCAGTCCATGAGCGAAGAGGCGTTCCAGGCGCTTGCCGACAGCAAGCCGCTGCGCCGCGAGTTCCTATTGAAGATGGGCCGCACGGGCTTCCCGAAATCCGAGATGGACGAGGCGATCGGCCGCCTGAGACGCGGCATGGAGCGGATGGCGCAATGGCTGTCGGAGAGCGGCGGCCCGTGGCTGATGGGCGAAAGCCTCACCTGCGCCGACGTGGCGATCATGCCGGTCGTCGTCCGGATGGACGACATCAATCTCGCCCATGTGTGGGACGATCATCCGGAGGTCGGCGACTGGCTGGACGGGATCAGGCGCAGCGAGCCCTACGCGGCGACCTATTATCACGGCTCGCTTCTGACCGAGAAGTACCCGCACCTTGCCCGCGCCCAGGGTGGTCGCGACTAGCGGGGAAACGTGCGCCCGGCAGCGGATCCGTGGTGTCGTGCCGGGGTGCCACAAAAGGCATGCATACGATTGCAGCTACGGCCGGCGCCTGATACTGGATCGCGCCGAACGGGCTGCCGCTGCGCAGAAGATTACGAGCTAGGAGCAACTCACCGATGATCGAGGCCGGGATCTGGAATCCGCGCAGTGCATTGGCATCTCAAGGGATTTCCGTCGCCGACGCGCGCTACAACGCTTTCGAGGTCCCGCTGCTCGAGCGTGCGCTGCAGAAGAGCGAAGGCCGATTGAGCAAGGATGGCGCCCTGGTCGTCAGGACCGGCAAGTTCACCGGCCGCTCCCCGAAGGACAAGCATATCGTCCGTGAGCCGTCCTCCGAGGCGGACATCTGGTGGGAGGGGAACAATGACATGTCCCCGGACGCCTTCGAGCGCCTCAAGGCCGACGTCTTCGGCTATCTCGCGGACAAGTCGGTGGAGGTGCAGGATCTCGTATGCGGCGCCGATCCGGCGCATGCGGTTAATGTGCGGCTCGTCGCCGAGTACAGCTGGCACGCCCTGTTTCTGCGCCATCTGTTGCGCCGGCCGGACCCCGACACGCTCGCCGCCTACGCGCCCGAATACACGATCGTGAACGTGCCCGGCTTCAGGGCGGACCCCGGTCGCCACGGGTGCCGGAGCGAGACCGTGGTCGCCATCAGCTTCGATCAGCGCCTGGTCCTGATCGGCGGTACCGAGTATTCCGGCGAGAACAAGAAAGCCGCCTTCACCATCCTGAACCACACCTATCCCGGGCGCGGAATCCTGCCGATGCACTGTTCGGCCAATCACGCGATCGGCGATGCCGACGATGTGGCAATCTTTTTCGGCCTTTCCGGCACGGGCAAGACCACGCTGTCCGCCGACGCGACGCGCATGCTGATCGGCGATGACGAACACGGCTGGTCCGACGACGGCGTGTTCAACTTCGAAGGCGGCTGCTACGCGAAAACCATCCGTCTCAGCGAGAAAAGCGAGCCGGATATCTGGGCCGCGACGCATTCGTTCTCGACCGTTCTGGAGAACGTCGCCCTGGACGAAGAGACGCGGGCGCTCGACCTCGACGACGAGAGCCTGACCGAGAACACGCGCGCGGCCTATCCGTTGACCGTCCTGCGCAACGCAGCGCCGGGTTCGCGCGGCGGGCAGCCGCGAAACGTCTTCCTTCTGACCTGCGATACCTTCGGCGTCACGCCGCCGATCTCGCGGCTCTCGCCGGAGCAGGCACGCACCTGCTTCCTGCTCGGGTTCACGTCCAAGGTGGCGGGCACCGAGCGCGGCGTTACATCGCCATCGCCGACCTTCTCGACGTGCTTCGGCGCCCCGTTCCTGACACGCCGGCCGGAGGTCTATGCCGGCCTGTTCGAGCAGCGTCTCAAGGAGAGCGGCGCCAGGGTCTGGCTGGTGAACACCGGATGGACCGGCGGCGGTTATGGCAAGGGGCGGCGCATGCCGATCGAGGCGACCCGCGCCCTCTTGAACGCCGCGCTGACCGGGGAGCTGGACGGCGTTTCCTACCGGGTCGATCCGGTTTGGGGAACGCAGGTCCCAACGGATGCCGCGGCCGACGCCCGTCCCTTCCTCGAGCCGGCCGCGACCTGGGCCGATCCGGCGGAGTTCGCCGACGCGGCCGCGCTCTTGATGCGCAAGATCGAGGAGCAGCTGTCGCTCCAGGGGATCGAGAACAATCTGGGCGGCAAGCAGGAGCAGGGGCCTCTCCAGGCGGCGTCCGCCGAACTGGTGTGACCACAGGCTGGCGTGACCTTAGGTTTCCGGAACGCCTGTCCGGCCGGCGACGGTCGTCGCCGTATGTCGGCGCCGGCCATGCCGGTCTCACCCTTGCCTATTGAAAGTACTTGCTTGGCTTGGTGCCGAATGTCGCCTTGAAGGCGACCGTGAAATTGCCGGTCGTCGAATACCCGAGGTCCCAGGCGATCTTCGTGATCGGGTTCCCGGCGGCCAGCATCTCCAATGCCAGACCCATGCGCATCTGACGACGCCAGAGTGCGGGAGACATGCCCGTCTCCTCGTTGAAGAGCCGCGCGAGCGTGCGGCGGCTGCATGCGCCGATCCCGGCCAGCTCGTCCAGCGTGGAATTGTCGCCGGGACGGTCGCGAAGATAGTCCATGACCCGGTGCAGGCGCGGATCCCGTGCGCCGGGCAGGACGTGGCCGACGTCCGAGCAGCCATTCAGGCGCGCGAAGAGCAGGTCGAGCATCAACTGCTCGACCCGACACGGCTCGCCCCCCCAGTCGAGTTCCGCCGCCTCGCAGAGCAAGGCCCGGCTCAGGTTGTCGAGCTGATAGACCTGCACGGTCCCTGGCGCGCCGTCGCTAAGCCGTGCAGTATCGAAGAAGAGGCTCCGCATTTCCGATGTCTGCGGATAGCGGACGCTGTGCGGGGTTCCAGACGGGATCCAGATCGCGCGCTGCGGCGGCAACGTCCAGGACGTCTGGTCGCAGGTGACGACGGAGACGCCGCGCACGACATGGATAAGCTGTGCGCGCCGGTGCAGATGAGTCGGGACCTGTCGCGCGTCGAGAGAACTGAAGACGAAACCGGAAACGGGGCCCCGCTCCAGGTCCGGATCCTGTTTCAGCCAGACCGCTCTGTTCGGCTCGTTCGAGATCGCGACCGCTCGTGTCATGCCTAGGCCTATTCCCTGTCCGAGGATATTTTCCCTGGTGACGACCGTTCACACCCTAGCGCATCCGGCGGTGCTGCATTCAACAATAGTTCCGAATTTCGAGCCCGATTTATGAATCCGGGCCAACTGGTGCTGGCCGCTTGCCAAATGCAAACCGCCCGCATTGAAACCCCTGTCCCAAAGAATTCTAGTCAATGGCGTGCGATCCGGAAGCCTTGGATATCCGGCCTGGAGTTTCCGGCCTCACGTATCCGGGGCCAGAAGCCTCGAGCCACGGATCGCAAGCGATCGAGACTGATAGAGGGCATTCAATGCAGACGTCGAAACGTGGACCGGCATTTCGCTCGTCCCCGAGCAATTCCTCGGTGAAAGAGATCCAGACGATTCCCGAGCGCCATCAAGACATGCCCTACGCGCCGGCCATTCGGATCGAGGCACCGGGCGATCTCCTGTTCATCTCGGGCTCCACGGCCTCGCCGCTCTATCACGCCCATCCGCATCAGTGGCACGAGCACAATCACGCCAACGACATCGGCACCCAGGTCCACAATGCCATGGCGTCGATCAAGTCGATCCTGGACCACGAAGGGCTGACCTGGACCGACGTGGTGAAGGTCACGAAGTATCTCACCGACATGCGCGACCAGGACGGTTTGAACGTCGTGCTGAACGAGTATTTCGGCGACTGGAAGCCGGCCAGCACGATGATCTGCGTGAACTCGCTGTCAACGCCCGGGGCCCGTGTCGAACTCGACATGATCGCCGTGTTTCCCAAAGGCTGAAGGCAATGTGCGAGCGAGGACACGCTTTGGCATACCGCCGAATGCGATCGATTGCATAGGGGGGCTCGATAGCGGCGCCGGCCCGGGACCATCCCGGCCGCGCCCCAACTAGACGGCCGCAACCGCGGTTCAAAGGTGCAAGAATCTGGTCGGCTGCCGCCGGTCCGAAAACGGAGGAAAGCAATGTTTCGAATACTCGCAATCGTCGCCGCGTTGATGTTTGTCGGACTGCCGGGGCAAGCGCAGGCGGAAGAAAAGGTTCGCCTGACCATCTCGTCGAGCCACGCCGCCGTCGTGCCGTGGGTGGCCGCGCTGAAGACCCACGTCGTCGCCAACGCAAACGACGAACTCGAAGCGATGGGAAGCGACTACCGCATCGAATGGACCGAGGCGTTCGGCGGCGTTCTCTACGACTTCAAGGAAACGCTCGAGGCGGTGGAGCAGGGCGTGACCGACATGGGCTGGGTCGGGTCGCTCTGGGAGCCGGCCAAGATGCCGCTGCAGAACATCATGTTCGCGACCCCGTTCGTGACCAGCGACGTGGAAATCGCCGTCGACGTTCTCAACGAACTCAACGACACGATCCCGGAAATGAAGGCGGAGTGGGACAAGAACAATCTCGTCTTCCTCGGCGCCACCGTGTCCGACACCTATCACCTGTTCACGTCGTTCCCGGTGAACTCCCTGGCGGACCTGAAGGGCAGGAAGATCGTCGGTGCCACCGCGCTCGGCCCGTGGCTGGACGGTACGGGGGCGGCCTTCGTCTCCGGTGGCCTGCCTTCCTACTACATGCAGATCCAGACCGGCGTTGCCGAGGGCACCGTTGTCATCCCGAACGGCGCCTTCTCGTTCAAGCTCCATGAAGTGGCGCCCCATATCACCCTGGTGGAAATGGGCGCCACGACGATCGGCGGGTTTGCGGTGAACAAGGACACCTGGAACCGGCTGCCGGAGGACGTCCAGAAAGTCCTCGCCAAACTGGGTCGGGAATACAGTGCCGTCCACGCCAAGGAAGTGGCCGCAAGCTACGACATGGCGCTCGAGAAGATGGAAGCCGCCGGGGCGACGATTACCGAGCTCTCCGCCGAGGAACGGCTGCAGTGGGCGAACGGTCTGCCCGATCTGGCCGCCGACTGGGTGGCCGCCAACGAGGAGCGCGGGCTTCCGGCCAGAAAGATCATGAAGGCCTATATGGATGCCATGCGCGCCCGCGGCGTGGAGCCGCTGCGCAACTGGGATGAAAATCTCTGAGCTTGTCGGTTATCCCGGGCGTGATCATTCACGCCCGGGCGGGGGGTCTTGACGAGGTGTCTGATGTTGTCGCGCGCCACCGGTAATTCGATCAGGCTTTTCGGCCTGGTCCAGGCTCTTTGGCCGAATGTGGTTGCGTGGACCGCAGGCGCCGGATCGTTCTGGATCTTCGTGATGATGGGCCTCATCTGCGCGGACATCGCGTCGAGGGGCCTGTTCAACCATCCGATCCCGGGCGTTCCGGAATTCGTCGCGATGTCGATTGTCGGTTGCACGTTCCTGCAACTGGGCCTGGCGATCCGTACGGGCCGACTGATGCGCGTCGAAATGGTGCTGCGCAAAGCCGAAGAGCATGTCCCCACCGCGGCGCGCGTCTTCCACCTGGTATTCTCGCTTGCCGGCGTATTCGTCTTTCTCGAGATACTCCTGTGGGCGATTCCCGATTTCGTCGACGCCTATCGAGAGGGCGAGTTTGTCGGCGCCGAGGGGGCGTTCACCATCCCGGTGGTGCCGTTCAAGGCGGCCTTCATTCTGGGGTGCGCTCTCGCGCTGGTGCAGTTCGTCGTCTTCGTACTGTCCGACATCGCCGCGCTGGTGAGCCGCCGCGTCGCCTTCGATGCAACCGCGGAGGCGTCAGCGGGTCGTGAATCGCGCGCGCAGGTCTGGCTGGCGATCCTCGCCTTCGTCGGCATTATCGGCGGCTATATCGCCTTGAACTTCCTGGCGGATCTGTCGCCTGTGCAGGCCGGCATCATCTCGATATTCGGCATGCTGCTGCTGCTCGCCACCGGCATGCCGATCGCAATCGCCCTGATCGTCTTGTCGTTCATCGGGATCTGGCTCGTCCGCGGCAGCCCGGTTATCGCCGAGAACTCGCTCGGTCTCGCGGCGACCGGCTCGATCGGGACCTATCAGTTCGCGGTGATCCCGCTGTTCGTCCTGATGGGACTGCTGGTCGACCTGGCCGATGTCGGGCGCGATGCCTTCGCCGTCGCAGCCAGCCTGCTCAGAAAGCTGCGCGGCGGGCTTGGCGTGGCGACGGTCTTCGCAAACGCGATCTTCGCGGCGATTACGGGAAGCTCCATCGCGTCGGCCGCCGTGTTCACGCGGGTCGCCGTGCCGCAGATGGCGAAGCATGGCTATTCGCGGCGCTTCTCCGTCGGGGTCGTCGCCGGCAGTTCCGTGCTCGGCATGCTGATCCCGCCGAGCCTTCTGCTGATCGTGTACGGGCTGATATCCGAGGTATCCGTCGGCAGCCTTTTCATCGCCGCGATCATTCCCGGCCTGATGCTTTCCGGCGCGTTCATCGTCGGGATACTGATGATCGGATATCTCGCGCCAAGCTTCATCGGCAAGACGGAGCAGATCGACGCGGTCGAGCAGGTCTCCGGACGCGACATCCTGGTGAATCTCCTGCCGATCCTCGCGCTCGTCACGATGGTGATCGGCGGCATCTATATGGGGCTGTTCACGCCGACCGAATCCGGTGCCGTCGGCGCCTTCGGCGCCCTGGTCATCGCCTTGTTGCGCGGGCGGCTGACTTTCGAGACGCTGCGGCGGGTGCTCATGGAGACCGGGCAGATCTCCGCCTCGATCCTGTTCCTGATGATCGCGGCCAGCCTGTACAGCCGGATGCTGACCCTCTCGACGATCCCGATGAACGTCGCCGACTATATCGGCGACGCCGGTTTCGGCATGTTCGGATTTCTGACCCTTTACATCCTGATATTGATCGCGCTCGGGATGATCCTGGATTCCGTTTCCATCATCCTGATCGTCCTTCCGATCATGCTGCCGATCCTCGCCACCCTGGGCGGCGACCCGCTGTGGTTCGGAATCGTCACGGTCATCGCGGTCGAAATCGGCTTGCTCACCCCGCCATTCGGACTGTCCATCTACGTCGTCAAAGGGACGTTACCCGACAAGTTCGCGACATTGCAGGACATCTTCCTGGGCGCGGCGCCCTTCGTTCTGGCGATGCTGGCCGTCACCATAGTGATCGCGGCGTTTCCCGCCATCACCCGGATCCTGGTGTAACCGCCCCGACGGCAGGGACATCGCCGATACACCTCTTGTTCAAGAGCGGCGGGCTGCCGATCATGGTCAACCATAGTGTCCGATCTTCGCGGACCGGCTTAGCCTTGCAACGCGGGACAAAACCGGTATTGTCCGGTCGCTTGTAGCGTTGTCATACGATGGTTTTGGCCTTCGTGTTCAAGAGACTGTTCCGTCGAGCGCCTTCCAGGAGCCGCGTGAGGTTTTGCAACCACGCGGGCAGCCTCATCGCACGCATATAGCCCTGGCGCGGCCGTAAGGCCGTCGACCGGGGGCCGGAAATCCAAGCACCACACAATTTGATCTTGATTTCCGGGTCCGCCACCGGCGACTCGGTGGAGACGCGTGATGACAACGCAATTCGCAGGCTGTCGGCCGACAGCCGAAGGCTTTCAGATTTTCAGCGGAACGCGCACGGCGCATGAGGGGGCAGGCGCGTGGCTTGACGGCGCCGCCTTTGCCCCGATGCCCTTCGCACCGGCTCCAGCAGGCGCCGTTCCGGTCCTTCGAGCAGCACACCCAAAATCAACGCATGTCCGCCGGGCGAAGGATGTCCGCCGGATGCGCTCTCTATCCAATCCAAGCGGGCCCATTCGAAGCGCGGCGTTCTGCCGGGCGGCGCTGCGCCACCTGTCGGGTCAGGTCCTGAAGCGGGAGAAATCGGAATGAAAGTTGTTGTCCTCGGTGGAGGCGTCATCGGCGTGACCTCCGCCTACTATCTCGCCAAGGCCGGACATGACGTCACGGTGCTGGACCGGCAGAGCGGTCCGGCGATGGAGACGAGCTTCGCCAATGCGGGCCAGGTCTCGCCCGGCTACGCATCGCCATGGGCCAACCAGGGCGTGCCGCTCAAGGCCGTCAAGTGGCTGTTGATGAAGCACGGGCCGCTCGCCGTTCGTCCGCGCCTGGATCCGACGATGTGGTCGTGGCTCATGCAGATGCTGCGCAACTGCACCGCGGCCCGCTATGCGGTCAACAAGGGGCGCATGGTGCCGCTGGCCGAGTACAGCCGCGACTGCCTGCAGGCGCTGCGCGCGGAAACCGGCATCGCCTACGACGAGCGCAGCCGCGGAACGCTCCAGCTGTTCCGCACCCAGAAGCAGGTCGACGGCGTCGGCGGCGACATCGACGTGCTGAAGCAGTACGGCGTCCGCCACGAGCTCCTGGACCGGGACGGCTGTGTCTCCGCGGAGCCTGCGCTCGCCAACGTGCGTGAGAAGTTCGTCGGCGGACTGCGCCTTCCCGGAGACGAAACCGGCAACTGCCAGGTGTTCACCAGCAACCTTGCCGCGCTCGCCGCCGCGTCGGTCGATTTCCGCTATGGCGTCACGGTTTCCGGGGTCCTGCACGATGGCCGCCGCGCAACGGGCGTCGCCACGAGCGAGGGCGTCATCGATGCCGATGCGATCGTGGTGGCGTTCGGCAGCTATTCGCCCGCGCTCGTTCGCCCGTTGGGCCTGCGCCTGCCGGTCTATCCGGTGAAGGGATACTCGATCACGCTGCCGATCGCGGACGAGGCGCGCGCGCCGGTTTCCACGGTCATGGACGAAACCTACAAGATCGCCATCACCAGGCTGGGATCGTCGATCCGGGTCGGCGGCACCGCCGAGATCGCCGGATACGACCTTTCGCTGCGGCCCGGCCGGCGAGGCCCGCTCGATTTTTCGGTCGGCGACCTGTTCGGCGGCGGCGGTCAGATGGACAAGGCGACGTTCTGGTGCGGCCTCAGGCCGATGACACCGGACGGACCTCCGATCGTCGGCGGGACCCGCATCGGCGGGCTGTATCTCAATACGGGGCACGGCACGCTGGGGTGGACGATGGCCTGCGGCTCGGCGCGGGTTCTCGCGGATCTGATCTCGGGGCAAACGCCCGACGTCGACGTCAGCGAACTGGGCCTGCAGCGCTATTAGACATGGCGGCGCCGCGAATGACGTCGCGGTGGCGCTAGCCGGCGCGCGCGGTCGCCGCGCGCTCGATCAACCGCTCCAAAGGTATGCTGCTCGACGAGATTGCCGCGTCTGTTGACCGCGATGATGCGGAGACGCGGCATCGTCTTCCGCACCTATCGGAACAGGGGATACTTTCGCGCAAGGCCCGACTTTCGAATGCCCCAGCTTCTCCGGGATCAGAAAATGATGCGAGCCGAGACAGGCTTGTGCGCGGTCAGGCCGTCACATAAATTGTGGCGCCTCTGACCGCAAAGCCGCCGGCGCGGTCATAAAAACGCAATCTGTAATAGCCCGCCAAAAAACAATATGCTGATCTCGCGACGCCATAATTTCGTATATCTCGCAAATCCAAAGACCGGAACCACCTCTATTGAGGTTTCGTTTCGGCAGTATGCGGATTTTGGCTCGGTTGGGCCGTCCTTGTCCAAGCATATAAACTACAGGCAATTTACGCGGATGTTTTCGTATTTTGCGAAAAACTACGAAATTGTCGTCTGCGTGAGAGATCCTATAGAGTCGCTTTATTCCTGGTACAGATATCGTCAGCGCGACAGCATTAAGATTGAAGAGAATCGGACTAGTAATGTCACGTTCCTGGAGTTCCTGAATGCCTGGAACGAGGAGTCCCCTCCGCCTTTCGCGAAGGTGAGTTCATCGGTCGAGTTTATTCTCGATCCCGATGGAAATATTCCGGATATATCCATATTCAAGTATGGGGAAAAACCATCCGTCCACGATTACCTGGCGCGGAAGATCGGGAAGGACATTCCGGAGAAGACAATCAATGTCTCTCCGAAGGACGGTGATGTCGACCTGAACTCAATAAGAGATTCTGTCGGGAGAAGTCTTCCCAAATTGAATAGGTCGTATGACGTTTATAATAAAATTCAATTCGTAAATTCAAAGCATTCCTAGAGCGCACGTTTCCGGTGCTGGGGCGGCCCTTAAAAGGGGGGCAGTCGATCGGCATGGCATGGTCACCGTCTCCGCGAGGAGAGGGCCGATGGAGCGGGGTCGCTTCTGGCTGACGGACGATCGGCTTGCGAGGGGGAAGCGGCCTCTTCCATGCCCTGGTCAGCGCCGGCGGGCCACCAGCGCCGCTGTTCGTCGTTGTGCCGCATGGCGGTTCCGTATGGCGCACCCTTTCCGGGGCCTGAGATGTCGATTGACTGACATTTCGCGGGGGGCTAAACGAGGACAGCCTGTATCCCCCACTGTAGCTGCGGTTGTAGCTAACGTTGTTTGTGGTCACGGAACGCGTCACCCCACCTGTGCAGACAAACGTGGTGATCTAGGTTGCAATCCGACGAAAAATCGCCGTCTCGGTCATTAGCGGTCGATACAAGTTTGAAGACATAGGCACTCGGATGACGCTCGTACGACAACCTGCAGTCTTAAGCGATACACCCAGTCCGGGCACCTACGGCCGGTGGCCGACTTTGGTGCCAGTCTCGCTGTATGAGGACGAACGGGGCAATCTCGGCGTGGTGGAGGGACAGTCCCTGCCGTTCGCGGCGAAGCGCCTCTATTTCATGTTCGACATGCCGAAGAACACCGTGCGCGGCGAACACGCCCACAAGACGTTGCAGCAGGTCATGCTTTGCCTTTCCGGCAGTGCCGAAGTGATGTTTTGGGACGGAAGCCGGGAAGAGACGTTCGAACTCTCCTCCCGCGATGTGGGGATCTATGTGCCTGCCGGTTTCTGGCGGCGGATCCTGATCAAGGAGGAAGGGACCGTAATCGCCGTGCTCGCCTCCGAGCTTTTCGACAAAGGCGACTACATCTACAAAAAAGAAGATTATCTCCGATACATCAGCGGAAATTCCGGACGGTAAGCGGGCCGTGGACTTCCTGAGTGTCCGATACACGTACGACGTGCTGCGCGAGCCGATCGACCGCGCAGTTGCCGAGACGCTGGACTCCGGATGGTATCTGCGGGGCGACCGCACCGTAACGTTCGAGCGTGATTTCGCTGCCTATTGCGGAACCCGGTTTGCCGTCGGATCCAGCAACGGCCTGGATGCGCTGTACGCGATTTTGGCGGCGTACAGGATCGGCCCGGGCGACGAGGTCATCGTTCCCGCACACACCTTCATAGCGACATGGCTCGCCGTCAGCCGGACGGGAGCGACGCCTGTGCCGGTCGACGCGGATCCGGCCACGATGAACATGGATCTCGGCAAGGCTGCTGCCTCGATAACGGGACGAACCAGGGCAATCATCCCGGTCCATCTCTATGGCACCGTGACGGACGTCGTGGCGCTGCGGCGGGCCGTGGCTGGACGCGATATCCGGATCGTCGAAGACGCCGCGCAGGCGCATGGCGCGGCGATCGACGGCGTGCGCGCCGGCGCTCTGGGAGATGCCGCGGCATTCAGCTTCTACCCGGGCAAGAATCTCGGCGCGTTCGGCGACGCCGGAGCCGTCACGACCGACGATGGCGAACTGGCCACGCGGGTTCGGGACCTGTCGAACTACGGGTCGCCGGAAAAGTATGTCCACGACTATGTCGGAGTGAACGCCCGCATGGACGAAATCCAGGCGGCGGTCCTGTCGGTCAAGCTGGCCGTGCTCGATGAATGGACGCGCCGGCGGCAGGAGATCGCGAGAACCTATGACGCCGAGCTGAAGGACTGCGCCGGGCTGACCCTGCCGGAACTCGAGGACGATCCGGCGCGTCAGGTCTGGCACCTATATGTCGTCAGGACGGCGGAACGGGATCGGCTTGCCGCACGGCTCGAGGAGCTTGGCGTTCCGACCATTATCCATTACCCCGTCCCCATCCATCGCCAGGGCGCCTACAGGGCGTTGTTTCCGGATTCCTCGTTTCCCGTTGCCGAAGCAATCTCGGAAACGTGCCTCAGTCTGCCCATCGGGCCACATCTGACCAACGAGGAGGTCGGTCGCGTTATAGACGGCGTTCGCGCCGCCTTGCGGTGACAGTTTGCCTGGCCGGGCCGCGAACGAAAAAGGGTAACGCGATGTTCCAGTTGTCGTCGGTGACGACCGAAGCCGTCATACGCGACGGCGCCTTCGCCCGGACCGATTTCGCCTTCAGCACGGAGCCGGGAACGCTGTGCTGCGCGGCGACGAAAAAGTATCTCAAGCTGGCCAACGAGAAGCCCTCGATGGCGGCCATCGTGACGACACGCGAACTGGCGGATCATGCGCGTCCGGATCTCGGGGTCGTTGTCTCTGAGTTGCCCCTCAAGGCGTTCTACGAGATCCACAACAGGCTCGTTCTCGATCATGGCTTGCGCCCGGAATTCGAACCGCGCCAGGCGGCTTCCGCGCGGATCCACCCCTCCGCCCAGGTGACGGAGCGTTGCATCATCGGCGAGAACGTCGTCATTTCTCCCGGAGCGATCGTCTGCGACGACACGATCCTCGAGGACGACGTCTTTATCGGCCCGGGCGCGCTCGTCGGCGTCGAGGGGCACTTCTACAAGCAATTCGGGAATGACCGCGTCAAGGTCGAGCACGGCGGTGGCACGCACCTTGCGCGCGGGGCGCAGGTGCTCGCAGGGGCAATCGTCCAGAAAACGATATTCAACGATTCCACGATGATCGGGGAGGAGGTCGTTCTCGGTCCCGGCACCCTGGTGGCACACGGCGTGGACATCGGAGCGCGAACCATCCTTGCCGGAGGCGCCCAGGTCGCCGGCTTTACGACGATCGGAGAGGATGTCTGGATTGGTCCGTCGGCGGTGATCAGCAATTTTATCCAGATTGGCGATGGGGCGAGTATCGAGCTCGGCGCCGTAGTCGGCCGGAGCGTACCGGCAGGCCAGCGGCAATCGGGGGCATTCGCCACGGAGCACAAGCTGAACCTGCGCGCCCACGCCAAGCTTTGGCGGCTCTGAGCGCGCGGGCGCAACGCCGCCACGCCCGGCCGCCCGACACCAAAGGCGCAATCGCGTCCAGCGGAGAGATGAAGTGCAGCGTTTTGTAATTTATGCGACGGGTCGAACCGGATCGTCCGCCATCGTGGATGAGCTGAACAATCACCCGCGGGTGATCTGCCACTCGGAGATAGTGCGCCCACGGCCGCTCGATGCCGTTGCGGCGGCCTTCGAGAAATTCGGCAAGGACTATCCCGAAAAGGCCAACACGATCGATCGCGTGCTTCCCTACAAGCTGTTCGCCGAAGAGGACGATGATACGGCCATATCCCCTGACAGTTTCGGGGCCTACTGGCAGTACATCGAATCGAAGGCGATCCCGGCGCCGCAAGCATTGGGATTCAAGGTGCTCGAGGCCCACGTCAAAAACACGGCCTTTCCGGATCTCTGCCGCGAGAGTGATGTCGCTATCATCCATTTGGTCCGCCGCAACGTGTTTCGGAAGGTGATCAGCTGGATGGTCGCCAAGCAGGTCGGGGTCTACAACAGCCGCGGCAACTACGAGCCGGAAGCCGGCCGCCGCCTGACACCGGACCCCGCGGACGTGGTGAAGCGCGTCCGGCGTATGAAGACGGGAAACGACTCGAGCGAGGCGGAGGTGGCAAGTTCCGGCGCACGGTCGATAACCGTCTACTATGAGGATTGGCTTGCCGACAGGGACGCGTTCTTTGCACGCGTATGCGGGTTTCTCGGCGTCGATGCGGTTACGCCGGACCAGACGACGCTGATCCGGATGGTCCCCGAACCGATGGAGGAACTGCTCGGAAACTATCCGGCCGTCGCCGACGCCATGCGGGCGGCCGGGTTCGGGGAGTATCTGGACTGACGATCGGCACCTTTTTTACCGGTTAGTCACGGACCTGCCGTCTCCGGTGACCGACGCACGGACCGATTGAGTCGTTCGGCGCCGGTCTATTTCTCCACGTCGTCCAGCGCCGCCGAGAAGACCTCGATGTCGACGAAATACGGCAACTGCGGAAAGCCGGCTCCGTGGAATCCTTCGTGATGGAATTCGCCGAGCATCCATTCAAATCTCGAGCCGGTCGCATGCCCGAGTGCCGGATAGTAGTTCTTGGCCGACTGCCGGGGAGCGAAGCACATCGCGGCCATACCGCGGGGCGCGAAAATCAGATTCGCAAACGCCGCACCGGTCGGTCCGGCGACAATCGACGTCTGAGACAATAGCTCAACCTGTTGCTGTGGCGTCAGTTTTGCCGGATCGACAACCTCGAAGCCTCGCGCAACGGCGAAATCGCGCAGTTCGTCCTCGTTTATGAGGGGACGGCGGTGCGTGTCGCTGAACTCCCGAGACCAGAATATTCTCTTCCCTTGCCCTTTCGGAACGGCTTCCCCGATCCCCAGCCTGCGTCGCAGGGCGTCGAGCAGGACCGGATCGGGGAGAGACAGCATGCGGGCCGGCGTCGGCAGCAGGAGGTCATCGAAGACATAGGCAGTATCCGGATCGAGCCGCAACGTGCGATCCTTGGCTATGCCGAGGAATTCGAGAAGAACATCAACCCAGACCGGAACGTTGTCGGGCAGAACAAAAACTCTGTCGTCGAAATACCCCTTCTCCAGAAGGTAGGGGACCTTGCTGTAGTTTTGGATGAGCGCGTGATAATAGTTGAAGAACTGCATGGGTTGCCCCATGAGATAGATCGATTTTTCGGAGATCCTTTCGACCGTGGCGGGGGCGCGGTAAACCATTCCGGCATCGCCGGCGGCGATCAGACCCGAGGTCGGCGGCAACATGTCGATGCGCGGATCGAAGAAAAGCGAATCGCCTTGCGGGCCAAGCAGGCGGATGTGCTCAAGAACGGTGACATCACGAAGCTGGAAGGCGTCCAGTTCGGCGTATGTGACCGGCTGTGACACGGATCTGCGGTCGTCCTTGCGATAGGCCGTGAAGTCCACATTTCCCGAAGCGGCTTCGAATACGCTGGTCGTGTCCTGGCGCCCGGAGAAGTCTTCGATCTGTACGAACGGGGCAGCGCGGACTTCATACTCCCCGTGTGCAAATTCCCTGGCGAGGGATGCCGCGTCGTCTTGGCGGCCGATCTGGCAAAGCGCCTTCATGTAACGGGCAAGAATATCCTTATCGCCCGGCTCGTACGACAACAGGGTCTCATACACGGCAACTTCGGCTTCGTGGTCCCCGTAGACCGAATGCAGTTCAGCCAATTGCCTCAGCGCGATCGCCGAGCTTTCGTCACATTCGAGCGCGGCCTTCAGCAGCAAGAGCGCAGTATTTCCCGCAAAGAGACTCCGTGTTTCGGCATCGCGAAAAACCGAGACACCCCAGTCGGCCAAGGATGTCGTCTCTCGCTCTTCCCCGAACCGGAGGACCCGCAGTCGCCGCAACTGTGAGACAACGAGCCCGGCCATTGCAGCATAGACACGAGCCTGTTCGGTTTTTGCGTCTGCGTCTGGTACCGGAAACAGGGAATCGTGAATGTCTCGGGTTACCGACGGCATAAATATCGATAATTCGCCATAGACATCATTCAGGTTGTTTTCGAACGTGCTGAGTCTCACGAGCTGCTTGACGGATATATCGATGTCATTCGCTCTCTCCGCCCAAACGGATAGAAATATTTTCAGATTCAGTATTTGTATGTTTTTGGGGAACTTAATTTGCGCTATTTCGACTATATAATAGGCTTCATCGGTCCGTTTTGCGCGGCGCAATTGCGCTGCGATCTGAAATATATTCTTGGGAGTAAGCGTGTCCGAGTTTTTTAGAAGGCCTATTCCTTGCAGGGACACCGAATCTATATTCGATAGGATATGCTTTATGGCGATGTTGCCGAATTTCTTATCGTTCGGATTGCGCCGGAACAAATCTTTGAGAGCCTGCGCTATCTCCTCAGGCGAGCCCTCGACAGCGCCGGCAAGCGCGCGGAATTGATTTCGAAAAGACTCGTTATCAAGTTTCTTTTCTTCCAGTATTTTCGAGATAGCAATCGTCACGCCTGCATCTTTGGGGATATTGCATATATCTAAAATTACATTGCTTTTATTCTGAGTGTTAATGGAGTTATTGTCTATAATGGCTGATATCAGATCGGTCAGCGCGCTGGTGTCGCCTTCCGATTTTCTGGCTTTTTTAATGAGGCTTCTGATCGACCGTCTTTTTATTGGCCCGAGATGCTTGGCTACAGTTTTTTCGATCTCATCATAGTAATAAGAAGCTGTAAGCGGTCGAGATTGCATACTCTGTGCGTTGCCCCAATTGCAGCTGGATAGAGACGGCTGGCCGCAGCACTGACCGGACCCGGTGACGATTCAGTTCCCGGCGTTAGGGTCTAACATGGAGTGCTGTTTGATTGGCGGAAAATCCAGCATAGATCGACGGTCTCACCGAAGGCAATGCTGATGTGGGGCCGATAACCTCACACCGAGTTTTCCTCCAGCTGAAGTCGGGGGCCGGCTCCGATTGTGCCATGAGCCACAAGCTCGGGCCGCCGGAAGGTGGGGATTCCCGGCCTTTTCACGATGGCGCGCTGGCGGCGCCGATCGGGACTGTGAACGAGACCCGGGCCTTGCGCGAAAACCGGTGCCGGAGCAGCGGGAAAGCCGCCCTTCAGCGGATACCACTGCCGCCGCCGTAACGGGGCGCGCGCTACTGTGCCGATAGATGCACTGCCGGGGGCCTGCCACGCGATATCAGAGGGGACGAGAGCTGCCTTGCCCCCGTCAGGCCGGTTTCAAATCGCATTTGGATCCGATCTCGAGAGGCCGGGTCCTAGTTGGCGGTTCGTTTGACCGGCGGTCTGATTGCCCTGCGCAACGATCGTACCGCTCCGAGAGGGCGTTCGAAGCGCCAGACCAGGCTTCGAAGGCGGTTATTCTCGGTCTCGAGCTCGGCGCATTTGGCCGCCGATGCGTGGTATGCGACCCGATATTCCTTGGCTATGACTTCCAGGTTGTCGCGCAGGTATTCCGGGTCATTCGTGCTTTCGATCCAGGGCGCGACGTCTGCAAGTGTCGCAACGGCGCAGTCGGCCAGATCGTCCAGCGCAGCAGGCCGCTCTCCCTCCTCCGCCCAGAGATCGAGTTGCCGATAAAGCTGGTCGGCCATGCCATGGCCGAGAATGCTGTCGTGATGGCGTAGCGTATCGCTGACGACGCCCGTAGCGGCCGCCAACTCCGCTCCCGACAAGGTCCTTCCGATCGCCGCGGCAAGGATGGCGGCCTGGGTTGCGGGGGCCGTGAACCACCGGTCATAGGAGATCGATGCGCCGACGAGGTCGCGACCGGCGGTCAAGGCATCCACGTTATTGACGAGCCACAACAGCCGCCCGAAGGCGCGGGGCAGATCGTCGCGTTTCTCAAGCGATGCGGCAACGGCGTCCGGCGCGCGCGCGCACAGCACGCCAGCCAGCCGAATGCCGCAGTCATCCGCGATCGCCTGCCACAACGGCAACAAGCGGCAGACGCGCGGATCCTTGACCATCCACGGGGTGCCGTTCGCGGCCTCTACGCCGGCCCGGATAAACGCCTCGAGTTCCCGTCTCGGCTCCGTTATTGCCGGGTTGTCCAGCCATCCATCGGGCATTGGCAGGCTTGCGCGTATGCCGCCCCAGGACCGATCAAGGGTTGCCAGGATGGTGTCGTGCAGACCGACAAGGTCGGCATCTTCCCAATAGCCGCGAGGATTGAATTCGTTGGCCTCCAGGAGCCGATCGCGGGTCCAGGCGCCCAGCCGTGTCAACATCTCCGCAGCGAGCGAGGTGCCGCTGCGGTGCATGCCTATGACAATCACGATGTGAGGCTTGGTTGCCACGGTGTCGAATCCGGCGCAGTTCCTGAAGTTCGCGCTGATCGCCGCCTATGCGGACCTGACCCCAGTACCATACAACTTCGTAAGCGCCAATTTCGCCAGCCTCCGCACAGAGTTGGGCGTGCGCCGGTAGACCCGCATCATAGCAACCAGGATCCTGCTGGCGCCGGGACTGCGCAGGAGCGCCTGGACTGCTGCATCCGGTCCGTCGGCAGCGGCCGCCGGCCCGACCGAGGCCGCGGCATCGGAGCTCTGAATCATGCTCACGAACGTTTCGACAAGACGATAGTCGATCCCATCCGGCGGCGACCAGTTCTGGCGGTCCGATTCCAGTTCTTGTTCGATGGCGTCGTAGTCAAAATGGAAGCTGAGGGAGTCGAAAAAGGCCTGATTGTAATTCCTGCTATCGGAAATGACGTCGAGCCGGTCATCAACCGACAACAAGTACTTCCCCCTGTTGTCTGAAGGGTAGAAGCTCGCCGCATGGATCAGGCTTCTGGAGGTTGCCTCCAGTCTGTCGGGATCGTGAATGCAGGTCTTCAGGATTCGTATCAGCTCAACAACATCCCACGGCGGGGTCTTATACGTATGCTTGGCGGCTGCGCGTTTGCTCGGAACCGCGATCGGATCTATCCCGATGTTTTCGCAGAACGCCGCGAAATAGTTGTCTTCTCGCCGCAGCTTCTCGTAGTCGAGCAGCGATAGGTTGCCTCCGGAAAAAACGCTCCATGGCTCAAGCATTTCACGGATGTTTAGAAGCCGGTTCCTGTTCTCGACCAGGAATTCGAAAATATTTCGGGATTCTGTCGAGACGACACTGGTGATGCGCTCGCGATAAATCGACTCGATATACTGGTCGGACCGTCGGATCGTGGCGATCACCCGTCGGTTCGGGAACGCGCGAAGAAATTCATCCGCGCGGTCAACGTATTCTCGGCGAACCTCGTCGGTCGTGAATGGGAAGCAAAGATTCTCGCAGCTAAGTACGATCTTCTTGCAGCCGGAATCGACGATTTCTTTTTCCAGCTCATCGAAAACAGTGCGGTCATTGTTTGTGATCGCGCGCGCGATGGCCTGGTGTCCGGGCGTCCCTTCGGGCTTCAGCGAAACGCCGCGATGATCGACAAATCCGGTTTTCGGGAACAGGACGCCGATCCGTCGAAGGGCCTCGTCATTGCGAACAAACTGGCGCTGCAGGTGAGTCGTGCCGGTCTTGTGCAGGCCGACATGCACGATCAACTCGCGATCCGGATAGCTCTGTGCGGTCTTCACCGGCGTGGGGCCGGCAGGCTCCGGCTTGGGCAACCGTGCCGCGTTGGCCTGCCTCGCCATCTCCTGCAGGCTTCGGACGTTGTCCCAGTCCTGGGAGACGATTCCGCGCCACACGGCGGTTGCCAGGTCGGGGGAGAAAAGTTCGCCCCGCTTGTTCGGCAATCCGAAATTTACAATCTCCCGGGCAATCGGATCCAGCAAGATCTGCGGATTGGGCTCGCTGCGAGCCAGCGCCTTGCTCAGGACGGGACGGATACGCAGCGCGAGGTCGTCTTCTTCTAGAGCGGCCTCCAGGACAGGCAGTTCCCACAGCAGCCTTGAAAGCGAATGTACGACTTCGCGCTCAAGATGAATGGGCGAGATCCGGCCTTCCCGCACGCAGGCCTCGGCCAGCCCCGTGCACTTGTCGATAAGGGCCGTCATCATTTCGATGTCACGCGGCGACTTGTCCGATGTCGTTATCGACCCGGAGCGGCGGCGCCACACGCGCGTCGGCATATCGGTCAGTGCGAACTGCGCATCGGAAAACACGGTCTCCAGAACATACAGCCGATCTTCGAACTTCTGCTGTGCCTCGTCGAACCGGATTTCCGAGCTTTCCAGGAAACCGCGCCGATAGATGGACTGCCAGGACGAGACGATGAACTGGAGCTCGGGCATCGCCGCCAGGTTCGTCTTCGGATCTGTCACCTGGAAGAATTTTCTGTCGCGGCCGAGAATCTTGTGAGTCGCGAGCTTTGAGCCGCGTTGTTCATGAATCACGGTCACGCTGTGGCAGACGTCGGCGCCGCTCTTGTGCGCCCAGCTAACATGATGGGCCAATCCACCCGGCAGCAGGAAGTCGTCCGCATCAAGATAGGCGATGTACTCGCCGTTCGCGTTTGCGACACCGGTATTGCGCGCGGCAGACAGGCCCCGGTTCGCTTCGTGCGTGACGATCCGAACCGGATTGGGAAAGCGGCAACCGGACAGGAACGATTGGGAGCGTTCACAGGGGTTGTCGTTGACGATGATGATCTCGAAATCGCGCAGGTCTTCGGCAAGGACAGAATCGACCGCCTGTTTGATGTAGGCGTAGTCCTTGTAGAACGGGATGATGATACTGATAGAAGCCATGCGTTATTCGTCCGGGTATTGTTCGTGTGGTGTGCCGAGATTCAGGTTGTAAAAGCGCGGTGGTTTATATTCATTTTCAATCCCGATCTAATTCTTAGCGCTGATCGTTTCGGCTGGATTTGTCGAGCTTGCGTTTTATTTAATTGTGCAATGCTTCTGGCTGAATGAACTGCGGTTCTGATCCCGATGCCCCTCTTATGGAAGGCGCTCCCGAGTCCGCGCTCTGAAATGGTCGGATAATGAAGTGGGGCTGGCGGTATGCTCTCGTCCTATCGCCCGGAAAACCCGTGGTGCGTCGCGTTTCGAACTGCCTGTTCTCTATCGAGATCCAGTCGTCACGATTTACGTCCCGCGAGCCGTCGACCACCGTAGTCCGACCCCCGTCTCTTGTGGCCGCCGTGGAACGCCGAATTGGACGTTCCGCCACACTTACCATTCATGGGGCCTGCTTACGAATCCCCGCTTGACGCAATGTCAGCTTCCACTGAAGGCCGGCGCTTGCCTGTTCAATCCTGTTATTTGCCCCGGATGGGGGACAGCGTAAAGCACTAATTTGAACGGGTTCAATTGCCTCGCAATGCAGGAAAAACGTTCTGGGGTGAGGGAAGACCCAGCTCCGACGACGCTCTGTCGGATCTCGCGGCAGCGGCCGCCGGCGTTTGTGCGACTTCTCGGCCCGGTCGGACGCACGCCACAACGCGCGAACGCGGGATCGCCTTCAACAAGCCAATCACCCATTGCCGCTGACCCGATCCAGCCGTTCGTGGACCCAGCGGATCGGTTCGTCACGGCGCCCCTTTCTCAAGAAAGAAGCCCGCAATCGACGGCCTGCGGTCCCTCTCAAGCACCGCGCGCTTTCGCGCATTAAGTGCGCACGCCGGCTAACGCGTTCCAGAACTTGTGCGCGCCGTCGTGGTCTGCCACTTTGGCAAGCACCTTATCTGCGGTGGGGTGCAATCCAAATGAACATTCAATCGACAGCCGTTAGAACGGGCAAAGAATCCGGCGGCCTGGATAACGCCGAGTTCGAAGCGATCCGGGCGCTCTATCGGTTTGATCGATCTGTACAGCTGGATCGCTACTACCGGGATGGCGAGGGCATTCCGCTGAAAAGTATTGGAATCTCGATCACCGAGAACTGCCAGCTGAAATGCAGGTGGTGCCATATTGCAGAGATCGGATTCCTCAAGAACTATATGGACAAGGATGATTTTCGCGCGCTGCTTTCATCGTGCGGGCCGTTGGATGATATCCATCTGACCCCTCGCGGAGAGGCCTTCCTTCATCCCGACTTCATGGACATCCTGAAGATCTGCCGGCAAGTGCAGCCTCAGGCGAAAACCCGCGTCATAACGAACGGCATCTATTCCCTGTCTGGCGGCCGGGCGGACCTGCCTGCCTATCTCGACTACGTCGCGTTCTCGGTCGACGGGGCCACCAAGGAGACCTACGAGCTGATCCGGAAGCCGGCGAAGTTCGAGAATTTCCTCGAATCGGTCCGGCGTTTCGTGGCGCACAAGGAGACGCACCAGACGGGCGCCGTCTACAAGTTCATCTTTACCGCAGGAAAGCTAAACCTGCCCGAACTGCCGCAGCTCGTGGAGCTTGCCGCGGAACTCAAGCATATCGAATCCATATTTGTTGCTCCCATGCGCATCAGATTGGGGGCGATGCAGCGCTTTGCTGACGAATTGCTGGATGCGATGGATGACAGTGAGCGCGTCGCGCATCTGGACCGCGCCAAGGCACGCGCCAGGGAACTGGGCATTGGCCTCACCATCGCAAAGAACTGTTATCCGGACCGGTTCGCTCAAACGCGGGACGTCGTCGAGGAGGATGTCGACGAGGAGGACTCGCAGGTCGTGGAATTCGACAACACACCGTTCCTCGAGTTTTGCAACCAGCCCTGGAACGGCGGGATGCGCGTGGGCAAGAGACTATTCCCATGCTGTTACATGCCTGCGGGGCTGCCGCCGGAGCTGAGCCAGGAGCTTGCCGAGCGGTATGGTTTCGGCGAAGAGATCTCCTCCTATGCCGATGCGCATTTGGCCGATTTCTACAACTCGGAAGCATTCTGGCGTTTCCGCCACGACATGATGACCGGTGAGGCAGCCAAGTTCTGCCGCAACTGTACGATCGGGAAGGGCGACTACAAGACCTACGCGCAGAGGGTTGCCCCGCGCCTGGATCCCGCAGCCTTGCAAACGAAGCTGGAAAACCAGAAAAGCGCCTTAGAAAGACAAGGCGCAACAATAAAGCGCCAGAAGCGCACTATCAAAAGGCTGCAGATTCGCGAAAACCGGAATGCGTTTGGGAAATACAGGAAGATTGCTGAAGAGGCGCTGAGGCGGCTTGGGCTATACTCGCGATAGCGTAGTGTTGGCTGGTTTCTCTATGTTTTTCCTATATGAGATACGTTGTCGGCAAATCTGATCTGGTAGGCCAGCGCGTTTTGCGCAATGTCTCTTTCCGCTTCCGTCAGGCGTGATTGGAACGAGCCTGCACTGTCTTCCGAGACGCGCCCCGATGTACTTATCGGTGTCGAGAAGGGGTTGTCTTTCGAATTGGATTGGCCGTTTAATTCTCTCGACAAAGTTGTTCCGACAAAATTTTCAAGATACTTTATCGACGCCTCCGTCGAATGAACCAGATCCTCATATCGCACGAAGGCTACCTGAGGATCGTTTATTAAAGAGCGATGTCTTGCGGCCATACGATTGAAATCGACTTTTACGGTTTCCAATACGTGATCTAGGGTGAACTCCAGGTTTTTCCTGAGAACAACGTCTTTTCGCGACGCGACGACGTCGCGCGGATCGCGGACGATAAAAACGAAATAGGCCTCCGGAAACAATGCTCTGTACTCGTTGAAATACAGGGCGATGTCCGGGTCCTTTAAGACGAGCCCGAATTTGTGTGGCTGATCCCGCAAGAGGTTGGATATTACGTTGTCGATATGCGTTCTGTATATTTGAAGCTTCGTATCTTCGCTTCCGAAATACGCCTGAAAGCGGTCTGGTGTTGCACTATTGTGCCGGACCATCGTCTTTATAATGGTCGTTATTATCGTGCATTCCGGAAATTGAATGTGGTTGTTGCCGCTGCAAAGAATCCTGTTCAGCAGCGTCGTCCCGCTGCGCGCAGGCCCAGTAACGAAAACCAGGCGTTCATATTTATTCTCGCGTCCCCCCGTCTTTTCCATATTGGATACCCAGCCAATGATCTTGTTGCCCAAAGGGCCAACCGCACTATTGAACCTGTTCACCATGTTCTTAGTGACGAAATTCAGCTAGCCCAAGCGAAATCCGCGGCGACGGTTGTCATGCGGCGCCCCGCTCTGAACGAGCTTTCCGCCAACGTCATCGCGCACCAATCACCGCTCTGGACGCAGCCAAAGACGGCTGATCGGAAAAATATATATCGGCTAACAATATTTCCAGCGGCGCCGTCGCATCAACCAACTTTTAGTTGCCGCGGGAAAGATACTCGTCGACCTTCTCGGCGAACCAGGGCGCTACAAGGCGCGCCCCGTCCTCATCCAAATGGTTCCTATCGGCGTAGCTAAACTCGGTTCGAAACAGCGCCATCAATGCCTCCGGCCAAGCCGTCAGTTCGGCGCCGTATTTCTCCTGAAAGCGGGTCATATGCTTCTGCTGAAGCTGATCCTCGTCGATGCTGTTCAGGTTTACGAAAATCACCTTCGTCCCATGTTCTTCAGCCAAGGCAAGAATAGTCTTGGCAACCTTTAGGCTGAACTTATATTTCGGGTTGAACAAATTCTGATTGATCGGGTTGGTGTCCAGTTCGGCCAGCAGTTTATCGACGTTGCTGAACGGGCCTTTCTGCCTGTAACGGCCGAGGGTGGGGTCATAGGCAATATTGCCGTTCAATCCGTCGCATCCCAGCCAGAGGCTTCCCAATCCCGCTTCCAGAGATCCAAGGCGCGCTTCGAACAGCGAAAAGAGGTTCTCGACAACGCTATTCTCTTCGACGTTCAGCGCATAATCGATGAGTTCCGGGCTCTTCAAAACGCCGCTCAGCTTATCGAGCTGTTTCCATTGCGGCTGTCTCCGGGGGTTGCCCATTTCGACGACGATGAGCTTCACCCGCCGGTGTTCGAGCAGATCGGAAAGCATCTGCACCCACGCGAAATTAGAGCCGCCGGGCTTGGCCAGATCGACGATCGACAGAGGCTTGCCCGTGTGCTCCTCGAATACCCTGGCGATTTCGCCGGCATCCACGGCGCGCGCCATCCGCGACGTCCCGAAGAACGCGACATCGACGTCGCGGTCGTCACAGAAGACCGATGCCGCATAGTCCTTGTATTTCGAGCTATAGCGGAAGGCGCTCAGGTCCGGCATCAGAACCATGGCAGCCAGCCCCGCGGCAATGAGTCCGAAGGCGAGGAACGGATAGAAGCGCCTCGATGCGCGCACGCTCTTCTCCGGCGGATTGGCCGGGTCCTTGTCCGGTGCGGGGGAGGGAGGCGCTTTCCGGGACATGTGATCAGAACCGGATCACCGTGGTTCCCCACGACAAGCCGACGCCGAAGCCGGACAGCAGGACCGTACGTCCCGCAAGTTCCCCGGCCTGCTGGAGCCTGTTCAACACGATCGGGATCGTGGAGGAGACCGTGTTACCGGTGTCGGAGATGAATATAGGCACCTTGGCGATATCCAGGCCCATGCGCCGGGCCAGCAGCGTCAGCATGTAGCGGCTCGCCTGGTGGAAAACGAAAAGGTCGACGTCGTCGCGGGTGAGCCCTTCCCGGGCAAGGCAGCGATCGACGGATTCCGGGACCCGCTCGAGCATGAAGTTGAGGATTTCGCGTCCGTTCATATGCAGGCTCGGCGTCGGTTCGCTATCCGCGGGAGACGGCGGTCCCTCGCTCGCAACCGCGCCGTCCAGCTTGGCCCCCTGGAAGCAGAGGTGTTCGGCCCCGCTGCCGTCGGTACCGAAGTCGAAGCTTCCCAGCCTGTCGATACCGTCACGCCTTATGAGGCTGCACGTGGCCCCGTCTCCGAACACGGTAACCGTCGCCTTGTCCCGGCGCCGCATGATCTTCGAATACGGGTCGCAGGTGACGATGAGACCCGAGCGCATCCCGGTGGACAGGAGCGCCCTGGCGACGGACAGGGCGTGGACGTAGCCGGAACAGCCCAGCGACATGTCGAACGCCATGATGGTTGTCGGCAACCCGCAGGCGTTCTGGATCTGGGCGCTCATATGGGGCAGCCGCAGATCGGGCGTCTGCGTTACGGTGATGAGGAAATCGAGATCATCGCCAGCCGTCCCGCCGTCGGAGAGAACCTCACGAACCGCACGCGAGGCGAGATCGCATCCGGTCTCGTCGTCGCGTAGAAAACGGCGCGTTTCGATGCCGACCTTCTCGCGGATGAACTGGGGATCGGAATCCGTCCACCCGGCGACCTCGTCGGCGTCGACGATCCAATCTGGCAGAGCGACGGCAATCTTCTCGATCATGGCTTGTGTTTCTTCTGGCTGGTTCGGTGTTGCGAAGCGCGAAGGGGAGCGCAGCCGGTCTCCGCGGCGAAAGTTGCAATATCGGAATAAAGGCCGAGATCCCGATTCATCAAGATTGCCTCGTCTCTCCGGGCGATCTGCCGGGGGGTGACGTCCTTGAGTTCGTGCTTGTCCGCAGAGACCAGAAAGAGCCGGCCCGGCGCCGCCCGAGCGGCTTCGGCCAACGTGGCAAGGCCATTGAGGTCTGCCGACGCGAAATAATACCCTTCCTTCGGCTTTCGCGCTCTGCCGGTATTGTCCCGCCGCGCCAAGTCCTCGACGAAGCCGAACAGCCTGCCGGTCGACTGCCAGGCCTCCACGGGGGAAAAGGGCTCACTCGCGGGCAGGTAGTCGAAGTTGAAGCCCCGGTTATCTCGGTTGGGGAACCAGGTGTAGTTGCCGATCTGGACAACGATCGGTCCGGACGTGTGAACGGTCGCGAACGCGACCAGGTCGGCCAGATCCTTGAAAAAGGTCTGCGGCACCGTGACGAATATCGGGGGACGCCCGTCACATGCTTTCCCGAGCTGTTTCTGGAACCAGCTGTCGCCGAAGACCATCGGCTTCTCGGTGCCGTCGTTCCGAAACAAGGCAAGGCTCGCCCTGTAATCCTTGCCATGCGGCTCCAGGGCCGACTTCAGAGCGATCAGCGCCCCGGACTGGCGCAGAAGATGCGCCGTCGCGATGACCAGGCAGAGAGCCACCAGGAGCCGGAGGAAGGACCGCATCGGTCAAAGATCCACGTAGAGGAATTCCACGTCCGACAGCGGCCATTGCGTCAGGATAACGAGGATGGCGATGGCGACGGGGAGAAGCAGGAGAACGGCTTTGGTCTCTGTCCAGAGCCAGCGTTTGGCCGTGCCCAAGGTCATCCCAGTTCTCCCGCGGCGAAATCGGAAAGCGCCGAAACGTAAGTCATCGTAGCGAACCATCCCAGGCCCTGCAGGAGCAGGTTCAGCGCCGGATACTCCTGCGAGCGGGCCCATATAGCACGCACCTGCGGATTGCGCTGAGTCCACGCGAAGAGTGCCAGGGCGACACCGTGGCCAAAGCCCCACAGCAGGTAGTTCCAGGTAAAGGCATGCCAGACGCCGATGAAGGTGAAGGCCAGGACGATCCCGAGGTAACGGTGCCCGGTCCGGCGCACATAGGGGTGGTAGCCGAGATTGTTGGTCACCCAGACCAGGCTCATGTGCCAGCGCTGCCAGAATTCCTGGATAGTGCGCGCCATCCAGGGGCGGTTGAAGTTCTCCCGGCTCTCGATGCCGACGAAGCGGCACAGGCCGACGGCGATGTCGACGTAGCCCGAGAACATGACGTAGATGTTGAAAAGGCCGGCCCAGAGGGCGAAAACCTTGAACAGCAATCCGACGGTGCCGTCGTCCATGCCGCTGAACCGGGCAGCAAGCTGTGACGTGACCGCCGGTCCCAGCCACGCCACCTTGGCAATGCCGATCAGCACGCGCCTGGCACCGTAGGCGACATCTTCCTTCGCGGGCAGCGTGCACAGCGCCGCGACGTTGATGCGGTCGGCGAACTGGATCGGCCCGATCGGCAGGGTCGGAAAGAACAGGAGCGAGAGGAATACATCGCGCGGTGCGAAGCGCTCCTTGGGAAAGCGCCACGTCCAGACGATGGTGCCGAGGGTTCTGATGTAGATGAACGGCAGGAACAGGAGCGAGAGGTCGCCGTGGTCGCTCGCAATCCGCCCGGCAATGAAGATCGCGGTCACCGGTACGACGCCGGCCGATACCCAACGCCGGCTGTCCAGATGCACGAAGATGGCGGCGTAGGCCGCCATCAGAATTGCCGTTATCGCCGTTTCAGCCGATGCGATGAAGGCGAAGGCGATCGAGAACAGAAGGGCGTTGGCGAGGACCAGCCGTTCGGATCGCAGGAGATGTGCGCCGAGATGCCCGAGCATGAAGGCCATTACGAACGCCACCGCCGACATCAGGTTGTCGAATACGATGGTCACGGCAGCTGCTCACGAATGAAACGTGGGGCGCGGATTGTTATGCGCCCCGTCGTCATGCGGGGATTCGTGCAAAAAAGATCTCTCCGACGACGGAGCCGTCGACGAGGAGATCGCTGGCGCTCCACTGATTTGCGCGCATGCCTGTTATCCGGACCTCCAGGTCTTTGGCGGCCTGGTCGGCCACAAGGTCCTGTATGCGGGCGGCGGAGTCCGTGCGGAAGCGGGTGTATATCCACTTTCCCGACGTCTCGACGACGCGCTCGTGCAGCGTCTTGGTCAGGTAGATCGCCGCGCTGAACAGGTCCGGCCCGGATATTTCGGTGATCTTGCCGGTTTCGCCTTCAAGCGATGCACGACCCTTAAAGGCAGCCTCGGGATCGTCAGCGGACCGTCGCGCATCCTGATCGCTTTCGATGTAGACGAACATCGCGTTGTCGTCGCCGGACCGCAGATGGAGGACGGCGGCAGCGTCGCGGGCCTCGGCAGGGGGCGCCGCTCGCGCGAATTGGCCGTCCTTCGTGGAGAAGCGGGGAAAACGCAGGTCCATCGAACCAGGAGACGCCCCAGCGAGCGGCGTTACTTCCGTGAGGACGTGCATCGTGAAATCCACGCCCCGGATGTAGTTGCGGTGACCGTAGATAAACGGCCGGAACGGCGTGGCGCTCACAGCGCGCTGCGAATGAAGCTGACGAGTTTGCCGACGGTCTGCAAACCCTGCTCCTCGGCGGTTTCGTCGGGGATCTTGATGTCGTAGTGCTTTTCGAGGTCGAGCAGAAACACCGACCAATCCAGTGAGTCCAGGATTCCGTCGTCGATCAGGTCGGTATCGCCGGCGAGCTTCACGTCGGATCGGCCGGTTACGGTAGAGACGATTCCTTCAATCGCTGCGATGAAGGGCGCGTCATCCGATGGCTGTGCCGATGTGTTCATGGGGTCCACTTTCTCTGACTGTACTGTTCTTCGAGCCTGAAACCGACGTCTTTTCCAGCGCCTAGCCGGCTGGATTCCCCTATCCGAAAGGTTCCGGCAGTTCAACCATCCGGCCTTCGCGCCGACCGCTACTCTTCGTCCATTTCGTCATCCAGAGACTCTGTCTCGTTGCCATCGCTTTTCAGGATTGCGGTCACTGCGCGGGCGGCGTCAGCGGCATTCTGCGATTCGACAACGGCGACCGCCCGCTCCTTGTCGAGCAAGACTGCATGCGCTTCGCCGCCGATGCAGCCATCGAACCCCCGAGGACGGTAGGCGATCGCGATGAAGCGATCCGTCAGTGCCGCCAGCCAGAGTCGGATCTCCGCGTCGGGAAGCGCGGCGAGAACGCGAAAGCCGATAATGATGTATTCCGCTTTCGACAGGTACGCCGTCAGCAATGCGATACGGGCGATATCCCGTCCGTCCAGACCATCGCCGTCGTCCGCTGCCTGGCGGATTATCTCGATCGTCGGTGCTATTTCGGCGATTGCGGTTCCCGCCAGACGCGCTTCGAGAGTGTCTTCGGTAAAGGAGAGCAGTCCGTTTTCGGCCAGGCGGTCCGGTTCGGCGAGGGCGGCTGTGCAGCGAAGCGCCGTTGCGTTGAGCTTTTCGCGCGTTGTCTGCCGCGAGCGCTGGGTCAGGGCCAAGGCAAAGAAATACTGCGTATAGCGATTGAGCTTTGCCGGCGCGATGATCGCGACCGGAACGCCGCGTTGCACCGGGACGTCCTTCCCCAAGGCACCGGGCACGTGGTTGGCCTGCTTCGCCGCGTGCAGCACCGGCTTGCCGAAGAAGCGCCCCGGATCCTTGAGCGGGCTCGTCAGATATTCATAGGCGCTGCGCAGGACGCCGTAAAACCGAGCGTAGGTGGTCAGCGCGATCGTGGTGCCGGTCAGGCCGCTGATGGTAACGCGCAGCATGACGAAAAAGCCGATGACCTGCGCCAGCGGCATGACCCCGGAAAGCGCCTCGTAGCCAAGATAAAAGCCGATTGCGGCGACGGCGACCGCGGCCAGAACGTTGGATACGAACTCGGATTGTCGCGGTGACAGGATGTAGGACGAGAAAACTTCGATGCTCGCCCGATTGGAATCGCTTTCGATCAGGTTCTGTGCGAGCGCCGGTCGGTCGGCTATCACCGTGTTTTCGTCGCCGATCGTGTCGAGTGTTTCGTGCATGGCCTTGCGGAAGGCGCGATTCACCTCCTTGCGGCTCTTCTGCACCGCAACCACGCGATGGCTGATGATGTAGTTGAGCGCCGCCGCCGGGATAACCAGCAGCGCCAGGAAGGCGACGACTTCTCCCGCGATCCAGATCATGCCGACTACGGCGGGTATAACGAGGAGGATGTGGCGCGGCAGTGTCAGAAGCACGTTGATCGGCCGAAACATCATCTGCTTGCCGTTCGTCACATCCAGGACCTGCTTCGAGATGGAGCCGTTCCGCTCGAGCCCGGTGCGGGTCGGATATCCGCCCTCGAGGTTCAACACCGATTCGACGATCTTCTCGGCGAACGCGGTCGACAGGTAGAAGCTCATTCGCGCGCTCAGGTAGATGACGAACGTCGCCGTGACCATCGCTGCAGCGACGACGGTCAACATCAGCGCCATCCACGCCCCGTCGCGCGTGTCGACGGAAAGCCCAAGCACGACCAGCGCCGTGTTCGTCTGGGCCGAAGAAAAGAACCAGATTAAACCGGCAAAAGCCGCCGCTTGCAGGCTGCGTCCCACTGTTACCAGGCCAACGAGGAGTGCGACTTGCAGCGGCCTGAACAGGACGAGGTTGGTGATGAGCCAGCGCAGCGTCTCGATGTATCGTTGCGTACGCCGCCGCACCAGTTGTTGGCCGGTCAGACCGTGAGAGGCGGTGGACGTCTCGGACATTTTCGACGTGGTGTTCCGTTTCTTGATCGCGCCAGATCGTGAAGTATCGCGCCGTCACGGTCTATTGGAAGCGGCCTTGGCAAGCAATTGGTCACGCTGTGCATGCCCGAGAAAGGCGGACCTGCTATTGGGATGGTTTAGCGGCTTTGATAAGGCGGTTTTTTGCGCTGCCAAACCGGCCCTTCAAATCTGCCATAGCATGTGCCCTGTCGGGAGTGTTGCTGACCGGGGTTATCGGAGCAATCGAGGTCCTGCGCTAGGCGTTGGACTCGGTTATGGGCACGGAGCTGGCCCGGATCACGGGGCAGGCTGGGCGCGGCTTGGATCTGTGCATTTCGCTGGTATTTTCAAAGTTGAAAATGGGAAACATGATGGGTAATTCTGTGTAGCTGCAGGATGGAGCAGGATCGAGCCAGGGCGCAGCAATCGATGGCAGTGCAAAAATCCAAGCATGCGCAGGATGATGCCCCGCTGCCAACGACCAAGGACAATGTGGGAAAGCATCTGCGGCAGCGGCGACTGGAGCAGAATCTGACGCTCGTCGAGCTTTCCGACAAATGCGGCGTGTCCTTCGCCACCATTTCCAAGATCGAGACCGGCAAGGTCTCCGGCGGCTTCCAGACGATCTACAAGATCGCAAGGGGACTCGGTCTTCTGGTGACCGACATATTGGAGCCGGAGGTCGATCAAGACGAGAAGATCGTTTTGCAGCGGCGTGGCGATATCGAGCCGCACCGCACGTCGCTCTACGACTACTATCCGCAGGCCACCCGCGTGCACGGGCGACTGAATTCCGGCATCATGGTTGTCCATACGAAGAAAGTGCCGGACCGTATCGACTGGAGCAATCACGAAGGCGAGGAGGTGGTAACGGTTCTCTTCGGCTCTATCGGCTTGTATCTCGAGGGAGACGAACCGCTGCTTCTCGGACAGGGGGACAGCGCCTGTTTCGATTCAGGCATTCCCCATGCCTATGTCTGCACAAGTACCGATCCGGCCGAAATCATCTTCGTGTCCACGCGGCCTCCTCACCGCGGAAATTCCTGATTTTCATATAAGAAAATTTTCATTATTGACAATTTTGTTGCCCCTTCATAGCGTCGACTCCGGGAGCCGGCTTCAGGGAGAGGTCCCGAAGCCCAATTTGATCTACGGAGGAAATCGACGTGGTTTTTCGCAGGGGAGTTTCGCGCCTGGTTCTGGCGGCTGCACTTGGCTTCGGTCTGGCGGGCAGCGCTGTGGCGGAAGAAGAGATCATCATCGGCGGTGCGCTCAGCCTGACCGGGGTTCAGGCGCCGCTTGATGAACCTGGCCTCAAGGGCGCTGAAGTTGCCGTGAAGGCGTTGAACGACCAGGGCGGCCTGCTCGGCAAGAAGGTCAAGCTGATCAACATCGACGGCAAGAGCGATCCGGTGACTGTCGGCAACAACGCCATCAACGTGATCGATCAGGGAGCCGAGCTGATCATTGCGCCTTGCGATTTCGATTTCGGCGGTCCCGCCAGCCGCGAGGCGCAGAACGCGGATATCGTCGGCATCTCGACTTGCGCCTCCGATCCGCTTTACAGCGCCTGGTCGCTCGGCGACAAGCAGTTCACGCTGTCGATGTGGAACACGGCTATGGGCGCGACCGCGGCCGAGTATGCCTTCAATGAGCGCGGCTGGAAGTCAGCCTATGTCGTCACCGACCAGTTCATTGCCTATACCAAGAGCCTGAGCAAGTATTTCACCCAGCATTACAAGGACCTGGGTGGCGAGGTCGTGCTTGAGGATGCCTACACGCAGGGCGCGCAGGACTTTTCGGCGCAACTCGCCCGGCTTCAGGCCCTGCCCGAAAAGCCGGATGTGATTTTCATCTCGTCTTATATGCCGGACCTCGGTACCATCATCCGCGCGATCCGCGAAGTCGGTATCACGACGCCCATCATGGGCGGTGACTCCTACGACGATCCGAGCCTCTTCGAAGCTCTGGGCGAGCGCTTCGGCAACGACATCTACTTCGTTAGCCATACCTGGATGGGTTCTGAGGCGCATCCCGACATGAGCAAGTTCATCGAGCTCTACAAGGCCCAGCACGGCGCCGAGCCCGACACCTCCTTTGTCGCCACCGGCTGGGATACGGTCATGCTGATGGCACAGGCGGTCGAGATCGCCGGCTCCACCGACGGTGCGGCCGTTGCCAAGGCGCTCGAGGAAAACGAGTTCGACCTGCTCACCGGCAAACTCTCTTATTCCAATGCCGAGCTCGGCCATCAGCCGGACAAATCCGCTGCGCTCATCGGCATCAGCGGCGGCAAGCCCTCCTTCCTCGGCTGGCGCCGCGCCGAGAGCCAGCCGCCTCTCTGATGCGCTGAAATCGGCGGCGGGGCGGGACGTTGCCAGTCTCTCCCCGCAGTTGCCGGCACGTACTTTCCGGATTCGGCAAGGTCTCACCTTTCCAAGTCATCCACACAATCCGGCTGCAAGAACATGGCCAATCAAAGCCTGAAGGCGAATTCCATCACGGTGGAATTCGTCGGCCTGCGGGCTCTCGACACTGTCAGCCTCACGCTGAACCGGGGCGAGATTCTCGGCCTCATCGGGCCGAATGGCTCGGGCAAGACGACGCTCATCAATGTGCTTACCGGGCAGGTGAAGCCGGTCTCCGGCACAGTCACCTGCGACGGCGAGGATATCAGCGCATTGCTGCCGCGCGAAAGGGCTCTACACGGTATCCTGCGTTCGTTCCAGACCGTGCGACTGTTCTCCAATCTGACGGTGGAGGAGAACATCGAGGTCGCCGCAATTGCCAAAGGCAGTTCGCGTCGAGAGGCCGGCAGGGTCGTCGATCGCCTGCTGGAGGAGTTCTCGCTGGGGACCTATCGCGCCGAACTCGCCGGTTCGCTCAGTTACGGCGACGAGCGTCGTGTCGAAATTGCCCGGGCGCTGGCGGCCGAGCCGAAATATCTGCTGCTCGACGAACCCGCTGCCGGCATGAACGAGGACGAGTCGGCGACGCTCATGCAGATTCTCGCCCGTCTGCCGCAGGAGCGTGACCTCGGCATCGTCATCATTGACCACGACATGCCGCTCATCATGCGCCTATGCCACCGCCTGCAGGCCATTGCTCAGGGAAGAACCATCGGCGAGGGCGGGGTGGACGAGGTGCGTCGCCTGCCGGCGGTGATCGAGGCCTATCTGGGCGCCGACGCTTTGACAACTGAAGACCATGCTTGAGATCGAAGAGATCGAACTGCGTTACGGTGCCGTCAAGGCGGTACGCGACGTGAGCCTGCGGGTGGAGCAGGGGGAACTCGTCACGCTGCTGGGGGCAAATGGCGCCGGCAAGTCGTCCACGCTGAAATCCATCGCCGGCGTCCTGAAACCGGCGCGCGGCACAATTCGGCTCGATGGGCGCGACATCTCCGGGCTGACGCCTGAGCAACTCGTGCGCCGGGGTGTGGCTATGGTGCCGGAAACCCGCGACGTGTTCCCCGATCTGACTGTTGAGGAAAACTTGCAGCTCGGCGCTTTCTGTCGCCGCAGGGATACGCGCGGTGTTGCGGCCAGCCAAGAACGAATGTTCGAGCTTTTCCCGCTGCTTGCCGAGCGCATCCGCCAGCCGGCCGGAACGTTGTCCGGCGGCCAGCAGCAGCAGCTCGTCATCGCGCGCGCCATGATGTCCGATCCCCGGCTGCTCCTTCTCGACGAGCCCTCGCTTGGCCTTGCGCCTGTTATCGTCGATCGCATTTTCGAGATGATTTTAGAGCTGCGCCAATCCGGCGTGACAATCCTTCTGGTGGAACAGAACGCCTCCAAGGCGCTCAAGATCAGCGACCGCTCCTATGTGCTGTCACTCGGCCGTGTCGCGACGTCCGGCGCTTCGGCCGACATCGCCGCGGGGTCCGACCTGAAATCGATCTATCTGGGGTGACGCCGTGGCGGTCTATGTACAGTTCCTGATCGACGTGCTGAGCCTTGGCAGCCTCTATGCGCTGATGGCGCTCGGTTTGGTCATCGTCTACGGCATCCTCAAACTGGTGAACTTCGCCTATGGCGAACTCATCATGGTCGCCGGATATTCGTTGTTCCTGCTCGGCGGCACGCCGCTTCCCTGGCTGGTCATGGCGGCGGTCGCCGTGCTGATGGCCATCGGAGCCGGCATCGCCACCGAGTACGCCGCCTTCCGCCCGGTGCGCTCCAAATCGGTGACGGCGGTGCTCATCACCTCCTTCGCTTTCTCCACCTTGCTGCAGAACGCGGCGCTGCTGTTCATCTCGCCGCGCGCCCGCACCGTGCCGCTCCCTGACATCTTCTCCGATACCGTGGTGTTGTTCGGCGCGATCATTCCGCTGCGCAACATCCTCACCATCGTTGCCGCCGCGATCATGCTGGCGATCTTTTCCTTCATCATGAAGAAGACTGTTCTGGGTCTGGCAATGCGCGCCGCCGCCACCAAGTTCACCATGGCGCGGATGCTGGGCATCCCGGCCAATCTGGTTATCACCTCGGCCTTCGCGCTGAGCGGCCTGTTGGCTGGCGTGGTCTCCCTGTTCTGGCTTGGCCGCATCGGCTCGGTCGTGCCGGGCATCGGTCTGGAGCCGCTGCTCGTCGCCTTCATCGCTACCGTCATCGGCGGCATGCGCAGTCTGCAGGGCGCAGTGTTCGGCGGATTCCTGCTGGCGCTGATCGTCACAACCTTCAACTATTTGCTCCCGCCCGAGCTTCTCAAGTTCCGGGATGCTTTCACCTTCTCGCTCGTCATCCTGATCCTGCTGTGGCGTCCCGACGGGCTAATCCAAGGGCCGGCGACCGGCCAGCGCACCTGACAGTCAGCAAGACAATGAACAACAGCAAGCTGATCACCTTCGTTGCGATCGTCATTCCGGTCCTCGCCGTCATGCTGGCCGCGCGCTTCCTGGGCTTCCCGGTGTTCGAACGCATTGTCACCCTTCTCTTCATCAACATGATCCTGGTGCTTGGGCTTCAGGCGTTCATGGGCAATTCGGGTATCCTGTCTTTCGCCCACATAGCCTTCATGGGCATCGGCGCTTACACATCGTCGCTGTTCACCATCCCGTTGCAGATGCGCGGCATGGTGCTGCCCGATCTTTATCCGGTGCTGAAGCCGATCCTGCTCAGCCCCTATGCCGCGATCGCGGTGGGGGCGGTGGCGGCCATGCTGGTCGCGGCGCTGGTGGCCTATCCGCTGATGCGGCTTTCCGATGCCGCAGCCGTCATTACCTCCTTCGCGCTTCTGGTGGTCATGCACACCATCATGGTCAACTGGAGCGAGGTGACCAATGGTCCGCGCACCCTGTTCGGCGTGCCGAAGGCCACCACGATCTATCTTGCTGCCGCCGGCGCGATACTGGCCGCATTGATAGCGCTGTATTTCAAGGAATCGCGGACCGGCCTTCTGCTGCGGGCCGTGCGCGACGACGAGGTCGCGGCCGGCGCCATGGGAGCGAACCTGTCTCTCCTGCGCTGGAAGGGCTTCGTGCTCAGCGCTCTGTTGGCCGGCTTCGCCGGCGGGCTGTGGGCACATTTCATCACCTCCTACCAGCCGTCGGCCTTCTACCTGAAGGAAACCTTCGTCATCCTCGGCATGCTGGTCATTGGCGGCGCGGGGACGGTATCGGGCGCGGTGCTCGGCACCTTCGTCGTTACCTTCGCCTTCGAGGCACTGCGCGCCACCGAAAACGCGCTCAACAGCTCGTCCGTGTTCCCCTGGCAGCTCGTCGGCCTGACCGAGATCGTGCTGGCGCTGGCCATGATCGCCGTGCTGGCGCTACGGCCAGGCGGGCTGATCGAGGCCGAGGAGTTCGGCGCCACCTGGCGGAAATTGCGACGCCGCGGCTGAGACGCCGGCTCACCGGTTTCAACCACCCGTTCATTTGGAGACTGTCATGAACTGGAAGACGAACTATCGCTCGTTCTACTATCAGGGAGCCCCGGAGCCGGAAGACATCGTCCTCGACCCGACCGAAACCGCGCTGCTGGTGGTCGATGTGCAGAGCACCTATCTCGTGCCCTCGGAGGATCCGGTTCAGCGCGACCGCTGGGAGCCGTTCCGGGCGCGCATGAACGACGTCGTCATCCCCAACATCGCCAAGCTGGTCGAGGCCAGCCGCGAGCAGGGCGTGGAGGTGATGTTTGCCCGCATAGCCTGCATGAAGAACGACGGCCGCGACCGCTCGCTGAGCCAGAAGAAGCCAGGCTGGAACTATCTGCTGCTGCCCAAGGACAGCGAGGAATCGAAGATCGTCCCCGAGCTGGAACCGCAAGGCGACGAGATCGTATTCTGCAAGACGACCGACAGCGCGCTGACCGGCACCAACATGCGCCTTATCCTGCAGAACATGGGCGTGAAGAACGTGATCGTCGTCGGCATCTTCACCGACCAGTGCGTTGCGTCCACGGTGCGCAGCCTTGCTGACGAGAGCTTCAACGTCGTGGTCGTGGAAGACTGCTGTGCGGCCGCCACCAAGCAGTTGCACGACAACGAGCTGGAGATCATCAACATGATCTACTGCCATGTCGCCTCCTCGCAGGAGACGCTGGACTTCCTTGAAGCCGCAAAGGGCTGATGCCCCGCAAAGCTCAGTCAACGCAAAGCTCAGTCAACGCCCGCCCGCTCGAGCACCGGGCGGGCGGTTCGTTCAGTAAAGCGCGCGGTAGGTTTCAAGTAGATCATCTTTGTCGAAGCCTTCGCCGATTTCCGCTTCCGTACGTTTGACGGCAAGAAACGTGTCGAACAGCGGGCGCGGGAACCATTCACCCACCGTCGCATCGGCCTCCAACTGTGCAAGCGCCTGCGACAGGCTTGTCGGCAGCCGCTTCAGCCCATGATATTGACGCTCCGCCTCCGAAAGCTCTTCCGGATTGGCCGAGGCCAGCGGCGGTAGTTCATAGCTGTTTCTCAACCCTTCGAGTCCGGCGCGGATAAGGGCGGCAAGCGCCAGATAGGGATTGGCGGTGGCATCCGCGGCCCGGAACTCGATGTTGAGCTGGTCGGCTGGCGCGGACTTCATGGCGAGGACCGGACAGACACGCAGCGTTGCTTCGCGGTCCTGATCGGCAAGCCATGTATAGGACGCGCTCCAGCTATAGGGCTTCAGTCGCTCAAAAGAGGCAGGGCTGGAAGCGGTGAAGGCGGTGAGTGCCGGCAGGTGGCGCAGGATGCCGGCGCAGAAGCGCGTTGCTTCCGGTGATAATCCTGCTGGCCCGTCCGCGTCATAGGTCAGCGCATGTCCTTCGGAATCCGTCAGGCTGAAATGAATGTGCACGCCGCTGCCCGAATGGCCGGCGTAGGGTTTGGGTGCGAAACTGGCCCTTTGGCCCAAATTGTGCGCCAGCTCCCGGGCGATCTCGCGCACCGCGACGGCCTGATCGGCGGCGGGAATTGGAGCCGAGGGGGCAATGCTGATCTCCAGTTGTCCGGGGCCGAGTTCGGCGAGTATGTTTTCTGGCCGCAATCCGGCTTCGCGCAACCCGGCCACCAGTTGCGGGGCGAATGCGCCGGAGCGCCGCAGGGCTGAAAAGGCTAGCGGGTGATCGGGCGCCTCTTCCGGCCTCAGCAGGTAGAATTCCTGCTCGAAAGATACTTTCAGCCTCAGTCCGGTCTCCGTCTCCAACGCCGCTGCGGCTTGCCGTAGGGCGTTGCGCGGGCAGGCAGCCCACGGACTGCCGTCGATCTCGACAAGATCGCCGATCACCATGTCGAAGGGAATGTCGCCGCCGGTGGCATGGGTCAGAAAGCGTGCACCGAAATCGGGGATCAGGCGCAGGTCGCCTGATGACTTCCAGATGTTGGGATTGGAAAGCCCGCCGAATGCAGTCAGCGACAGGTTCGACTGGATCCAGCCTACCCCGGTCGCCGCGGTGGCATCGATATCAGTCGTTGCGACGAAGCGCCCGCGCGTGACGGCGGCCAGATCAGTGGTGACGATGCCGGTCAGGGGTTCGAGGGTGCCAGACATGTTGCCTCCAACGGGTATGGCTGCGGCGTGGATCCGGCACGAGGGTGGCGGATCGAGGCAACCGACTCCAGCCCGCTTCGACTAGCGTATCCGCGATGGAATCGGAATCGCTTTCAGATGCCCTGTGATGATTCGGATGTCGAGGGGAGGCCTGTGCGGTAGCGATGCAAACTCTCGGCGGGACGCTGCGGCACTGCCGAACCGTGGCCCGGATCAACCTCCGGGCTTTGGGTGGAAGCGCCGGTTCGGGACCAGCGCGAACGACGGGAGCCACCCGATGCCGACGGAAGCGAAATCCAAACGTCTCTCCGACACGCAATTGGCCATCCTGATCGCCGCTGCCGGGCGTGACGATGGCAACGTCCTTCCGACACCGTCCTCGCTGCAAACAAAAGGCGCCGCGCTGAAGCAGGTGCAGGGTACGCAGTTAAAGGCAGGCCCGATCGCTGGCAGCGACGCGCCAAACGGGATAACGAGGTTTAGCGGAATATGATGCGAATGCCTGCGGCCTAGTATGATGATGCCTAGGCGGGCGAGCCGATGGATTGCCCTGTCCTGCAACGGCTTCCTGGAAGAGACGCGCTCCGGTGTGATCGACATCGTCGCGGCCTACAAGGTCGATCGCTTGCCGGATGAGAAGGGAAACATATCAGGCAGTGGACTTCCTGCTATCAAATTCACTTGATATGATCATTCACGGCAGGCATTCGCGCGCATTGAGTTAACCCGGACGAAAGAGGCAGATGACGAACGACGTAGAGGCAAAAGAGCCGACAAAGGCCGACGCAACTCAGGAACGCATGCGTACCGACCTCATCACAGGTCAGCTGAAACCCGGTCTGCAACTCAAGATCCACGAGCTTCAGGAACGCTATTCAGTTAGCCAGACCACGATACGTGAGGTGCTCCCCAAGCTCGTGCACGAGGGACTCGTCACCAGCAGTGCTCGAAAAGGCTACGCCGTGTGCCGCCTTTCGTTGGAGGACCTGGAGGATCTCGCCGCATTGCGGTTGGACCTGGAGCTTCCGGCGTTCGAGACATCGATGAAGCAGGGAGACGTCGATTGGGAGGTTGGCGTCCTGCGCGCACAGCATCTGATGCGGAAGTTCGTCGCCGAGGCGGGCGCAAGCAAGCGAGCGGAACACGCGCATGGCTGGCTGGAGATTCATGCGGGATTTCATTCAGCGCTCATCGCCGGCTGTGGATCGGAGCGGCGGATGCAGTATTGTCGGCAGATATTCACTCAATCGTCGCGATATTTCGTCGTGGCCGCGAAGTACATGCAGTCGAGCGACGTCAATCTCTCAGAGCACCTTGAGTTGGGTGACATCGCCCTCGATCGTGACATCGAGACTGGAAAGGAACGGCTCCGCCAGCATGTCCTGCAAGCGCTCACAAACATGAAGCGTTTCTTCGAAGAGACTGAAAACGGGGTTCCGGGCTAGACCCGTCACACGATCCAGAACACGCCAGCTTCGGCCTTTATGGTCACATAATTTAACATTAATCATACAAAATAAATCAAATGCGAAAGCGCGGTGTGGTCCGTAGCGGGCACGGCGGGTGACCGGCAGGATTGCCGCCGCGTTCCATGTCTCTCGACGGCGACGGTTGGCCGCGGTTTTCCGGTGCGTCTCCGTGCGATTTCCATCCACGACCAACCTGCCAGCCGGCAACAAACATGCGCTGCGAGAAACCGGAGGATGACAAGAACGAAACCTCCCTTTTCGAAGGTGCGTCGCTTCCGCGGGCGTTTGGTCGGTTCGCCTTGCGGGCAGCTCTTATCGGAATGACAGACCGGTCTCATAGCCGGAATAAATCGGCACCGACAGCCCTTCCGAGGGCGCGTGCCCAGACAGTGTCGGGCACGGGGCGATCGCCACGCATTGATCTGGCACGTCTGGCATCCGGCTGAATTGCAAGGACGAAAATTTTTTAATGTGATGATTATCTTTTCATGTTAAGAATATCGCAATTGGAATTGAGTGCAGGTGACTAGGCGATGCGCGGGACTGTTCCGGAGACACGAGCGGAGGCACTTTTTGAAACCGGAGGTCGCTCGATAGCCCGACACCTCATGGAGCATGGCGTTTCCCGCGGTTTCTGCGTTCCCGGTGAGAGCTTTCTCGGCCTGCTCGATGCCCTTGGCGACACGGACGGCGCTTTCGACCTCGTCGTCTGCCGGCACGAAGGTGGCGCCTCGTACATGGCCGAGGCGTACGGTCGGCAAACGAGCAAGCCGGGGCTTTGTCTCGTCACCCGTGGTCCCGGCGCCTGCAACGCGATGATCGGTGTGTCGACGGCTTTTCAGGAAAGCACGCCGATGATCCTGATCATCGGGCATGTGTCGACCGGAACGGCCCAAAGATTCGGGTTCCAGGAAATCGACCCGCGCGCCATGTTCGCCGGCACCTCCAAATGGGTGGGCGTCGTCGAACGGGCAAGCGATATCCCACACATGATCGCCCGCGCGATCCGGATCTCGATATCCGGGCGACCGGGGCCGGTGGTGCTCGCGGTTCCGGACGACGTTCTGGTGGAGCACGTGCCGGTGCAGTTTACACCACCGATCACGCGGCCTGTGATGTGTCCGGCACCGGATGCAATTTCCGGCCTGACCGAGATGCTGGGCCGTGCCAAGACGCCGCTGGTCATTCTCGGCGGCAACGGCTGGGACGCGCGATCCTGTGCCGACGTTGAGGCGTTCGCCGGGCATTTCGACCTGCCCGTCGCAACGACATTCCGCCGCAACGACCTGATCGACAATCGGTCGCGCCACTATGTCGGGTCATTCGGGCCAGTCCCGCATCCCGGACTTATCGAATACGCGAAGACATCGGATCTGGTTATCTTGCTGGGCGGCCGCCTCAGCGAGATCGAAACCGGACGGTATGCCTATCTCTGCGCGCCTGAACCGCACCGGGAGCTGGTTCATGCCGCGCCGTTGGACGACGAGTTCGGCGAAGTTCTCGCCCCGGATCTTGCGATCTCCACCGACGTTGGCCCGCTCGCCGAAGCCCTGGCCGCTATCTCGACCCAGGTCGATATCGTCTGGTCGGGCGCTAGGAAGACACTTCGCGAGACATACGAGGCCTATCGACAGCCTGTCGATTTCGGCGAACGGCCCAACCCGGGCGTCGCAGTGGGGCTTCTTCAGAACGAGCTGCCGGAGGGTACGATTTTCACCGGCGGCGCAGGAAACACCACGCATTTTCTGCTGCGCCATATCGAATACCGCCAGCCGGGTACGCTGCTTGCTCCTCTTTCCGGCCCGATGGGATATGCGGTGCCGGCGGCTATCTCCGCCGCGATGGGGTCGCCTGGCACCGAGGCCTGCGCCTATGTCGGCGATGGCTGCTTTTTCATGAACCCCCAAGAGCTCGTCGTCGCGGTGAAACGGCAGCTGCCGGTCACGGTGGTGATGTTCAACAACGGCATCTACGGCTCCATCCGGATGCACCAGGAACTGACCAAGACCGCGATCGGGGTCGCGACGACTCTGGACAATCCCGACTTCCAGGACCTTGCGAAATCGTTCGGCATCCCGTCGGCCCGCATCACCGCTCCCACCGAAATCGCAAAGACCTATCGCGACCTACGCGCCAAGACGCCCGGACCGATCTTCATCGAGCTGATGACCGATCCCGAGGTGATCAACACCCAGAAAACCATCGACCAGATCAGGGAGGTCTAGGGTGAACGCAGCGGACGCGACATTGAGACTGGACGCTTCGGACTTTCCGAAGGCGCTGGACCATGTGGCCGAGGGGCCCGAGTACACGCCGGGCAAGATGACGTTCGGGGGCGGCCACAAGACGGTCTACAAGCTTTCCAGCAACGAATCCGCGCTGGGGATCGGCCCGGCCGCCGTCGAGGCAATCCTGAAGGGTGCGAAGGAACAGCACCTGTATCCCGATGCGGCGGGTTTGCCGCTGGCCGAAAAGCTCGCCGAGCATCATAAGCTGGATCCGGCGCGGGTGCTGGTCGGTCCTGGATCGGACACGATCATCAGCTGGATCGTCCGCGGCTGGGCCGGGCCAGGTGACGAGGTCGTCTATTCGGCGCACGGCTTTCAGAGCTACAGGATCCGGGCGTTCACGTCCGGGGCCGTCCCCGTCGCGGCGCCGGAATCGGAACTGCATGCCGATGTCGATGCCCTGCTCGCGACGGTGACGCCGCGGACGCGCATCGTTTTCCTGGCCAATCCCAACAATCCGACAGGGACATACCTGCCGGTTTCCGAGATCAGGCGGCTGCGCGCGGACCTGCCCGCCAGCGTGATGCTGGTTCTGGACGAGGCCTATGCCGAGTTCGTCGAGAAGGACGATTACCTGAGTGGCCTCGCCCTGGCCGACGACTGGCCGGAGAACCTGATCGTCACGCGAACGTTCTCGAAGTTCTACAGTCTGGCCGGGCTTCGTGTCGGCTGGGCCTATGCGCCGCGTCGTGCCATGGGGCCGCTGTCGCGCCTGCGCGGACCGTTCAGCGTATCGAAGCTTGGTCTCGACGCCGCCGTCGCGGCATTGGAAGACCAGACGCATTGCCAGGCGGTGCGCGATCACAACGCGCGATGGCGGGACTGGCTTCAAAGAGAAATCCGCGCCCTGGGCTATCAGACAACGGACAGCGTCGGGAATTTCGTGCTGCTCAAGGTGCCCGGCACCGCCGGTGGGGCCCCGGCGTTCGATCAGACGCTGCAGGATCTGGGGTTCGTGGGACGGCTGGCAAATCAGAATGCGCTGCCGGACTGGCTGCGGATCACCGTCGGGAGTGAAGAGGCCAACCAAGCCCTGATCCCGGCACTGAGGAACCTAGTCAACGACTTCACTTAGAGACCAAGCAAGGGGAGGAACCAATGCTTAGAAGATATCTCAAAGGTACGGCCATTGCCGTCACACTTGCCGTCGCGGCGACCGGCGCGTCGGCCCAGACCTTTACGGTCGGGACCACGGAGCAAGGCTCATCCGGCTATGCCATGACCAGCGCGATGGCGAAAGTCACGCTGAAGGAAGCGGGCATTCGTCTGCGGGCGATGCCGCAAGGCGGCCCGGTCGTCACGGCGCCGCTGGTCGCCTCCGGAGACCTCGACTTCTCGATCGCGGTGAGCTTCGTCGCTGCCATGGGACACAAGGGTGTCGAGATGTTCGAGCCTATCGGCCCGCTGGAAGATGTTGTGGTCGTTGCCGCCCTGCGCACGCTGCCGCTCGGCGTCATGGTGCCCAAGGATTCGGACGTGCAGACGCCCGCCGATTTCAAGGGCAAGACCATGCCGTCCGAATTCAACACACAGAGGGTGATGAAGAAGCTGCTGGACGCCGTCTATGAAATCGGCGGCTTCACCTCTGAGGATATCGAACCCTATCCCGCGCCCACCGGCGGTCGGTCGCTTGAAGATATGGTCGCGGGCAAGGTCGCCGGCACGGTCTATACGATGGATTCCGGTGCCGCCCAGCAAGCGCAGGCCCAGATCGGCATCCGCTACATCGACCTGGAGCCGACCGACGAAAACATCGCCATCGTAGCCAAGAACGTGCCAGGCGCACTGATCGGCGAAATCTCGCCTGGTCCCGCATTTCCCGGGGTTGAGGAGCCCGTCCACGTCTTCGTCGCGCCGTTCCTTCTGCTGGGGAACAAGAACACGGACCCTGCCGCCGTCGCCGCCATTCTGGAGGCGCTTTGGGGGAACAAAGACGAGCTGGTCAAGTCCTATGCGGGGTTCGAATCCTTCGATCCTCAGAAGATGTATGCCGATGTCGGTATTCCCTATCACGCGGCCGCTCTGGAATTTTACAAGTCCAAGGGGCTGATCAACTGATCAGCGCGCTGAACTCCCCAAAGACAACAAGCAGCGATGCGGCGCCTCGGGGGCACCCGGGGCGGCGCATTTCCCGGAGATGCGTGAGTCGATGGAACCGAACACAACGGAACTACCGGAAGACGATGCGATACCGGCCAGGCTGATCGGTCTTCCTGCGACCTATATGCTCGGACTGGTCCTGTCAGGCCTGCTGTGCGTGGGCTCGCTGGCTTGGGGGCTTGATGTCTACCGCGAAATTGGCATGTCGTTCATGAACGAGCAGTTCAAGGCCGGCATGCTGGCGCTGGCGATGCCGGCGGTGTTCCTGTTGTTTCGGGCTTCGGGGGCGTCGCAGCCCGCGCCGGCTCCGCCCTACGACCTTGCGATCGCGGCAGCGACAGCAGGGGCAGCCGGATATCTGGCGCTCTATTATCCGTTCATCCTCGACCGGCTATACCAGGCACCGACCGATGCCGTCATTGCCGCGTCTATTCTCATCCTCGGAATTGCGGAAGGCCTGAGGCGAACTGCGGGCCGCACCCTGTTCTTCTTTCTGGTCTTCTTCCTGCTGTTCGGTTTCTACAGTCACTATATGCCGTTCGCCATTCGCGGTGAGCAGACCGATTTTTCCCGCTACGTCGTCTTCCTTGGCATCGACATAAACGGGCTCTTCGGTTTCGCCTTGCACGTGGCGACAACGATGATCGTCGCCTTCCTGCTGTTCGGATTCGTGCTTGAGAAGTCAGGCGGCGCAGCGTTCTTCACCGATTTCTCGAAAGCGCTTGTAGGCAGAAAACGCGGCGGCGCAGCCAAGATCGCCGTTATCGCATCCGGACTGTTCGGTTCGATTTCCGGGAGCGCGGTTTCGAACGTCGTGTCTACCGGCGTCGTAACCATCCCGCTGATGCGAAAGTCGGGATACACGCGCGAGACGGCGGCCGGTGTCGAAGCCGTGGCGTCTACGGGTGGGCAACTCATGCCCCCGCTGATGGGCATCGCAGCCTTCTTGATCGCGGAGACGCTTCAGAAGCCATATGCCGCGGTCGTCGTCGCAGCGATCATCCCTGCGCTCATGTATTTCTGGGCCATTTTCGTTCACGTCGACCTTCTGGCGGTCAAGAACAATATCAAGCCGCTGTCGGGCGCAGATATTCCGCGGCTGCGCTCGCTGTCGTTGAAGGATTTCCTGTTCTTCGTGCCATTCGTCGTGATCGTCTACGGCCTATTCTTTCTCTTCCTGCCTCCGGAAACCGCGGCCATCTATGCGACGGTCTCGATCATCCCGATCGGATTGTTCCTCGGTTACAAAGGGGAGAAGCTGCGAGTCCGTGACACGATCCCACTGCTGATGCGGACCGGAAAGGCCGCGCTCGAGATCCTGATGATCTCGGCGGCGGCGGGGATCATAATCGGCGTACTCAATATCAGCGGCCTGGGCTTTGCCCTTACCCTTGAACTGGCTGTGTTCCTGGGGGATGCGGTCGTGGTGCTGCTGATCGTCGTGGCCATCCTGAGCATCATTCTCGGCATGGGCATGCCGACGGTCGGCGTCTACCTGCTGCTGGCGACGCTGCTTGCTCCCGCGATCGTCGAGGTTGGCATTCCCGATCTGTCCGCGCACCTCTTCGTTTTCTACTTCGGTCTGATGTCGCTGGTCACGCCGCCGGTGGCAATCGCGGCGTTTACCGCGGCGACCGTGGCGCGTGCCGACTCCGTGAAGACGGCAATCGCGGCCGTGCGGGTGGGGTGGGTGGCATACTTCATCCCATTCCTGATCGTCACCTCGCCCGTTTTTATCATGCAGGGCAGCTGGCTTCATATTGGCCTGTCGTTCGTAACCGCGCTTGTGGGCATCTGGTTCGTCACATCGGCCATGGTCGGGTTTGCCAATGCGCAATTGACGCCGGTGTTGCGGCTGGCTTTTGCGTCCAGTGGATTGCTGCTGCTGGTGCCGACGGACATTGGAACGCTATCGATGGCCACCAACGTCGCCGGTCTGGCCCTCGGGTTTTGTCGTACCTCGTTGCCGGACACTCGAGCCCCGCCGCCGAGGATCTTGAGACCGAAGAAAGGTAAATGCAGATGGGACGGCGTCCGAATATCCTGCTGTTCATCACCGACCAGCACCGCGCGGATCATCTCGGCTGCTACGGCAACGGGATCGTCAGAACGCCGAACATCGATGCGCTGGCGGCGCGTGGAAAACGGTACGAGCGGTTCTATGTCGCCAACCCCGTTTGCATGCCGAACCGCGCCTCGCTCATGACTGGCCGGATGCCATCCGGGCATGGCGTCTACTCCAATGGAACCCCCTTGGGCGAGGGATCCCGAACCTTCGTCCAGCGGCTTCGCGAAGAGGGGTATCACACCGCGCTGATCGGCAAATCGCATCTGCAGACGATCACCGGCTGGGAGGCGCCGTTCAAACCGGATCCGTCGCGCTATCGTACCGGCGAGGACGGCTATCCCAGCGAGGCGGAGCTGCCGACCCGGCGCGGGCCGCAGTATCTGAATGAGGATCCGCGGTCCTGGGAAGATCCGGAATTCCGCGTCCGGACGCCGTTCTACGGCTTCGACCACGTCGATGTCGTGACCGGCCACGCCGATGAAGTGGGCGGAGACTATGAGCGCTGGCTGAAAGACCAGCCCGGTGGCTGGAACGACCGGCGCGGACGCAAACACGGCAAGCGCGACGAGCGAATTTCGACACCGCAGGCCTGGCTGACGCAGTTGCCGGAGGAGCTTTACCCGAGCGCCTATATCGGTCAGCAGACAGAGGCCTATCTGGCTGCACGAAAGCTTGGTGACGCCCCGTTCTTCGTGCAGTGCTCCTTCCCGGATCCGCACCATCCCTTCACGCCGCCAGGCCGGTACTGGGACATGTTCGATCCTGACAGCATTCCGTTGCCGAAAGGGTATCGGCACGGCGACATGCCGCTGGAGCGGCATCTCTATCGGCAATTCGCCGGCGGTACGGCGCAGCGCGAAACACAGATGCCATATGCAGCCACGGAGCGGGAGATCCGTGAAGCCATCGCCCTGACCTACGGCATGATTGCGATGATCGACGATCAGATCGGCCGAGTCCTGGCGGCGCTGGAAGAGAGTGGCGAAGCCGACAACACGGTGGTGATCTTCACCACGGATCACGGCGACTACATGGGCGATCGTGGGCTTCTCCTGAAGGGGCCGCACCACTTGCACGGGGTTCTTCGGGTGCCCTTCATCTGGGCGGACCCGGAGGATCCGACGCCGGAGACCATCGACGACCTCGCGCAAACCATCGATATCGGTCCGACGATCCTATCGCGCGCCGATGTCAAGATGGACTACGGCGTGCAGGGGCGCGTTCTAGGGCAAGACCCCGCGCCGGACGCGGTTCTGATCGAAGACAGCCGGCAACGGATCAATCTCGGGTTCGAACGATTTCAGGGCCTGCGGACCCTCATCACGAGAGACCATCGCCTGACGATCGGGGTGCCGGACGCCGGAAACGAACTGATCGACCTGACGAACGATCCGCATGAGCACGAAAATCTATGGGGGCAGCCGCAACGCCTGAAACTCCAGGCGGAGCTGACGGAGAAGCTGGTGGCCAAAATGATCGCGATGCAGGACCCGGTTCCGCTCGCGCCGTTCTACGCCTGAAAGAGGGACCAGCATGAAAGAGCTCAAGAACCTGGTTGCCGGGGAATGGCGTGGTTCGGCGAGGACGTGGGACAAAATCAGCCCCTTCAGTGGGCATGTCGTCGCCCGTGTGCACGAAGCCGAGAAGCAGATGATCGACGATGCCGTCGCAGCCGGACGGGCGGCGGCCTTCGGTGAATGGGGAACCATGCCGATGCGCGCCCGCGTTGCGATCATTCGCGACTTTGCACAGAAACTGTCCGCCCGGGTCGACGATCTGGTCGAGGCCGACATGGCCGACACCGGCCGCTCGCGCTGGCAGGCAAGCACCTTCGACGGAAAGCGTGCGACCGGCCTCTTCGAGAAATACTGCGAGCTGGCCCTAACGCTGGAGAACAGGTCCAACAATTTCGAGGGCGAAGGGGGCTTCCAGGGCGTGTGGCTCACGCAGCGCAGGCCGAAAGGCGTCATCGCCTGCATCGCGCCCTGGAACGTGCCGCTGCTGATGATGTCACTGAAGCTGGCGCCGGCCTTGGTGATGGGCAATGCGGCGATTGCGAAGCCTTCGGAAGAAACGCCCAGTTCCACCACCATCCTGGCCGAGGTCATCGCGGCTTCCGAAGTTCCCGATGGTGCGTTCTCGCTTTTGCACGGGTTCGGACGCGATTCCACCGGGGCGTGGATTACCGAGCATCCCGGTGTCGACGCGATCACGTTTACCGGCGAGCCCGCCACCGGGGCGGCGATCATGCGGACGGCAGCGACCGGCCTTCGCGAGGTTTCAATGGAACTTGGCGGGAAGAACCCGGCGCTGGTTTTCGAAGATGTCGATATGGAGCGGGCCATCGAAGGCGGCATGCGCTCCGCCTTCTTCAACACCGGCCAGATCTGTTTCTGTACGGAGCGCGTCTATGTGCACCGCTCGCGCTACGACGAATATGTCGACCGGATGGTGGGTGTCGCGGACTCGATCGTGATGGGGGAGCCGGAGCGGTCCGGGTTCTCCATCGGGCCGCTTGTGTCGCACAGTCACCGCGAGAAAGTGAAATCGCTGGTCGATACCGTCGTTCCCGAGGGGGGCGAGATCCTGGCCGGCGGCCGGATCCCGGAATTTGGCGACGAGCGGGACAAGGGGGCGTTCTACTGCCCGACCGTGGCAGTCGGTCTCGACAGCGATGCGACGATGATGCGCGAAGAGACCTTCGGGCCGGTCATGCATGTTGCGCCCTTCGACGACGAGGACGAGGCGATCGCGCTGGCCAACAATAGCCGCTACGGCCTCGGCGCGGTGATCTGGAGCCAGAACGTTGCCCGCTGTCTATCCCTGCCGCCGAAGCTGCGGGTCGGGCATGTCTGGGTAAACAGCTGGCAGATCAGGGACCTGTCGTCGCCGCTCGCCGGCGTGGGAATTTCCGGGGTTGGGGAGCAGTTCGGGGTCAGGAGCCTGGAGTTCTGCTCTCAACCCCAGACAATCACGATCAGGCTGGACTGAACCGGCTGCGGATCACAGGGCCAGGCGGAGCTTTCCCGCCTTGGTCCTGGAACAGCACGCCATCATGCGGGTATTGGCCTTTCGTTCGGTGCTCGTGAGCACGCGGTCGCGGTGGTCGATGTCGCCCTCCAGAACGGCAACCTCGCACGTTCCGCAAAGGCCTTCGTTGCAATCGCAGGGCACGTCGATCCCGGCCGAGGTCAGGGCGTCGAGCAGCGTCTGGTCGCGTGCGACCTCCACCGTAAGCCCGCTGTCGCTCAGCTCGACCTGGAACGGGAGCTCCTTCTCCGGGTCGAGGATCGAGCTTCCGGTGCTGAAGTGCTCGATGTGCAGCGTTCCTTCCGGCCATGTCTGCGACATTGCATCGAGCGCGTCGAGCATGCGCTCGGGGCCGCAGGAATAGACCTGGTCGCCGACCCGGAGGCCCGACAGAACGGCTGCCAGATCAATTCGGCTGCCTTCGTCGCCGATATGTACCGATAGCGCTTCGCCATGATCGGCAATCGCGCGCTCGAGCAGGCCCATACGGCCGCGCGACGATCCGCAATAGTATAGACGGTAGCGCTTGCCGTCGTGCTTCAGCCGGTCGGCCATGGTGATCATCGGCGTGATGCCGATCCCGCCGGCGACCAGCACGTAGCCAGCGGCGGTCTCATCCAGCTTGAAGTGGTTCTTGGGACCGGCCACCTGGACGACGTCGCCCGCCTGTAGCGTTTCGTGGAAGTGCACCGAGCCGCCGCGGCCCGCGTCCTCCCGCAGGATCGCGACTTGCCAGGTCCGAGTATCCTGCGGGCTGCCGCACAGGGAGTACTTGCGCCGGATGTCGCCGGAAACCAGATCGATATGCGCGCCGGGCGTCCAGCTTGGCAGGCTGCGACCGCGCGGGTCGGCCAGGGCGACCCGCAGGACGCCATCGGCCGTCATCTCCGTTTCCGCCACCACGACCTGGCGCAGGATGTCGTCCTTTGCGGGTGCGCCGATCTTGAAGGACGTCCCGCGCTCCTTGATCGCCGGGTCGGTCTTCTCGGGGTTGAGCGCCGGGTCCCACTCAACGACCAGACTCTCCGGGCCGCGAAAAGACATGTTGGGAAGGTTCCTGAACGTTTGTCCGTCAGCAAGACGGATATGAGGAAGCCTGCGGACGAATTCATCGAGGAAGACGCGCATCTCCATCCGGGCGATGTTCTTGCCCATGCACTGGTGCGCGCCGTAGCCGAAGGTGAGGTGATCGGCGGCATTGTCGCGGTAGATGTCGATGTCGTCGGGGTTCTCCCAGTACCGGCCGTCCTTGTTGGCGCTGGCCTGCACGATCATCAGCTTGCCGCCTTTGGGGATCTTCACGCCACCTACCTCTGTGTCGTCGGTCGCGATCCGACGCCAGGCGACGATTGATCCGGCGACCCGGAGACATTCCTCTACAGCGCTTGGGATCAGGGCGGGATTCTCGCACACCTCGTCCCAGGCGGTGCGATCCGACAGGAGCGTCCAGAACATGTTGCTCGTGGCATTCGACGTGGTCTCGTGCGCCGCGGCCAGGATCGCCATCATCATCGAGCGGAGGTAGCTTTCGGGCACCGCTTCGGGGTGGTCCATATGGGCGCGGATGGTGTCGTACATCCAGCCTTCGCCGGTCGGATCGGCCCGCATCCGGTCCAGAATGTCGTTGGCGGTCTTCCAGAACCGTCCGACGTTCTCGGATATCGCAAGCTGTTCCTCGCGGGTCGGACGCCCCCAGGTGTTCAGGGTGTGGGCGACTGCGAACTGCTTGAGCTCTTCGGCGCCGTCATCGGGAACGCCGAGGAAATGCAGGGCGACGGTCAGGGGGATCTCATAGAACATCTCCGCGACCAGGTCGGCACGCCCCTTGTCGAGGAAGCGGTCCATGTACTGCCGTGCAAGGTTGCGGACAGAAGGTTCGTGCTTGATGAGGTTTTCGGGAAGGAAGGCATCGAGCAGCAGGCGACGCCTTTCCATGTGCTGCGGCTCGTCCTCGTTGACCATGGTCCGCTGAAGGTCGAAGCCGTACTTCTTGAGTATCTCCTGCGCTTCCGGCGGCGCGGGCGTCACCTTCTCGAGAGCGTTGGATGGGGAGAAGAGAAGCGGATCCCGAAAGACGGATTTCACGTCTTCGTATCGGGTGACCACCCAGTAACCCAGCTCCGGCGAATAGAACACCGGCTCTGTATCCCTCGCCCAACGAAGCGAATCTGCGGGATCCCTTTGGTAGGCGCCTTCGAACGGTGTGAACGCCGCGGCCTGTGCCGAGATTGGGCACCCGGTTGGAGAAACGCTACTGGACATCGGTGACCCCGAATATATTATGAATACGGCTCCATAATATTAAATTATCATTATCATACGATGCTTGCAACGCGCGTGGGTGTTCCGATCTTGGGGGCTAACCCCGCTGGATGAACGGCGTCACCGCGTCAGCTAGATGGCATATCCTGTTTCCGGTCGATCGCACGATACGACCCCTGACTGCTTCCTCCGCACGGTCCAGAGGCATGCTATTCTCTTCGGGAACAGGCGTAGGGTTTGACAGTCTTCGCCGGACAAACTGGACATGAACTCCGCCTCGAAGCGATTTGCCTCGCCGGCGGAAATCTCTCGCGCGGACGTCGCGCCGAGGCATCTTGGGTGGAAGGGGACGCGCCATTCGATCCGGAACACCCTGTAGCGAGATTTGTGGCGACCGTGAAACGCAAGGCTTGTCTGCTTTGCCGCCATTGCGAGCGGACAGGGCATGACGGCTTTCGAACGAAAATCATGTGATTTTGTCGTTATCATCATATTTTTGCTTGTTGGTTGCAAACTCAACCAATACCGTCGTGAGAACGGAAAGGAGCCAGCATGAACACGCAAACAAGGATCTCGGGACTTTTGCGCGCTCCCAATACAGGGGGCACAACCGAAGGCTACATGCCCGGCTGGGCCAACGACTTCGAGACTGAAGCGCTGCCCGGCGCCTTGCCGCAGGGCATGAACTCGCCACAACGCTGCGCGTATGGCCTGTACGGTGAGCAGCTTTCCGGCACAGCATTCACGGCCAATCCGCCCGAACGCACCTGGTGCTATCGCATCCGGCCATCGGTCAAGCATTCGCACCGCTACCAGCGCATTGATGTGCCGTACTGGAAGTCGGCGCCCAACGTGGTGGACGATGTCACCAGCCTCGGACAGTACCGCTGGGACCCGGTGCCGCACAGCGATGACGACCTGACCTGGCTGACGGGCATGCGCACCATGACCACGGCCGGCGACGTCAACACCCAGGTCGGCATGGCCAGCCACATCTATCTCGTCACCCGGTCCATGGTGGACGAGTATTTCTATTCGGCGGACAGCGAACTTCTTGTGGTTCCTCAGGAAGGCCGGATGCGCTTTGCGACGGAGCTTGGGATCATCGACATCGAGCCAAAGGAAATCGCCGTCATCCCGCGCGGGCTGGTCTACCGTGTCGAAGTTCTCGACGGGCCGTGCCGCGGCTTTGTCTGCGAGAACTACGGCCAGAAGTTCGACCTGCCGGGGCGTGGCCCGATCGGCGCCAACTGCATGGCTAATCCGCGCGACTTCAAGGCGCCGGTCGCGGCCTTCGAGGACCGGGAAACGACCTCGGGTCTGACGGTGAAATGGTGCGGTCAGTTCCACCGGACCGAGATCGGGCAAAGTCCGCTCGATGTGGTAGCCTGGCACGGCAACTACGCGCCCTACAAATACGACCTTCGCGCCTATTGCCCGGTCGGCGCGATCCTGTTCGATCACCCCGATCCGTCGATCTTTACCGTCCTGACCGCGCCCTCGGGCTCTCCGGGAACGGCGAATATCGACTTCGTGCTGTTCCGCGAGCGCTGGTTGGTCGCCGAGAACACCTTCCGCCCGCCATGGTATCATAAGAACATCATGTCCGAGCTGATGGGGAACATCTACGGACAGTACGACGCCAAGCCCCAGGGCTTCGTGCCCGGCGGCATGTCGTTGCACAACATGATGCTGCCGCACGGACCGGATCGCGACGCCTTCGAGGGCGCGTCACGCGCGAATCTCGGTCCCGACAAGCTCGACAACACGATGTCGTTCATGTTCGAGACCCGGTTCCCGCAGCATTTGACCGAGTTCGCCGGCAAGGAGGCGCCGCTGCAGGACAACTACATCGACTGCTGGGAGAGCCTCGAAAAGAAGTTCGACGGTACGCCGGGGCTCAAGTGAGGCTTTTGACCTACTGGCGCTCGGCCACGTCCTACCGTGTCCGAATCCCACTTGATCTGAAGGGGATCGCCGACGAGGCGGTTCCAGTCGGCCAGGTCGCGGGAGAGCAGAATGACGACAACGACACGGCGCGGTGCTGACGCAGTCGATGGCGATCCTCGATCGGCTTGAAGAGACGCGTCCCGAAACCGCGCTTCTACCGACCGAAGCTATCGCGCGGGCTGGCCGAGCTCCGCCTCCTCCGCAGCCCTACAACGCCTGTCGCTGGGGCTGCGGCCTGTCGCCGTCCCACCGCCTGATCGGATCGAGGCCCGCTGCCCGCCTTACCGACCTTCGATCTGGTTCGCCCCGAAAACCAGCCAGACGCCAACTGACGGAGATCCCCGATGACCGACCTCGTTCGATCCTGGGTTGAAAGTGCCAACGCGCCCGACACCGACTTCCCTTTGAACAATCTGCCATACGGGGTGTTCTCGACCGGGAGCAACCGGCCCCGGTGCGGTGTCGCGATCGGGTCCGAGATCCTGGACGTTGCGGCGCTCGAGGAAGCCGGCGTGCTGGACTTCGGCGAGGCGCTCCGCGCCGGCACCTGGAACGACTTCATGAACCTCGGGCAGAGTTCCTGGGCGCGCCTGAGGTCCACATTGACCGCGTTGCTGCGCGAGGGAGCCGAAAGCGAAGCACGCCTGAGAACGCACATCGTGGCGCAAGCCGACGCGACTCTACACATGCCCTTCCGGGTGGCCGAATACACCGATTTCTATGCCTCGCGGCATCATGCCTTCAACGTCGGCAGCATGTTCCGAGGTCCCGAGAACGCGCTGCCGCCCAACTGGTTGCACATTCCGATCGGCTACAATGGCCGCGCCTCGTCGGTGGTCGTCTCGGGAACGCCCCTGCGACGGCCGTGGGGCCAGCTCAAGGGACCGGACGACGCGGCGCCGCGCTTCGGGCCGTCGCAGCGGTTCGACATCGAGCTCGAGCTGGGCGCGGTCGTCGGACAGGCCTCGGCCGGTCCGCTCAGCGTGGCGCAGGCCTTTGACAACATCTTCGGCTTCGTGCTGCTGAACGACTGGTCGGCCCGCGATATCCAGGCCTGGGAATACCAGCCGCTCGGCCCCTTCCAGTCGAAGGCGACGGCGACGACGATCAGCCCCTGGATCGTGACCGCCGACGCCCTGGATCCGTTCCGGGTGGACCCCCCCCCGCGCGAGGTGCCGCTGCTTCCGCACCTGATGGACGACGGCCCGATGCTTTACGATATCTCCCTCGAGATCGGGCTAACCCCGGACGGCGGGCAGGAGACGGCGATTTCGCGCACCAACTACCGCGAGATGTACTACTCGGCCGCGCAGCAGCTGGCGCACCATACAAGCTGCGGCTGCCCGATGCGGGTCGGTGATCTGCTTGGTTCGGGGACGATCTCGGGGCCCGATCGCGGCAACCGAGGGTCGCTTCTGGAACTCAGTTGGGGCGGTAAGGAACCGATCGATATTGACGGAGGCACGCGACGTTTCGTCGAAGACGGCGATACGATTACGCTTCGCGGCCATGCGACGGGCAAGGGATATCGCATTGGTTTCGGGGCGTGCTCGGGAAAAGTGCTGCCCGCCGAAGCGCGGCGAAAACCAGATTAGCCTTGTCTGGACCTGAGACCTCGAAACCCTTGTCCGGGACAGCAACAAGCGCTTGTGCAGGTTGGTCCCGAGCCGGGTATCGGATGGCGAGCCTGTTGCACAACGCGACCGAGGCGGTGACGGCGATACCGGCGTCTCGTTCATTGTGAATCGCCCCGAGTTTTCTAGATGCCCTCGGTTCTCATTCTCTGCTGCCATTCGTACTCGACAGGTGACAGCATCCCGTTCCTCAACAATCGACCTGGACCAGTCAGATCGGGCTGCTCCTTCTGTGGTCCTCCGTTTCGTATACATAGCGGTGGATCAGTTCAGTCGGGAAGGATCACGTCGGCTTCGGGCGGAACTGCCGGACTGACCGCATAAGGTCGACAACGCGGCAACTGCGCCGCGCGCTGAGACCGAGTTTTGTCATGAGATAGCCCATGGCTCGTCTCCTATCCGATGTTTCGCGCGATCGAGATTGCCCGCGTGGCTGACTCGCGGGTCGCCTACGGCACCACCCCGCGGCTCCAGCGATGGCCGCTGGCATGCGCTCACGCGGTCATCCATGCCGCCGTGGCCGGCTGCGACATCGCCCTGCCGGGCCGTGATGACGCCGTCAAGCTCGCCGGCAGCGACGATCCCGACATGATTGCCGACGTCTGTCTTGGTCTGGGTTGGGGGCTGACACTCGGTGCCGACGGGACGCTCGTCGCGACCCGTGACCGGCGCAATCATGTTCCCGCACTGCGGGTCGAGGCGGCCGATGCTACCGGCGCCGGCTGCGCTCCCGTTGCGGTGACGTCAGTTCCTGCCGGCGGCACGACGCCACAGGGCCGTTAGGAGCGGACCGAAGAAAAATACCGCGGCAAGCAATAGCAGGCCCGCGGCGATCGGCGTTGCAACCAGGGCCGAGGGGTCGAAGTCCGACATCAGGAGAGCCCGCCGCAGGGACGTCTCCACGATCGGACCGAGCACCAGGCCGAGCACCACCGGGGCCAGCGGATAGCGGCCGGCTTCCAAGACCAGGCCGAGCAGCGCGAACACCAGCATGATGGCGGCGGCCGTGGAGTCGCCGTAGGCCAGCGAGCCGGCCACCGCGATCGACAGGATGCCCGTGGCCAAGAGCGGGTAGGGCACGTGCGTCATGCGGTTGAACAGCCGGATGAAGATGAACGCCATCACTAGGATCAGCAGGTTGCTCAGCGCGATGCCCGAAAACAGGCCATAGACCAGCGGACGCTCGTGGATGAACAGGAACGGTCCGGGCTGCAGGTTGTGGACCAGGAACGCCCCCATCAATACCGCCGTAGTGCCGCTGCCGGGAATGCCGAGCGAGAGGAGCGGGATCATGGCGCCGACCGTCGCCGCGTTGTTCGCCGATTCGGGCGCGGCGATGCCTTCCAGTTTGCCGGTGCCGAACTGTTCGGGATGTTTCGACAGTCGCACCTCGGTGGTGTAGCTGAGGATCGCGGCCGTTGTGGCGCCGGCGCCGGGCAGGATGCCGACGCCGAGCCCCAGGATCGACGAGCGCAGCACCGTCCATTTCAGCTTGAGGTACTCGGCAAGGCGCAGTCGCGCTGCCGCTTCGCGGATGTTGCCGGGCTTGCCGATCGGTTGGCTGACCAGGTCGAGGTCGCGCAGCGATATCCGCCGGTAGACCTCCGAGGCCGCGAACAGGCCGATGATTGCGGGAACGAACGGCACGCCGGACAAGAGCGAGGAGACGCCGAAATCGAAACGCTTGCTGCCGGTGATCTCGTCGATCCCCACTGTGGCGAGGATCAGACCGATCAAGGCCGCGATGGCGCCCTTGACCGGATTGCCCGACGTGATCGCGGCGATGCAGCTCAGCCCCAGCATGGCCAGCGCGAAATACTCCGCCGGTCCGAATTTCAAGGCGATCGAGGCCAGGAAAGGCGTGAACGAGAACAGCGCCAGCGACGCCAGCAACCCGCCGATCGCCGAACTGTAGACGGCGGTGGCCAGCGCCTTGCGCGCCTCGCCCCGGCGGGTGAATTCGTGGCCCTCGATCGCCGTCATGATGGCTTCCGAGGAGCCCGGCACGCGGAACAGGATGGCGGTGATCGAACCGGCGAAGACCCCGGCAACGTAGAGCGCGCTGAAGAAGATCAGCGCCGGGGCCGGGTCCATCGCGTAGGTGATCGGCAACAGCAGCGCCACGCCGGTCGTCGCGTCGAGGCCGGGCAGGGCGCCGAACAGCATTCCCACCGCCACGCCGAGCAGCAGGAAGGGCAACACGTCCGGCGTCAGGACCAGCAGCAGCCCCTGAAGGATTTCCATGGTGCCGTCCTAGTAGAAGAGGTGACTAAAGGCGCCGAAAACCCCGCGGCCGCGCGGCAGCGGCGCGTTCATGACGCCGACGAACAGCAGCGTCAGGCCGATCGTCAGGACCGGCGGCGCAACGAGCAGCACACGCGGTTGCCGCACCCGGAAGACGAAGAACAGGAGGGCGAACTGGAACAGCGGCGTCGCCAGCAGGAAACCCACGCGCGGCAGGATGGCGACATAAGCGGCCGTTGCGCCGACCGCGATCGCCAGGTCGGCCCAGTAGACCGGCAGCGCTTCGCCGCCGCCGGATGTCCGCGACCGTCCGATAACCGAAGAGACGACCTGCGCGGCGCATAGCGCGATCATCATCGCGAGAAGCAGTTTGGGAAAGAAGTCCGGCCCGATCGCCTCGTAGCGTTTCGCGCCGCCGGTGAACCGGTCCGCCAGGGTCCACAAGTAAAGGGAGAGGCCGATCAGCGCGACCGGCAGAACCAATTCAGCGAACATTGCCGCTCGCGTGCCCGGTTGCTCGTCGGTATCCGCCATGATTAGCCCCTCCCGCTGAATGTGATCAGTTCTTGGAGCCGATCACGCTCTTGTAGGCGTCGTGCTCCTTCGCCAGCGTCGCGCTGAAATCGGCGGCGCCCTGACGCCCCGGATACAGGTTAAGCATCCGGCCGGCCTCAAACTCCTGGTAGACCGGCGTGTCGGCCGCCGCCATGAAGGCCGCCTCGAGTTGCGAAACGGCGGCTTCGTCGGTGCCGGCCTTGACAGAAACGCCGCGCCACAGCGATGGCGGAACGTCATAGCCCTTGCCGCCGGCGGCCGGGACGTCCGCGTAGGCCTCGAGCGACTCGTCGGCCAAAGCCAGCAGCGGCTTGACCTGTCCGGCCTCGATCATCGGCGCCATCACGCTGACCTCGTCGTAGATCATGTCGAGGCGGCCGCCGATCAGGTCGGCGTGCATGTCGGATGCGTTCTCGTAGGGGATATAGCGATAGCCGACGCCAGCCGAGTCGAGGATGATCGAGACGACGATCTCGTCGAAGCTCGCCGCCCCGGTTCCGCCGACCAGCAGTTCCTTGTCGGCCGAGGCGACGTCGTCCCACGAGCCGATGCCGCCGTCCTCGGCGCCGTAGAGCATGCCAATGTCGACATGCGCGCGCATCACCGGCGCCAGGTCGGTGTGGGAGAGGTCGGTCAGGCCAGTGATCTCGTTGGTCAGCTGATCCGGCGTGACGCTGAATAGCGTGCAGCCGTCGGCATCGCGCGCCAGCACTTCTTCCATCGCGGTGATCGACGAGGCGCCCGGCATGTTGATCACCGTGACCGGTACGCCCAGCGCGTCGCCGACGCCCGGTGCCATGCTGCGGGCGAACGTGTCGCTGCCGCCGCCGGCACCCCAGCCGACGATCCATTCGACGCTATCGCACGGATAGTCGGCGGCGTGTCCGGCCAGGGGTGCCATCATTACCGCGCCGCCTGCCACGATGGCGGCGGCAATCGTTCCTACACTGTGGAACATAGTTCCCTCCAAGCTTGCCATTGTCGGCTATTTTCTAGGTTGCCGTACGCGACTTGCGATGCGGCCGGAGCATACTAGCCAGACAAAGTTTGTCTGACAAATACTTGTTGTCGACGATGTGTGGATTTTAGTTCTGGCGGCCTTTCGGGGCGGGCAGGAGCCCGGCATCCTCGGCCGCCGTGGTCAGGTGGACGAGCATCGCCGCGCGGGCTCGGTCGGGATCGCGGGCGCGGATCGCGCGGTAGATGGCGGTATGCTCCATGTAGTTCTTGGCCAGCACCGATTCGTCTTGTGCGGCGGGCGGATAGGACAGCTCGACATTGTTGCGCAGGCTGGTGTCGAGCAGCCGCGCGAAATCGATGAAGTAGCGGTTGCCGGTCGCTTGGGCGATGGCGCGATGGAAAGCGGTGTCGGCCTGGATCGCCGCCTCGCGGTCGGTCAGGGCCGCCTCCATGCTCTGCACGGCATCTTCTATCGCTTTGATATCACTATCGTTCCAGCGGTCCGCCGCCATCGCGGCGCCGGCCGTCTCGATGACCATACGAAGTTCGAAGATCTGTGCCTGGTCTTCGCGGCTGTCAGCGGCGTCGGGGGGGATGCGGAACGCGTGGCCGTTGCCCGATCCGACGATAAACAGTCCGGCGCCGCGGCGGCTGAACAGGATGCCGTCGTGCTTCAGCTTCGAGATGGCATCGCGGACCGTCGCCCGGCTGGCGCCGAACCGGCTGCACAGCTCGCGTTCCGTGGGCAGACGCTGGCCCTCCGCATAGACGCCCTCGGCGATTTCCTCGCGCAAGGTTACCGCAATCATGTCCGGCGCTGCCGCACGCTGCCTGTGAGCCACCGAAAAGTCGTCCCTTCGCAGATTGTCCCGCCGGGTCGGGGGAGTTGTCAGACAACATTTTGAGTGATTATAGTGCCCACCACGATCATCCGACAAGTCGGACGCCACGCATCACGGAGGGAACATGGCTGGCGACGTGCTACTGGAACGCGACGGTGGCATTGCTGTCGTCACCCTCTCGCAGCCTGACAAGCTGAACGCCATGACGACCGCCATGTATGATCGCCTGGGGGCGATCATGGACACGGTTTCCGCCGACGATTCGGTGCGCTGCGTGGTGCTGCGCGGGGCCGGCGAGCGCGCGTTCTGCCCCGGCAGCGACATCACAGAATTCGGCGGCGAACGCGAAGGCCGCGCGCAGGCGAAAGACTACGCCGGGCGCACCAACGCCAGCGTCTTCAAGGTCGGCACCTGCCGCCATCCCACTGTCGCCCTGATTCGCGGCGTCTGCGTGGGCGGCGGCATGGAAATCGCCAGCATGTGCGACGTCCGCATCTGTGGTCGCAGCAGCCGGTTCGGCATTCCCATCAATCGGCTCGGCCTGACCGTCGACTACGACGAGCTCGGCATGCTGGTCGAGCTGATCGGCCGCCGGCGCACGCTCGAGCTGCTCCTGGAAGGCCGCATCATCGACGCCGGCGAGGCCGAGCGGATCGGACTCGTGACGCGCTGCGTCGCAGACGGCGACGTCGAGGCCGACGCGATGGCGACGGCCGGTCGAATCGCCGAAGCCGCGCCGCTGGTCAACCGGTGGCACAAGCGCTTCGTGCGCCGGCTCGCCGAGCCCGGCCCGCTGTCCGAGGCCGAGCTTAACGAAGCGTTCGACTGCTTCGATACCGAGGACTATCGAATCGGCCGCGCCGCCTTCGCCGAAAAGAAGACGCCGCAGTTCGTCGGACGCTGACGCTCCGACACTCCCCCGCAGGGTTCGCAAGGAAAGAAACGGCCATGAAGCCCAATTCCGCCGCCGCGCGCGACATCGCCTACCATCTCCATCCCGCCACCAACGCCCGCCGCCACGAACAGATCGGGCCGATGGTGATCGAGCGCGGACACGGCATCTACGTGGTCGACGACCAGGGCCAGGAATACATCGAGGGGCTGGCCGGCCTGTGGAGCGTCGCCGTCGGGTTTGGCGAGGAACGGCTGGCGCGCGTCGCCGACGCGCAGCTTCGCAAACTGCCCTATTATCATTCCTTCGCCCACAAATCGCACCCCGCCGTGATCGATCTGTCGGAGCGGCTGGTCGGCATCTCGCCGGAGCGGCTGACGAAGGTGTTCTTCACCAACTCCGGCTCCGAGGCCAACGACACGGCGATCAAACTGATCTGGTATGCCAACAACGCCCGCGGCCGGCCGGAGAAGAAAAAGATCATCTCGCGGCACAGGGCCTATCACGGCATCACCATCGCGGCGGCGAGCCTGACCGGTCTGCCGCCCAACCACCGGCTGTTCGACCTGCCGCTGCCCGGTTTCCTCCATGTCTCCTGTCCGCATCACTACCGCGGCGCCGAACCCGGCGAGAGCCAGGAGGACTTCGCGACCCGTCTCGCCGAAGAACTCGACGAGACGATCGTGCGCGAGGGACCCGACACGGTCGCCGCCTTCATCGGCGAGCCGCTTATGGGGGCAGGCGGCGTCATCGTCCCACCGCGCACCTACTGGGAGAAGATCCAGGCGGTGCTGCGCAAGCACGATGTCTGGCTTATCGCCGACGAGGTCATCAACGGCTTCGGTCGGACGGGGCGGATGTTCGCCTGCGAGACCTACGGCATCGATCCCGACGTGATGGTGCTGTCGAAGCAGATCACCTCGTCGTACGCGCCGCTGGCCGCGGTGCTGATCAGCGACGAGATCTACGAGGCGGTCGCCGACGGATCCGCCGAGGTGGGCACCTTCGGCCACGGCTTCACCGGCAGCGGCCATCCGGTCGCCACCGCCGTCGGACTGGAAAACCTGAACATCATCGAGGAGCGGGACCTCGTCGGCCATGCCGCCGCGATGAGCGCACCGTTCCTCGACGCCCTGCACGGATTTGCCGACCGGCCGCTGGTCGGCGAGACGCGGGGCGCCGGCCTCATTGGGGCCGTCGAGCTGGTCGCCGACAAGGCAACCAAAGCGGCGTTCGCCCAGCCCGGCGCGACCGGCCAGGCGGTTGCCGAAGCCTGTCACCGGGAAGGTCTGATCATCCGTGCGATCGGCGACGTGATCGCGTTCTGCCCGCCGCTGATCATCGAGGCCGGCGAGATCGCCGACATGTTCGCCCGGTTCGATCGCGCTCTGTCGCAGGTCGAAGCGACACAGGCCGCAGCGTGAGCCCCGCAATGGACCGGACCCTTCATCAGCCGCTGAGCGGCAACGACATGCCGCGCTTCGGCGGCATCGCCACCATGATGCGGCTTCCCCACGTCGCCGATGCAACGGGTCTCGACGCCTGCTTCGTCGGCATCCCGCTGGACATCGGCACCGGCAACCGCTCGGGCACGCGCTTCGGGGCCCGCCAGATTCGCGCCGAATCGGTGCTGATCCGGCCCTACAACATGGCGACGTGGGCGGCCCCCTTCGATTCACTGTCGGTCGCCGACGTCGGCGACATCCCGACCAATCCGTACGACCTCAAGGACAGCGTGCGGATCATCGAGACTTTCTATTCCGACCTGCTGGGCAAGGGTGTGCGGCCGCTCGGCATGGGCGGCGACCATACGCTGGTGCTGCCCGTCTTGCGCGCGATCCATGGCCGGCACGGCAAGGTGGCGCTGATCCACGTCGACGCCCACGCCGACGTCAACGACACGATGTCGGGCGAGACGATCGCCCACGGCACGCCGATCCGGCGTGCCGTCGAGGAGGGCTTGGTCGATCCGGGCCGCAGCGTGCAGATCGGCCTGCGGGGCACCGGCTACGCCGCGGACGATTTCGACTGGCCGCGGCGGCAGGGTTTCCGCGTCGTTCCTGCCGAGGACTGCTGGTATCGCTCGCTTGGCCCCCTGATGGAGGAAGTGCGCGAACGGGTGGGAACCGCTCCGGTCTACATGACCTTCGACATCGATTCGCTCGATCCGGGCTTTGCACCGGGCACGGGCACCCCGGAGCCCGGCGGCCTGCTGCCGCAGCAGGCGCTTGAGATCATTCGCGGCTGCCGCGGCCTCGATCTGGTCGGTGCCGACCTCGTCGAGGTATCGCCGCCCTACGATCCGTCGGGCAACACCGCGCTGACCGCGGCCAATTTCCTGTTCGAGATGCTGTGCGTCCTGCCGGGCGTGCACTATCGCGACTGATCGTACAATTCAGGAGGCAACTATGGACGACGCGCGCAAGGGGCCGCTGCACGGTATCGTGGTTCTCGAACTGGCCCATGTCATGGCCGGCCCGACATGCGGCCGGATGCTGGCCGACATGGGCGCCGACGTCATCAAGATAGAGCGGTTGCCCGGCGGCGATGACACCCGCCGCGACCGGGTGACCTCGGAGTCTTCGGAAGACGACGATTCGTACGCCTTCATGATGATGAACCGCAACAAGCGCGGCCTGGCGCTCGATCTGAAGACCGAGTCGGGCAAGGCGGTGTTGCGGCGGCTACTCGAAAAGGCCGACGTGCTGATCGAGAACTACCGCCACGACACCATGGCCAAGCTCGGCTTTTCCTACGAGACGCTGCACGAAACCTATCCGCGGCTGGTCTATTGCGCGGTGTCGGGATTCGGCCGGACCGGTCCCTACGCGACGCGGGGCGGCTTCGACCTGGTTGCCCAGGGCATGAGCGGCATCATGAGTTTCACCGGCGAAGGCGACGGCCGACCGCCGGTCAAGATGGGCGCGCCGGTGACCGACATCACCGCCGGCATCCTCGCCGCCATGGGCGTCTGTGCCGCCCTTCACAACCGCAACGTCACCGGCAAGGGACAGATGGTCGACACCTCGCTGTTCGAGGCAGGCATCACCTTCAGCTACTGGCACTCCGCCATCAGCTTTGCCACCGGCGACAGTCCCGGCGCGCTCGGATCCCGCCATCCGCTCAACGCGCCCTATCAGGCCTACCGGACGGCGGATGGCTGGATCAACATCGGCGGGGCGAACGAATCCAACTGGCACCGCCTGGTCGCCGCGCTCGACGCCGAGGAGCTTGGAACGGATCCCCGGTTCTTTGACAACGGCGCCCGGATGGCCAATGTCGACGCGCTAGAACAGGAGCTCAACGCGCGGCTGTCGCAGCGCACCACCGCCGTGTGGATGGCCGTCCTCGACGCCGCCGGCGTACCCGCCGGACCGATCATGTCGGTCGACGAGATGCACCGCGACGCCCAGACCGTGTCTCGCGGCATGGTGACGGAGTGCGATCACCTGCGGCACGGCACCGTCAAGACGATCGGCTTTCCGGTGAAGTTCGACGAGACGCCGGCCGGCGTCTGGCGCGCCGCCCCCGTTTTCGGCCAGCACAGCCGCGAGGTGCTGAAGGAATACGGCTATGCCGACGCGGAGATCGACGGGTTTGTCGCCGAGGGGGCCATCCAGCCCGGCGCGTGAGCGCGCCGGCGCCGCCGCGGCGGTCAACCGCCGCCCCCTCGAACCCGCCGCGCGGCTCCCCGCTGCCCACCATCCCGCCTGCGCCGGCGCAAGGCGGCGCCGCGAACTGTTCGCCATCGCATTGTGAGCGATCCGATATTCGCCCGCGCTCGTTCGCCCGTTGGGCCTGCGCCTGCCGGTCTATCCGGTGAAGGGATACTCGATCACGCTGCCGATCGCGGACGAAGTGCGCGCCGGTTTCCACGGTCATGGACGAAACCTACAAGATCGCCATCACCCGGCTGGGATCGTCGATCCGGGTCGGCGGCACCGCCGAGATCGCCGGATACGATCTGTCGCTGCGGCCCGGCCGGCGGGGACCGCTCGATTTTTCGGTCAGCGACCTGTTCGGCGGCGGCGGTCAGATGGACAAGGCGACGTTCTGGTGCGGCCTCAGGCCGATGACACCGGACGGACCTCCGATCGTCGGCGCGACGCGCATCGACGGGCTGTATCTCAATACGGGGCGGGGCACGCTGGGGTGGACGATGGCCTGCGGCTCGGCGCGGGTGCTCGCGGACCTGATCTCGGGGCAGACGCCCGACGTCGACGTCAGCGAACTGGGCCTGCAGCGCTACCAGACATAGCCGCGCCGGGAATCGTGCCATGGCGGGGCTAGCCGGGCGGTATTGGGTCTGGGTAACAAGCCGTAACTCTTGATCCGAGCTACGCCGGTTCCTCGTTGCCGCGATGTAGGAAGACGCGAGACAACTCGACGCCTTCGTCGAGATCGACGGCCGAGTTAGGGCGCGCATCGCGATACTGCCTGGCGAGCTGTCGAACAGCTTCGTCTTCTCGCGGGCCGTACAGCTCTCGGGTGGCGTGGATCGCGCGCAATGTGTTGCAGTGGCGGACGCCGTCCGAAGGCAAATTAATCCTCCGAGGGGCGTTTTCGTCCCAGCTCGCCAATAGGCAGGCTTTTGGCGAAAGCGGAAACGTGACCTGTACGTACGGATTGCCGAGGCTGGGGCCAAAGGGCAGGTCGTTCTTTGGCGAGAGCGTGCAAACCACCGGGTCGTCGCCAGTTATGAAGTAGCTATCGCTGCTCGCCGACATAACCGACCACTGCATGGCGTGGAGTTGCGGCGCCGCTTTCTCTATTTCTACCAGAGCCCGGAGCGTCCAACCCTTGTTGACTGATAAATCGTGCCCTTCTGGGTGAAGCCAAGCGTGGCGGATCTCATCCTTTTCTGCGTCCGATAGGGGACGCATGTCCGCCTCGAATTTCTGCATGTAGGCGTGAAACATGCTGTCGCTTGTCGCGACGAGGCGTTGCTTCTGTTGCTCTCTCGCGAGCTGGGTCTGCGCCCATCGATGTCGGAATCCGTCGGTGCGAACAAACATCAGACCGAGAAAGGAGGCGAAGATTTCCCTGTCTGCCGCTTCAAGGGCCTTGTCGGCAATGAGCTTGTCGAATAGCGGCGCCGCCGGCGTCTCGAAGTGTTTCTCGAATACGTCTTCGAGGGCATCTGACCGAGTTCCGTCCGGCAAAACCATCCGGTACGCGTGCTTCTCCCACCCCTCCTTAAACGGAGTCGAGGCGCGCGCGTCGTCGAGAACCATGTCGTAGACCCAAAGTTCTTCTTCCTCGCTCGGTAATTACGTGGCAAAGCGGCTGAGGTAGAGCCGGGGAGTCTTGTGGTGGCGCTTCTTCTGCTTACGCTTGGCCATAAGTGCGATCCTATTCTATCCTTAGTATAGGAGCTTTGGCGATTCGCAATATCCAGGACGAGGAAAGTATTCGTGTCCGCAATAGATGCGGCGGCCTTATCTATCCCTTGCTCTGAGCCGATTCCGAAAAAGGTGGCTTTAGCGAAATCATTGGAGAATTGGTGTAGCTGGCAGTCTGGCGCGAACCCGTCTCTGCCGACATTTCCCTGTTTACAGGGAAAATACAGGGAAATTGCCTCGATTTAGGCATCGGAGGCGTCTTGTGGCCCGCCATTCTCGGCGCAAAATCAATGCGTTGACAGCGAATTCCCTGCTCCCAGGAACAGGGAATTCTTTGAAGGCGAACAGGGAATTGATCCTGCAGATCAGGGAATTGATCCTGCAGATCAGGGAATTCGGGTAACCGTCCATTTCCTACACACTTGGCGTCATTGGCAGATTTCCGGTTTTCTCGGCTTCGCAGTGTTGAAGCGAGAGGAGATCGGCATGTCACAAGAACCGTGTCGCAGGACGCGCTATGGCGAGGCGTTCTGGCGGGCGCATCACGAGGCCTGGAAGCGTAGCGACCTGAATCAGCGAGAGTATTGCGAGGCGCAAGGCCTGTCGCTGAAGGCGTTCGGCAACTGGCGGGCGAAGTTCAAGGCCGAACCTGAAGCACCAGTGTGCAAGCTGCTCTATCGCCGCGGCGGCATAAGTCACACCTTAAGTCACAGGCAGAGTCACACCTTTGGTCACACCCCAGGTCACGTGACTTATCCCAGTCTGGAGGTACCGCGGGCACCGGTCGTGCCACCGGTGCGTGGCGGGCATCGCCGCCGTTTTACCGACGCGCAGCGCACCCATATCCTTGCCGAGGCAGCCCGACCCGGTGCCAGCGTCTCCGAAGTGGCACGACGCTTTGGCATTGCCCGGCGCGTACTCTGCCGCTGGCGCCAGGAGGAGCAGGTCCGGTTCGTCGATGTCGAGGTCGTCGATGCGCCCGCCGGCGGGGAGGTCGCGTCATGACCCTGCTGCCTGCCGGCACCAAGGTGCATCTGGCCTTCGGCTATACCGACATGAGGAAGGGGATGGATGGGCTGGCCGTGCTCGTCCAGGAGGTGCTGCACCAGGACCCGTTCACCGGCCATCTCTTCGTGTTCCGGGGCCGCAAGGCCAATCTCATCAAGATCGTGTTCTGGGATGGGACCGGGCTGTGTCTGTTCACCAAAAGACTGGAACATGGCGTCTTCGTCTGGCCGGCCAATGTCGAGCCGGGACGGACGCTGTCGCTTACATCGGAGCAGCTCTCGCACCTGCTGGAAGGGATTGATTGGCGCGCGCCGGACCAGCGCTGGCGGCCGGCACTGGCAGGGTGAAGCGGACGATGCGGCGGATTGACTCACGCGTCGTATAGGGTTCGGCGCCTGGCCGGGGATGGGCGTAGAATCGGTCCATGGAGATCGATCTCGCCGCCCTGCCGGATGATATCGAGGTGCTGCATCACCTGATCGGCGATCTGGTTGCAGCACTCGACCATAAGCGGGCCGAGGCGCGCGCCGAGATCGATCGGCTGCGCCACATTGTCAAGCTGCTGCAGCGCAATCGCTTCGGCCGTCGCTCCGAACGCCTCGACGACGACCAGATGCTGCTCGGCCTCGAGGACGTCGATGCCGACATCGCCCGTGCAGAAGCGGCCTGTCCGGCGTCATCGCCATGACTACAACACCGATCGACCGCATTCCTCGATCGGCAACAAGTCGCCGGTCGAGTTCATGAAATCCATCGGGGCCACCTGCCACCCGATGACCTGGAAGAGGCGAGAAGGCCCAAGGCAGCGGTCCAGCGTTCGGGGCAAGTCCAGTGACATTCGCTTGGTACATAAGTTTGGTACAGTTTTTGGTACATCTTTTCTAGTGTTATTTAAAAAAATACAATAATATCAAATGTTTATATATTAGTTCGAAACCCGTCGCATTCCCCATGCCGTGGGGGTTAAGGTGGTAGCGGAGGAGCGCTTCCGCCAATACAGCGCTGGGATGGAATTCATTTGCTGAGGCCATAGCCATAAGGCTTTTACCTCATTTCTTACCCCACCACCAATTTCAACAGAATTCTCTATTTAATCTCAATGCCTTATATCCAGCGCCCAAATTCTCGATAATAACCCGGTTTGGCTAGCACGCCGACAGGCCATTTCCCGAGCCGCGACCCAGCTTCCCTTCGAATGCTTCCGCGGAACCACGAGATTATGGTACTTTGCCCATTGGCGTCAGCTGGACCTGGTTCTTCAAAGCACGGAAGTTCGAGCCTATCAGATGCTATTCACGGCGATACTTAGATCCATTGTCCGGGACGGCAGCCTTTGCGTGATTGATTCCACCGGGCGGCCACACGCGATCGGCGACGGCTCGCCTCCGGCCGCCACGATGCGCCTGACCTCGAAGGCGTGCGAATACACGCTCGCCCTCAATCCGGCTCTGTCAGTCGGCGAAGCCTACATGGATGGCCGGCTGGCGATAGAGGACGGAAGTCTCTACGACTTTCTCGACGTGGTGGCGCGCAACTACGGCGTTTCCGGAACAAACCCCTGGGTGGCCTTGCTCGAACGGTTGGGCCAGGGCGTGAAGCAGGCCAACCCGATCGGCCGGGCGCGCCGGAACGTGGCGCATCACTACGATCTGTCTTCCGATCTTTACAGCATGTTCCTGGATAGCGATCGCCAGTACTCGTGTGCCTATTTCGAGAGCCCGGAAGATACCCTGGAAGCGGCGCAGGAAAACAAGAAGCGGCATATCGCGGCGAAACTGACACTGGATCGGCCCGGCCTGAAGGTGCTCGACATTGGATCGGGCTGGGGCGGCATGGCCCTGTATCTCGCCGAGAAATTTGGCGCCGATGTCACCGGCGTTACGCTGAGCACCGAGCAGCACGAGTACAGCATGCAGAGGGCTGCGGGTTCCCCGGCCGGTTTGCGGGTGCGCTTCGAGCTGCGGGACTACCGCGAAGTCGAGGGTCCGTTCGACCGGATCGTCTCGGTGGGGATGTTCGAGCATGTCGGTAAGAAGAATTACGCCGAGTTCTTCACCCGCGTTCGGGATCTGCTGACCGAAGACGGCGTCGCGCTGATCCATACAATCGGCTATGCCGACGCGCCGGCGCCGATCAATCCCTTCATGCGCAAGTACATCTTCCCCGGCGCGGACCTGCCATCGCTGTCGGAGATCTTCGCCGCGGTGGAGCCGTTGGGCCTCCTTGTCACCGATGTGGAAATCCTGCGGCTACACTACGCCGAGACGCTGCGCCACTGGCGCGAGCGCTTCATGGCTCGGGCCGACGAAGCCGCAGCGCTCTATGACGAGCGTTTCGTGCGAATGTGGGAATTTTATCTGGTGCTCTGCGAAATCGGCTTCCGACGACGCACGATGGTGGTCTTCCAGATGCAGCTTACTCGCCGGATCGATATCCTGCCGACGACACGCGAATATATAGCCCGCGCGGAAGAGAACGCCGTGGCCAGCCTCCAGCGTGAGAACTGGTCAGTTTGAGGGCATTCGGAGTAGTAGTAACTATTCTGTTTGAATTCGTTGAGGCAACCCGGCATTGATACCAGTGCCCTATCCACCTTAGCCATGCCGCCAAACTGTCTCACCAGATGTGTCCACCTCTAAAATCCCTGACGACGGACACCCGAACTACAATCAACGGACGCGCGTCCAAACTTGCGTCTCGCCCAATGCAGATTGGAACACGTAAGCGCGGACGCGCAAAGTACTGTCATCTTGTATCGACATTTGAGCGCCATAGTTGATGCCATCGTCCGGATTGTAGATCTTGCCGTCCGTCCATGTGTTCTCTCCGGTGTGCCTAAGGCCCCGGAGGACGGTAAGTCCCAAAAGGGGCCGAGAGCGGAGCTCCGGATTCTTATTCTTTAAATCGACCAACGGCAGGCCTTGTGCGTCGTTGGGCCATCTGAACCAAACGATTTTCCCGCACAGTCGGTCGCCGCAGGGGAAAATCTGAACTTGGATCCGCTTGTTTGCGTGCAGCCAGACGCCGACCGGCGTATCAATTTGTGCAGCGACCAACTTTGTGCCAAGCGGCGCAATAAGTAGAACAAAAAATAGGCGAATGGACGCATGAATGCCCGTCCATTGTACCCTCACCGCTTCTGCACCGACCATGCTCAAACCACTCGTACCAGCAGGGTCATCCCGACCAGCACTGCCAACAGGACCACCAACAGCGCAATGGCAGTGCGCATGGCTTTCACGGCCGGTCCTTCTCCAACCATCTCGTCGGTTTGATGCCTTGCGCCCAAAAAGTCGTCACACCTGCCAGGTTCACACAAATCAAGTCAACCATAAACAGCGAAAAGGCTCCCTTGGCCAGGATGGGATGTCCGCCGCCGAGCAGCAGACCGGACGTCGCCAACGGCGGCAACAACGCCGCGGCGACCATGACGCCGATTAAAGCCGCTGACACCCCTGTTGTGAACGCCACCGCGCCCGCGCAGCCTGACGCCGGTGCCAGCACAACGTCGCCAAGATCCACCGGCGTGCGCGCTGCCAGTTCGGACATTGTCTGGTCCACGTTCAGCAGCACGCCGACGAGCAGAGAAAACGCCAGAGCCGCCGCAACACCCGCCAACGCCGTCAGGAGAGCCTGCCGAAGCGAAGCAGCGACAGGTCGCCCAACGTAATGCCGAGCGACAATGCCGCGTTCGGTCCGAGTAGCGGCGCAATCACCATGGCCCCGATGATGACCGCCATGCTGTTGTGGTTCAGGCCAATGGCCGCCACCACCGTCGATAGCGCCACCATCGCAAAATAGACTCGATAGACTCGCGTCAGTTGCGCGCCGTTTTTGATATCCTCGTACAAGTCCTCGCGGCCAATCCGCTCCGGTGACTTTTCCTCCGGCGGCGACTGCTCGGAAGGAGCAGCGGCCTCCGTCACGATCGGCCTGCTTGATCCAGCCATGGATCGTCGCGGCGCACGGCTCGAACTCGCGCGCCAGATCCTCAACGCAGCGCCCGGCTCGCGCCAGGGCAACGATCTGCTCCCTGAACTCAGGCGGGTAAGGGTTCCTCGTTCTCGGCATGATGACTCTCTCCTCTCACAACTCGGATCGTGTCTATCAAACCGGGGGAACTCCAACTCCAGTTGTCCATTCGGACAGAAGCGGGGAGACCGGAGCTACCAGACTTCAGCATTCACCGGAGGGTCCGAATAAACATCCGCACGAATGTCCGTCCGACGCCGCTGCGTCGAGAGGAGATGGCGCTGCCGGTCACTGAAGGCTACCTTTCCCAAGCCAAAGCGGCGCGCGCTTACGGCGTGTCGGCCAGGATCGTTGCGCGGCGGGTGTGGAGCGCCACAAAGCTGTTCAAGCGAAAATCGTTGTGCGGGAAGGTGCCCTCTTGAAAACCTGCAATACGAACTCCATATAATAAAAGGTTGGCACCAAATAAAAGCGGAATAGTTACAGTAAAACTTGTCGATTTGGCGTCAATCCGCGTATTAAAACCGCCAGACCGCCTGCATCATACAACTCAAGAATATCCTGCGGGCGAGCACAAATTGCTTTTATTCGATCAAGCGGGTCACCTTTTACTGTCGGATTCGGCCAATGTGCCGTGCCGCAGGCGAGGCGTGTCCTGCCGCCGATGACGCAGCTTCACTGCTGCGCCGAGCCTTTCAGCACAATCCTGTGCTGTGGCTCTACCAGCCTGTCCCCAAGGAGGGAATCATGGCTACCGAAAACACCCCCGTCAAAGCCGCTCAGGACTCCACGAAGTCCGCGCCCGTCAGCCCCGACACGGCAAAGCCGGTCGGCGATCCGAAACCCGCACAGAGCCCCGAGAAGAAGGCCGAGCACGCGGGCAAGAACGCACCGACCAGCAACTAGCCGGACGGCCGCACCGAACGCGGAGGCCGTTTTCGCGGCCTCCGCCGTCGGGCCTTGTCGATCACGATGGATCCCGAGGAGCATCCGAAGTTCGCCGCCGAACCCGCCCGCCCGATCGGCAGGCGCGAATTCGTTCGACATCATCTGCGCGAAGCACGGGCCAAGTGGGAAAGGCTGACCATCTCGGATTACGCTCGAATCGTCACGACCGCCGACCTGATCGCCGCGGCCGGATGCCGTTACAACCTGTCGCCCGACCAAGCGATGCTGGATGTCGACAACTGGCTGAAGGATATCGGGCTGCAAGGCCGGTAAATGCAAATGCACGAACGAGTCCGCCGGACTGCCGTTACATTTTCGCGACCGTTTTTCGTCGAGGGCCTCGACCGCCAGCAATCGGCGGGTACGTATGATGTGGAGACCATCGAAGCGCCGCTGGAAGGGATATCGTTCCTGGCGTATCGCATCGAATCGACCTCCATCCTGCTGCCCGTGCCCAGACGCGGACCCAATTCATTTCAACTCGTTTCGATCGCCGCGGCGGTCGTCCGCGCAGCGCGGTTGCGGACTGAAAAGACCGAGCGCGACAATCGAACACGGGAGGTATGAAGAATGTACTGGTACCGATTTGAGCTGGGTGAGAAGCGCTCGCGCCAATTCTACATCTGCCTGACCGCTGCGGTCATGGCCGGGCTCTGCCTATTGATTGTGCCCGAGATAACAGTCGAAGCCGTGAATAGCCTCCTTGGCTGGCGCCCGTGACCGGGACAGCTATACCGGATCGTCCCATCGAAATGGACGAGCGCCGCGGAGTTGCCGCACAGACGGAGACAGATCTGCGCCTGCGGCTGAGCGTGGTCGCCGCCAGTCTGCTGACTGCTCTATTCATCACTATGCCGGGTACGGCTCAAGCCGACGACATGATGTCATCCTGCGAGGGCGAAATAGCTGCCGTTTGTAGTGGTGTTTCCATGGGACGAGGCCGAATCGCCGCGTGCCTTTATGCGAACGGTGATAACCTGTCTGGCGCCTGCAAAATAGAGGTCCTCAAAGTCAGCAATAGCCGCACCTTCCAGCGATATCTTCCCACTGGCATTCACTCCCTGCAGGGATTGGACCAAGAATCTGATTTGCGTGCAGCCTGCATAGCCGACGCCGACAAGGTATGCACAGGCGTGACGAAAGATAAGGGGCGATTGCTAGCGTGTGTCTACTCCCGGTCGAACCGCGTAAGCGAAGCCTGTTGGGCGGCGGCAAAGCAATCCTCGATTGACTGAACCCGCCTTTCTTAGGTCGATCGACTTGTCGGCCAAAGCTAGCCGCGCCACCTCACCGCCCCCGGACTCGCCCCTTTGCTCTCTTTCGAACGCGATCAGGATGTGGACGGTGACTACAACGGCCCCGCATCGGGGCGGGCTTGGGATGCCACCGCGTGGGTCCGCCCGTCGCGAACTCGATACTGAGCAACCCGGTTGCTAGGTTGCCGGCAAGACGTTCCGATTTGGTTGAGGGGATGTGGCTGTTCGTGAACCTAAATCTGTCGAATGCGGGTTGGCGCGCATCCTTGCCGACGAGGCGTTTCATTGGACAATGGACTCGATCAGAAAATTCGCCTGGCGGCAGGCTAACCAAAATGCAACCTGCGTCGCCGGTCACGCTCACGGGCGAGATCCGCTTGCTCAGTGTCCGATTGCGAACTGACCGACACGTATTCGCCGGCCGCCGTGGACATGGCTCCCGCGACCCGTCTCGCGACACCTGTAATCAAGACATCGTTCCGGTTTGTCGACGCGGCGGCGACCGCGCCGATCAGCTTGTCGTAAAAACAAAGCCGTCGTTGGCTCCGAGCACCGCTGTCCGTATCCACCCGTTACGCGCGACGAAGTGCTTTGTGGGTGTGCGTGAAGGCGGCTCATCTCGACATCCCGGACGTGAGGTCAAAGCCGCCCCGTCAGAAGCAGAACGACGAGGATGATCAGTATGACGCCGATGACGCCGACGCCACCGTGACCGAAGCCGTACCCGTAGCCGCCGAAGCGGCCGCTAAAGCCACCCAGCAGGAAAATAACGAGAATAATGATGAGTATGAGTCCGAGCGACATGATCTATCTCCAGTTTCCGCACTGAGCCAAACTTGCCTCTTTGCACGCGAGCCGATTTCCGAACCGACTTCTGCCGCTGCGGCACGGCGCCGTCAGTGACCTGCAGTACTATTTGGTTTCGATCGAAACGCCTTCCTTGCCCACGTCGATCTGTATGCCGGTGGTACTCTGCTGCTGGTAGAATTGATATCCTAGAACCGAAGCGGCCACGGCAAGCACACCGATGACTAGATAGAGCACATTGCGATTCATGGTTGGATGACCTCTATCAAAAAAAATCCCCGGCCGGTGGGGGCCGGCCGGGGTCCTTGAGCCGGACGTCCGGGGGACGGGGGGAATACGCCCGGCAGGGAAACGGAGGTCCATCGCGTCGACGTCGACGGCACCCCGCCGTTCTCATTGAATTTGCGGTTCATGACGGGAATATACACGCGGCCATGTACCCTATTTGCCTTTGATTGCGTCTTTCAGTCCGCCAACTGCGTTCTGCACCTTGCCTTCGATCTTGTCGGACTTGCCTTCAGCCTCCAGCTTGGCGTCGCCCACGGCCTTGCCGGCTGCTTCCTTGAGCTTGCCTTTGGCTTCCTTCGCCGAACCTATAATGCGGTCCTTGTTCATGACTTCTTCTCCTTCTGTTTAGTGGGTGAGGCAGTCAAAACGACCGGTAATCGAAATCAAGGTTCCGAAACCGTTGGGACCCGTTAATGCCTCTATGCGCGCGTCGAGTTGCCTGACTAGCGCCGCGACGATGCCCGTTCCTAGGCTGATCTCGGCCGGGAACTGATCGATATTGGGCTTGCCGACACCGTTGTCGGAAACGGTTAGCCTCCAGGCGTGCCCATCGACCTGATAGGTCACCGTGATCCTGCCGGTGCCGGCATCGGCCATGAAGGCATGCTTCAGGGCGTTGATGACCAACTCGGTGACAATGAGACCCATGTTCGTCGCGACCGCGGATGAGACCGTGTCGGCGTCGGCCTGGACATCGATCGCGATCCTCTTGGCGTTGCCGACAACCGATGCAGTTAAATTCTCACAAAGCTGGCGCAGATAGGGTGCGAGTTCAGACCTGCCCCCCTCGCGTGAGGTCTGGAGTTGCTGCTGCACAGTTGCCACCGCCAGGATGCGTCGGTGGGCATTCTCCAGATGCAGGCGCGTCTCCTCGGAGTGCACTTTGCGTGCATCCCGAGCCAGAATGCTCGCGATGATCTGCAAGCTATTGCCGACACGGTGATGCACTTCCCGCAGGAGAGTTTCCTTGCGCTGAAGCAGCTCTGCCATTCGCTCGATGCGGTATTGCTGGCTTCGTGGATGGATCTCCGGAACCGACCACTGTCTTTCGATCACAGACGGTGTCGTCCGGAGCGGCTCCCTGAACAGACTCAGTGTTGTCATTTTGGTGCTCCCACAAGTGGCGCCCAAACTCGTTCCCGCCGGGCCCGGCTGGGACAAACGTCCAAGGCGGCTTCCGCCGCTTAACGGCATTTGGATCTGAGGAGGACGAACCCTTCAGTAAAAGCTTATGCCTGTACAGACGTGAGGACTGTGCAGAATTGATCATCGGGCGAATCCAACGGCGGTTCTGCGCTCGATGTGCGGCTGAGGCTGCCTGAACGGGACGCGCGGTGCTAATCCCAAAGATACCGAGTTCAACACACGCATGGGCTGCCAGGGCATCCTCCTCATCGGCAAAACGGGCTACGCCGATAGCACAAGCCTGATACTCAACAAGCCCTAGGTGGTGTTGACAAAGTCCCTGATGAGAATCGGCATTGAGGAAATTATGCCGGCGTGACCGTGACGCACACGTCAAGCGCCTCGAACGCCGCGATATCACCGATGAAGCTGCCCGAAACCGGCATGACCTGGCGTATGTGACGCGCGACGGCGACCGGTATCAGGTTGAAACCACCCACGCTGCGATTGGTGGGGTCGAACATGATCCAGCCGGCGCCGGGTAGGTAGACCTCCGCCCAGGCATGGGTCGAGCCCGAGCCGCCCGAGCCGGTCAGGTTGCGATCCGGGTCGTACATATAGCCGGAGACGATCCGGGCGCCGAAGCCCAGCGCGCGCACCGCATCGACGAACAGCACCGCGAAATCGCGACATGAGCCCTTGCCGCGCGCCAGCGTCTGGACGGCTGACTGCGCGGATTCGTCTTCGCGCTCTTCGTAAACGATCTGCGCGGCGACGCCCTGGCTGATGTCTTTCAGCAGCGATAGCGTGTCCGTGCCCTCGTGGGCGACGAAACCCCGCGCCCATTCGCGCAACTCTCCGGTGGGGTCGAGATAGGCTTGCAGGCGCAGACCGCCCAGATCGGTCATCTCGTCTTCGCTCAGCAGGAAAGGATAGGTCGACGCCGAGGCGGAAATGTCGAAAACCGGCCATTTCTCGACATCGAGCGTCAGTGTGGCGACGCTGTCGATGATGAGCGCGTCGGCGGGCTCAAGGAAGGTCGCCGTCGCCACGCTGTTGCCCGTCACGTCATGCGCCCAGCTGACGGCCGCGGCGGGAGAGACCTCCAGCTCATACTTGTGAAGGCGCAGCGTGCGGCTCTCCTTCGGACGCAGCATCAGCCGGTGGGGACCGAACGCCGTCGGCTGCCGGTAGCGGTAGGTCGTGCGGTGACGCACGATGAGGCGGGTCAATGGGTTGATCCGGCGAGGGCTGCATCTCCGGCGGGCAAGGCGGCGATACGGCGACGCGAAAGGCCCGGGCTCGGATACGCCGCGTATTCGTAAGCCATGTCAGCCTCCACATACATGTATGGATCGATCATGACCCAATGCGGCGTCTCGTTCCAGCATTGGGCGGCGCATTTGAAGGGCATCGCATTTTTGGAGTCCTATCGACGAAGCTGATTCCCAACGCGGTCGAAGCGTGATTCAAGACTGGCTTTTGGGAGGCGGTCTTGGTTCGCGGGCTGATGACGGACGAGGAATGGGGGTACTTGAACCCTTCGTGGTGGCGACCGGTGGCAAGAGAGGCCGGCCGCCTTCAGATCATCGCCGGGTGCTGGACGGTATCTTCTGGATCGCACGCACCGGTGCGCCATGGCGTGACTTTCGCGACTATTTTGGTCCATGGACGCGGGTCTACCGCCAGTTCCGCCGCTGGACACTCGCCGGCGTCTGGGAGCTGATGCTCGAGGCGCTAGCCGAGAGCGGGGCGGTACCCGACAGCCTGCCGATGGTCGATTCCACCATCGTTCGCGCGCACCATCAAGCTGCGGGCGATAAAGGGGGACTCAAAAGCAGGGTTTTGAGCGCTCAAAAGGTGGCTTCACGACCAAGATACACCTTCGCACCAACGCCGAAGGCCTGCCCATAGCCGCGGAGATCACCGGCGGAGAAGTCTCCGACTACAAGGGCTATGACGTCTTAATGAACGCCCATGGGCCGGCTCCGCGCGTTCTCCTCGCCGACAAGGGCTATGACAGCGACCATATCCGCACATCGCTTGAAGCTGCTGGCGCGGTGCCAATGATACCGGCCCGCAGAAACCGCAACAATCCTGTCCAGATCGACGACTTCGTCTATGCGCTGAGAAACCGTATCGAGCGGTGCTTCAACAAGCTGCGCTGCTTACGCCGCCTCGCGACCCGCTACGACAAGACCGCCGAAATCTATCTCGGCTTCATCCATCTCGCCTCGATCCGGCTCTGGTTCCGGCACTTCGTCAACACCACCTAGTTATCCTGCTGGCCAAAACCGCGCGGCCGGCCCACGCCCATTCCTATTGTCGGCAGCACGATCTCGTCGGCGATTTCTTTCTGCTCGTCGGTCAAGACCGCGAAGAGCTTGTCGGCCGAAGAATGAACTGCACGCACTTGTTCGAGGCGAGCTTCCAGATGCGTTTCCTGCAGGGCCAGCCGATCGGGCAATGACTCCCTCAGGAATTCGCCGGAGGAATACTCCTCCATCATCGAGCGCATCGTGTCATTGTGCCTCTCGGCGGTGCTGCGTATGGTCGCGGAGAATTCATCCCAAGCTGATTCTTGGTCGTCGGTAATTTTCAGTTCGGTCTTGAGGTAAGCGAGCCGGCCGTCGACGCGCTCGAGCATCATGTCGACGCCAAGGCCCATCATAGGTCCACTCATGCCAACCGTTCCATGACGACCCATCATCGGGCCCTCAGCCCATTCGCCTATTGGCGGCCCGCCCCCCATCATCCGGCCCATGCGATCCCACCAGCTGCTCTCGCCGGCAGCCAATGACGTGGGAGACGCTATCGCCAATGCGAGCATTCCGGCCGCAACTGCCGGCATCCACTTGAAATTGGGCATGGTGAATTCCTTTCAAGGTCGCCATCGAACGAAGAAATTGCGTTTGCCGGCCCGATGTGGCGGCGATCGAGGGGCTATGGCCGATTTGCAAGAATCCGGGGTTCTATCGAACGATCCGGATTGATTAACTTACGCCCTGCAGCGAGGCGATGGCTGTACAGAATTGATCATCGGACGAAACGACAGGGCTTCAGCGCTCTATGTACGGCTGATCGTGCAGGACTGCATTCAGCAACGAGGGGTGGACCTCGATTCCGCCGTTGTAGGAAATAAAGCCGAGCTTGCGGAACCTGTTCATGAAAAAGCTGACGCGGGCGCGTGTCGTGCCGATCATCTGGGCGAGGGTCTCCTGGCTGATCTTCGCGATCACTGGCTCCGGATCGCTGTCCTTGCCGAAATTCGGCCGACGCCCGCAGCCATCCGCTTCCCATGGCCCCGATTTCTAAGTCTTGGTCGGGGCCTGTAAGATGGGGACGTCCAAGCAGACTTTGTCACGATACGCCTGCCGATAACGAGCCCACATAATGAGCTCCCACCAGCATACGGGATGAGGAAGGGGATTTGTCCGCACCATGCCTGAAGACAGCCAGGGCCTCCCCCGTGAAATCGCCGACCGCTTTTCCAAGCCATTCGGACGCTTCCTGAGGATTGAAGCTGCCTCCGGCATCCTGCTGCTCGTCGCTGCCCTTGCTGCGTTGGGCCTGGCGAACTCTTCATGGTCAAGCTCTTTCCTGGCGTTTTGGGAAATACCGATCGGCCTTCATTTCGGGCCGTTGGATTTCACACGCTCACTGCAGCACTGGATCAATGACGGCTTGATGACCTTCTTCTTCTTCGTCGTCGCACTGGAGCTAAAAAGGGAGCTCGTGCTCGGCGAGCTGCGAAATCTGCGGACCGCCGCGCTGCCGTTCGCCGGAGCGCTCGGTGGCATGGTGGTTCCGGTCGCTCTCTATCTTGTGCTCATGGTCGGACAGACCGGCGTGCACGGCTGGGGCACGGTGATGGCCACAGACACGGCTTTTGTCATCGGATGCCTGGCGCTTTTCGGTTCCCGCATTCCACCAAGCCTGCGCCTTTTCCTGCTGTCCTTGGCGATCTTCGATGACGTGGGAGCGATCCTGGTCGTGGCCGTCGGCTACGGCGAGGCGTTGAACTGGCTTGCGCTCGCGCTCGGGACACTGGTCGTTGCCGCAGTTGCGGGGCTGGCTCGTCTGGGTATTCGGAGTGTTCCCGTCTATTTTTTCTTCGGTGCGGCGGTCTGGTTGTGCTTCGACGCCTCAGGCATTCACGCCACGGTGGCTGGTGTCGTGCTCGGCTTGATGACGCCGACGCGGATCTGGGTCAGCGACGAACGCCTGCGCAGTATTCTCGGGCGCGTATTGGCGCAACCGACGCAAGAAGAGGTAGAGGGGCATGGCCCGGACCGAAGCGATCTTCGCCGAGCCGGAAGAGCGGTGACTGAATCGCTTTCCCCTGTGGAGCGGCTGGAATTGATGCTCCATCCTTGGGCGGGATTCGTGATCATGCCGATCTTCGCACTGGCCAATGCCGGCGTGGCAATTTCCGGTGCCGACATCGGACAGCAGGTCTCCGTGGCCATCTTTGCAGGTCTGGTGCTCGGCAAGCCGATCGGCGTTTTGGCATTCAGTTGGCTCGCTATGCGCCTTGGCCTTGCCATTCGGGCAACCAGCCTGAGTTGGTCGTTCCTGGCCGCCGGTGCTTTCCTGACCGGAATCGGCTTTACCATGTCGCTGTTCATCGCGGGCCTGGCCTACTCTCCCGGCACGCTCGACGCGGCCAAGCTCGGTATCCTGGGTGGATCCACGATTTCCGCTGTCATCGGCCTCGCGATTCTGGTCGTATTGACCTCCAGAGGGCGGATTGCGCTCCGGTGAGCCTGCGGTCCCGCCATCATCCAGCACGCGGTTTTCCGCCGGGCGGGTCAACGTTCGATGTGCGGCTTATCGTGCAAGACCACATTCAGCAGCGAACTGTGCACCTCAATCCCGCCGTTGTAGGAAATGAAGCCCAGTCTTCGGAATTTGTTCATGAAGAAGCTCACCCGAGCCCGCGTCGTTCCGACCATCTGGGCCAAGGCCTCCTGGCTGATCTTCGCGATCATCGGCTGCGGTTTGCCCTCCTGGCCGAAATTCGCCAGAAGCAGCAGTGTTCGGGCGAGACGCTTCTCGCTTGAATTGAAGAGCTGATCAACAAGGTCGGCTTCGGTGCGTACGGCGCGACTGAGCAGATGGACAATGAACAACTCGGAGAATTCCGGATCCTCATGGATCAGACTGACAAGGGCTTCCTTCTTGAGCCTTACAATGAGTGAATCTGTCTCAGCCGTTGCCGTTGAAATGCGCTGAGGCTGTCCTGCAAGACACCCTTCGCCGAAGAATTCGTTTTCGCCGAGCATCGCCACGATGGCTTCCTTGCCCTGCTCGGAAAGCACGCTGATCCTCACTCTTCCCCGTTGAACGAAGAAAGCGGCGTCAGCAGCTTCCCCTTGCGAGAACACGATCTGATCCTTTCGGAACTCGGCGGTGCTGCGGCCGCCATCGAGCTTCGAGAGCAAGGCGTTTGCATCGAACTTCAATTGAGATTTGGTCGTCATAAGGCGCTCCCTTCAGGCAACCTCTGCGAATTCAAATAGCGGCACGGAGGCGGCCGTTTGAGACCGTTCGGGCGCCGAGTGTCGTCCGGCCCCGCGATGTCCGAACGAGAGGCTCCGGGCGTGCCCGCTGGGAGCCTCAACCCATACCCGCCGGAGGGGGTGTCCAATATCGTACAGACGGTTCTGCGACATCTTGTTAGATTTACTGGCCATTGGTCGGCTTTTCCAGCGTGCCGAACGTCGCAGAATCTGGGGCCCGGCGACCTTGCCGGTCTTCATCATTTGACCGCCGCATCTAATCAGGAAAAATCATGCATGCATGAACAATCTGAAGCGAAGCCAGATGCCCGTCGTTTGATGGGGGACCTTGCCGCATATCGCGACGCGGACAGGGCGCGCAGTTTGTTCGAATTGGGAATCACAGCGGTGCCGTTCGTGCTGCTCTGGGTCCTGATGTGGGCAGCGTTGGACGCCGGCTATTGGTTAGGACTGCTCCTCGCTCTGCCGGCTGCGGGCTTCCTGGTCCGCCTCTTCATGATTCAGCACGATTGCGGCCACGGATCCTTCTTCCGCCGGCGGTCCACCAATGACTGGGTCGGACGCGCTATCGGCGTCCTGACACTGACGCCTTATGATTCCTGGCGGCATTCCCATGCCCAGCATCATGCGAGCTCCGGCAATCTCGATCGCCGCGATATCGGCAGCATCAACACGCTGACCGTGGCACAGTTTCGGGCGCGGACACGATTGCGCCAACTCCTCTACCGCCTCTACCGCCATCCGATCGTGATGTTCGGCGTGGGACCGGCCTATCTGTTCATCTTGCGCCATCGGCTCCCGACGGACCTCATGCGCAGTGACTGGCAGTCTTGGGTGAGCGCAATGATGACGAACCTGGCGATCGCGTTCCTATTCGCTGCGGTTATCTGGCTTATCGGCGTGGTGCCGTTCCTGCTCGTGCAACTGCCGATAACGCTTCTCGCAGCTTCTCTCGGCGTCTGGCTGTTCTACATTCAACACCAGTTTGAAGACACGCTCTGGGAGCACGATCCGGACTGGAACTTCCACGACGCGGCGCTGCACGGCAGCTCGCACTATGACTTGCCGCCCGTGCTGCGGTGGTTCACCGCCAACATCGGGGTGCATCACGTGCACCACCTATCAAGCCGGATTCCGTACTACCGCCTGCCCGAAGTGCTGCGAGACCGGCCGGAGCTCCGGCATATCGGCCGGCTTACTTTGCTCCAAAGCCTGAAGGGTATCCGGCTCGCGCTCTGGGACGAAAACGAGCGGCGACTGGTCTCTTTCGCAGAGGCCCGCACCGCGACTGTTCGATGACTGAAGAAGGGAGCCGACGGCGTCTAGCCAAGTTCTCGCCGAAACGGCGGCGAACCATCGTCGTGGGCCTATGCGTCGATTTGAACGCGCAGGCCACCGTTGCGCTGGGGCGCCGGCTTGGAACGACCAATCAGGGCCAATTGCGAACTCGACGGCCTCATCGGACAGGTCCGCATCCTAGGTCGTGGTGAGGATTTAGGGTTTTCACCTGAGGAGCAAGTGAATTGCTCCGAGGGTGACGAATCCCATGAAGTTGGCGAGCAGCTTGTCATAGCGCGTTGCGATACGGCGGAAGTGTTTGAGCCTATTGAAGAAACGCTGGGTCTGGTTGCGCTCCTTGTAGAGGTTCTAATCACAGGGATGCGGTCTGCGACGTTTGTGGCGTGGCGGGATGACAGGGACGGCGCCGGCGTCGAGGATAGTGTCGTGAAAGTGCTCGGCATCCCCCGGGTCCGCTTTAGGCGGCCCGAGGGCAGGCTCCTGCCCGGTCGGCGATGACGGCACCGCAGGCAAGCCCCTCGATCAGTGCCGCGCCGAACAGCACCTCGCCACGATGGCCAGGGCTGGCAATCAGGCTGACGGGATTGCCGAGGCCGTCGGTGGCTGCGTGCACCTTGGTGCCTAAGCCGCCTTTTGAGCGGCCAAGACCCTGGGCATCAGGCCCCCTTTTTGCCGCCGCGCGCCACTGGCGTGCTGGTGGGCGCAGACGACAGTGGCATCGACGCACAGCCACTCGAAATCGCCGTCATGGCTCAACGCCTTGAAAAGACTCCTATACACGCCACGCGCCACCCGATCATAGATACCCCCGGCTAAAGCCGGGGTTCTTTTCCGGTACGGCCCTTCGGGCCGACCGGCTGTTCCTTGCGGCGTTCCTTGCTTCAGTCGCAGCCGGATTGCTCATTCATCCACAGCTAAAGCCGTGGTATTCTGTCCTACGGACCGCATAATAGCGCCGCTTCACTGTCCGGTAATCGCCGAACCGCTCCGGCAGGTCGCGCCACGGGGCGCCTGACCGGGCCATCCACAACAGCGCATCCATGAACAGGCGGTTGTTCATGCGCGGCCCACGCTTGCCCTTGCAGCCGCCCCGCAGCAACGGCGCGAGACGCGCCCATTGCGCATCGGTGAGGCAATCCGGATTTCATTGAGGGAGCCTCTTATGCCTACGTTCCTCTCAGCCACGCGGCTTTCAAGCTTGTGGGACCGCCTGCACGCCAGTTTCTGGTTCTTGCCAGCCGCGATGTCGGGGATTGCGGTCGCGCTGTCGTTCGTGCTGGTGCAGGTCGATGCCTGGCTCAGCGTCGACGTGGTTCCGGAATTCAACTTGCTCTACACTTTCGGACCTGAGGGTGCGCGGGCGATTCTGTCGGTCATCGCGAGTTCGATGATCACGGTGGCAAGCCTCATCTTTTCCATCACTATGCTCACCTTACAGCTTGCCTCCTCCCAGTTCGGCCCCCGGGTCCTCCGCAATTTCATGCGCGATCGCAGCAATCAGATCGTGCTCGGCACATTTATCGCTACCTTCCTCTATTGTCTGCTCGTGCTGCGCACGGTTCGGGGCATGGAGAATTTCAGCTTCGTACCGCATCTATCCGTCGCATTTGGTGTGATTCTTGCGATCGCGAGCGTCGCGGTTCTGATCTATTTCATCCATCATATCGCCACTTCAATTCGAATCGAGACGCTGCTGGCCAATCTTGCGGCCGAAACGCGATCCGCCGTCGATCGGCTCTATCCGGAGCGGATGGGCCAAGATCCGTCGCAAGATAAGGGCGCGACGGCCGAGCATACAATCCCGAGCGACTTCGAAGGGGGCGCCCGACAAATTCACGCGGATGGGAGCGGCTACGTGCAGCGTATCGGCGTGGAGGCGCTGATGCGGATTGCCAGTGAGCATGATCTTGTCGTGAGAATCGAGGCGCGCCCCGGTCGTTTCGTGAGCAAAGGTGATGCCATGCTCACGGCTTACCCGCGCGACCGCGTATCGGACGAGATCGCCAATGACCTTGGGGGCGCGCTTGTCGTGGGCCTGGATCGCACGCCCGAGCAGGATCTCGAATTCTCAATCCGACGCATCGTTGAGCTAGCGCAACGGTCCTTGTCGTCCGGCATCAACGACCCGACCACGGCGCTCTACTGCATAGATCGACTCGGCGAGGTATTCGGTCGATTGGCCGACCGTGAGATCCCGTCTCCAATGCGTTTCGACGAGAAGCGGCAGCTGCGTGTCGTGACCGAGATCAATACCCTGGGCGACTTGGCCTGTGACGCATTCGCGGCCATTGCGCGGCATGGAATCACCGAAGTGGACGTGATCGCGCGGCTTCTCCGCGCCATGGACAATTTGAGCCGGTCAGCGCCACGCGAGGCACGCGAGGCCATCATGGGGCTCTGCGAGGCAATCCGTCGGGAAAGTGAGAAACAGGTGTCTCTCGCCTTCGACCGCAAAGTGGTTCAAGCTTTGCCCGAAAGCCGCGGGGCTTGTGAGCAGCCCGATCTGACTGGTCCAGTTTGATTGTTAGTGCATGACCGGCCTGGTTGCTACCGGGATGAGGGTTTCCGGGGCCGGCGGTCGGTAGCCAAGGGCGCTGTGCGGTCGCTTGGTATTGTAATGCCGGCGCCAGCTTTCGATGATGATCTGGGCCTCCTGGTGCGAATAAAAGATCTCGCCGTCGAGCAGTTCATCCCGGAGCCTGGCGTTGAAGCTCTCACAATAACCGTTTTCCCAGGGTGATCCGGGTTCGATGTAGGCGGTCTTCGTACCGACCGCTGCGATCCAGTCCCGGACGGCCTGAGCGACGAACTCCGGGCCGTTGTCGGAACTGATGCAGGCCGGTGGCCCGCGGACGATGAAGAGGTCGGTGAGCGCGTCTATGACATCGGTCGAGTTCAACTTCCGCCGGACCCGGATCGTCAGGCATTCCCGGCTGAACTCGTCGAGGATGTTCAGGGTGCGGAAGGCCTTGCCGTCATCGGTCCGACAGTGAACGAAGTCGTAGCTCCAGACATGGTTGCGATATTGGGGCTGCAGCCGGACACAGGACCTCTCGTTCAGCCAGAGCCTCCCCTTCTTCGATTGTTTCATCGGCACCTTCAGCCCCTCGCGTCGCCACAGCCGCTCGACGCGCCCGTCGCTGATCTGCCAGCCAGCGTCTCTTAGCAAGGCCGCAATCCGACGATAGCCGTAGCGTCCATATTGCCGGGCCAGTTCGATCATGTCGGCCACCAGTCGTTCCTCGTCGGCACGCCCCTTCGGACGGTGCCGTTGCGTGGATCGGTGCTGGCCGAGAACCTGACAGGCCCGCCGCTCCGACACCGCTAGTCGAGTGCGGACATGGTCGATGCAGGTACGCCGACGCGAGGGGCTCAGTAGTTTCCCCGTGCAGCCTCGGTCAGGATCAGCTTGTCCAGCGTCAGATCAGACACTGCCTTGCGCAGACGCTCGTTCTCTTTTTGAAGCCGTTTGAGTTCCCGAAGTTGGTCGGTTCCCATACCGCCATATTGCTTTCGCCACCGGTAGAACGTCTGCTCGGTTACCCGAGATAACCCGTCGATCATCAACGCGCGGCTTGCCGGGCTTGCCATGCGGCAGATGCGGCTCAATTGCAGCCCAGGCCGCGTCGGAAAGCCAGAACAATGACGCCATGCCGATCCTCCATCCTAGAAACCCGAATCAGGCACAGAGAATCAAGCAAAATCAGATATTTGTATAGGTTCTCAACCTAGCGTCCGATCCCGGTAAATTTCTGTCCACAGTCCAGATCGGTATAACGCTCGTCGGAGTGCTGTCGGGAGCCATTTCGGGTGCAACTCTCGGCATGCGTCTCGGTGAATGGTTGCGGTTCCAGGGCATCCCTGCAGGAATCTCGGAAATCACGGGAGTGGGGTCCGTCGTTGCCCCCCTAACTTACGCATCACTGATCATCGGCGAACTTGTCCCAAAGCAGATTGCACTGCGCAATCCGGAGAAGATTGCCTCAACTGTTGCGCCCGCCATGACAATGCTGGCGACGGTCACTTACCCGATCGTTGTTGTTCTGGATTATTCCGGGCGCATTTTGCTCCGCACCCTGGGCCATTGAGCTCAAGACGAAGAGCGCGTGTCCGACGAGGAAATACGGGCACTGATCGCTGAGGCGGAGACAGCAGGCATTCTGGAGCCTGCGGAGCGCGCGATGCTCGGCGGCGTAATGCGCCTCGGCGATCGCTCGATCAGGGCCATCATGACCCGTCATCGATAGCCGTCTGCCATGGGATATGTCTCATTGACCCATGTCATGACCGAATACCCGGCGCCGCTATATGTTTCTTTAGTATTGGTCACATGCCCCGGTCAGCAGGTTTGGCAAAGAAGCACGCCGGTTGAAGTGTGGGCGAATATGTGTGGAGAGCATGGACTCCTCCATCACAAAAGTGTGGGGCGGTCGTGAGATGCCGGGAAAGATCGTCAGCACGACGCCACAAATCGCGTCATGCGAGGCGATCGACTTCGCCTCCTCGGGGGTGCCCCCGATCGATGGAGATAGGGATGAAGGGACTGCCAGTATTCGTGGTTTGGTTCGACGACCCGGATTGCGCGACCACATCACTCGTCGGGGGCAAGAATAGCTCGCTCAGCGAATTGGTGCGGCATCTGGCAGACCATGGTATTCGAGTGCCACCTGGTTTCGCGACGACGGCGGATGCCTATTGGCGGTTCGTCGAGGCGAACAATCTCGAGCAGACGATCTCCGGAGCGCTGGACGAACTGGCCTCGGGAAAGGCGACATTAGCGGAAACCGGATCCCGGATCCGCCGAGGGTTTCTACGCGCCGAGTGGCCACAGGAAATCGCCTCGGAAATAAGCGCCGCCTATCGAGAACTTGGTGGACGAGTGAACCGGGCTGACATCGATGTTGCCGTGCGATCAAGCGCGACGGCCGAAGATCTGCCCGAAGCAAGCTTCGCAGGACAGCAAGAAAGTTATCTCAACGTCCGTGGGGAGGACATGCTGCTCGACGCATGCCGTCGCTGCCTCGCTTCTCTGTTTACCGACCGTGCGATCATCTATCGCCAGGCAAAGGGATTCGATCACCTGAAGATTGCGCTGTCGATCGGCATCCAAGCGATGGTGCGCGCCGATCGCGGCAGCGCCGGCGTAATGTTCTCGATCGACACTGAGACGGGCTTCGACAAAGTCGTGCTGATCGATGCTGCCTGGGGCCTTGGCGAAACCGTTGTTCAGGGCACGGTCAATCCTGACGAATACCAAGTGTTCAAGCCACTGCTTGCTGATCCCCGAGTCAGTCCGATTCTCGAAAAGAAGCTGGGAAGCAAGGTTCGCAAGTTAATCTATGCGGAGGAAGGAGGGCAGCCGACCCGCACGGTGCCCACCTCCAAGGCCGAGCGTGCCGCCTATGTGCTGGACAACGACGAGATCATAGCGCTCGCGCGGTGGGCTTGTATCATTGAAAGTCACTACGGATCGCCGATGGATATCGAATGGGCGAGGGACGGTGACAGTGGAGAGTTGTTCATCCTGCAAGCTCGGCCCGAGACCGTTCAGGCCCAAAAACAGACAGCGGTAGCCGTTTCTTACAGTATCAAATCGAAGGGCAGAAAGCTCGTTTCCGGGCTTAGCATTGGGGAAGCGGTGGTCACGGGGAGGGTCTGCCTCATCGAAGATTCTCGCGACATCGACCGCTTCAAAGCTGGTGCCATTCTGGTGACGAGATCAACGGACCCCGATTGGGTCCCAATCATGAAGCAGGCTGCAGCGATCGTCACGGATCAGGGCGGCCGCACCTCCCACGCAGCAATCGTCAGCCGCGAACTAGGACTACCCGCGATCGTTGGCGCAGGCGATGCGACGAGCTTGCTGCACGACGAGCAAGATGTGACGGTGTCCTGTGCCGAGGGCGATGAAGGCTTTGTCTACGAGGGCATCGCCGACTACGAGGCCGAGACTGTCGACGTATCGGACGTTCCCGAGACCCGCACAAAAGTGATGCTCAATCTCGCAAATCCCGCGGCAGCCTTTCGTTGGTGGCGTCTGCCCGTGGATGGGGTGGGACTGGCGCGCATGGAGTTTGTGATAGCAAACCACATCAAGGTCCACCCAATGGCGTTGGTCCGCTATGATTTACTGCAAGACGTCGACGCGAAGCGAACGATCGACAAGTTAACAGCTAACTATTCTGACAGGACGGAGTACTTTGTCGATCGGTTGACGTACGGTCTAGCGCGCATTGCGGCGGTATACCATCCCGGGCCGGTGATCGTGCGGATGAGCGATTTCAAGACGAACGAATATGCCAATCTCATCGGAGGGTCCGTGTTCGAGCCCGATGAGGAAAACCCGATGATTGGGTTCCGCGGAGCGTCGCGGTAATATTCGCCCCGCTATTGTGAAGGTTTTGCGTTGGAGTGTCGAGCGATCTCCAGATTGCGCAAAGAAGTGGGCTTGACCAACGTGATTGTCATGATCCCATTCTGCCGCAGTGTTACCGAAGCTGACCGGGTACTCGCAGTCATGGCGCAAAACGGTCTTCGACGCGGCGAGGATGGGCTTGAAATCTATGTAATGTGCGAGATCCCGTCCAATGCCATTTTGGCCAGCGCTTTCGCCAGTCGTTTCGACGGCTTCTCGATAGGTAGCAATGACCTGACCCAGCTCACACTTGGGGTCGATCGCGATTCCGGAGACCTCGCCGAGCTCTTCGACGAGCAGGACGACGCCGTCAAATGGATGATCGAAAGGGTCATAAAGGCCGCTCAGGGTTCCCGGACAAAGGTCGGCCTTTGCGGACAGGCGCCGAGCGATCACCCCGAGTTCGCGGAGTTTTTGGTGGCCTGTGGCATCGACTCGATATCAGTAAGTCCCGACAGTTTCATCGCGGTCAAGCGCAAGGTGGCCAAGGCCGAGGCGCATGCTTCGACCTCTAAAGGGAGGCAAGTCGATGCAAGCAGGTGACGTTATGACGGTCGGCGCGGCTACGGTTCGCGTCGACG